>NZ_AKIY01000213.1 GCF_000282615.1 Bradyrhizobium sp. YR681 | reverse complement strand
CCGCAGGACATCGGCGGCTATCCGCAGAATTTCCCGCTGTACTGAGCGGGCATCACGACCGAATCAAATTGGCCGGGCTCACGCCCGGCCTTTCTCATTTCGGGAGGTGCCGTAGGGCGGGCAAAGGCGCCCTTGCGCCGTGCTCGCCATCTCTCTCGGTCGCAAAAAATGCGTGGGCACGCTTCGCTTTGCCCACCCTACGAGACACGTTGTGTGTGTGAGAGCTGCGCCCGCGTTACGCGTTCGCCGCCGGGTCGTAGCGCCTGCAAAATTCCTCGATCGCCTCGGAGCGGAAATCGGCGAGACGCTCGAAGATGAGCTGGTCCGGCCAATCCCACCAGGCGATGCGGCGCAGGCTGTCCGCGACCGAATCATCAAAACGCTTGCGGATGGGACGCGCGGGAACGCCGCCGACGATCGTGTAGGGCGCGACATCGCGGCTGACCACCGCGCCCGCGGCGATCACCGCACCGTCGCCGACGTTCACGCCCGGCAGCAGGATGGCGGCGTGGCCGATCCAGACATCATTGCCGACGATGACACGGTCGCCGCGGCGGTCCGCGAAGAAGTCGCGGTCCCGCGTCGCACTCGCCTCGTAATATTCGGGCACATAGGTGAAGCGATGCTGCGACGGACGGCCCATCGGATGGTTGGGCGCGCCGATCCGTACCGAATTGGCGATGGCCGTGAATTTACCGATCACCGCGTCGGCGACGTCGCAGTTCTCGCCGAGATAGGAGTAGTCGCCGAGCGTGGCATATTCGATGCGCGTGTTGGCGAGAATCTCGCAGCGCCGCCCGATCTGCGCCTCGCGCCGGCGGACCGTCTCATGGATGATGGTTTCCGCGATCTTGGGGCGGGGTGCGGTGTCCATGAAATGGCTCCAGCGCGTAGCGCGTAGCCCGGGTGAGCGAAGCGACACCCGGGAAGGCTGCAGCCAAAGTCCCGGATATCGCTTCGCTCATCCGGGCTACGGCAGATCGCTTACGCGTGCAGCTTCTGCAATTCCTTCAGGATCGCTTCGCCCATCTGCGTGGTCGAGGCGGAGGTGGTGCCTTCCGACTTGATGTCGGCGGTGCGCAGGCCGCTGGCCAGCACCGCGGCGATCGCGGCGTCGACCTTGTCGGCGAGATCGCCCATGTCGAAGGAATAGCGCAGCGCCATGCCGAACGACGAGATCATCGCGATGGGATTGGCGAGGCCCTTGCCGGCGATGTCGGGGGCCGAGCCGTGCACCGGCTCGTACAGCGCCTTGCGCTTCTTGCTCTTGACGTCGACCTCGCCGAGCGAGGCCGAGGGCAGCATGCCGAGCGAGCCCGTCAGCATCGCCGCGATGTCGGAGAGCATGTCGCCGAACAGATTGTCGGTGACGATGACGTCGAACTGCTTCGGCGCCTTCACCAGCATCATGCCGCCGGAATCGGCGAGCTGGTGCTCGAGCGTGACATCGGGATATTCGCGCTTGTGGACCGCCGTCATGACCTCGTTCCAGAGCACGCCCGATTTCATGACGTTGCGCTTCTCCATCGACGTCACCTTGTTCTTGCGCTTCCTGGCCAGCTCGAAGGCGACGCGGCCGATGCGCTCGATCTCATAGGTGTCGTAGACCTGGGTATCGACGGCGCGCTTCTGGCCGTTGCCGAGATCGGTGATGGTCTTGGGCTCGCCGAAATAGACGCCGCCGGTGAGCTCGCGCACGATCATGATGTCGAGACCCTCGACCGCCTCGCGCTTGAGGCTGGAGGCGTCCGCCAGCGCCGGGTAGCAGACGGCCGGACGAAGATTGGCGAACAGAGCGAGATCCTTGCGCAGGCGGAGCAGGCCGGCCTCGGGGCGCACCTCGTAGGGCACGGCATCCCACTTCGGGCCGCCGACCGCGCCGAAGATGATGGCGTCGGCGGCGAGCGCCTTGGCCATGTCGCCCTCGGAGATCGACACCTTGTGCGCGTCATAGGCGGAGCCGCCGACCAGGCCGGTGTCGGTCTCGAACTTGGCGATCCCGGCCGAATTGAGCCAGTCGATCAGCCGCTTCACCTCGCCCATCACCTCGGGGCCGATACCGTCGCCGGGGAGCAGCAGCAATTTGTGGGTCGCCATGGTCGTTTCCTCTGAGATCGAAATTCGGCCGGAGTGCTAGAGCGGCGTTGCGCGCTTGGCAAGACACCATTGCCGCGGCGCGGCTGTGCAAGGCGGGCGGGGCCTGCCAGACTGCGGGACGCCGGAGTACCCCTGTTGCACGCCCCTGACAGCCCACTGCCCGACGCCCGTCCCGCGCGGCTGATCCTGATCCTGTCGCTGGCGGCGACGGTCGGGCTCGGGATCGGCCGCTTTGCCTATGCGCTGGTGCTGCCCGACATGCGGGAGGACCTCGGCTGGTCCTACTCGGCTGCCGGTTTCATGAACACCATCAACGCCGTCGGCTATCTCGTGGGCGCGCTTGTGGCCTCCCGGCTGATCCAGCGCGTCGGCTGGTCGGCGGCGATCCGCGGCGGAACCCTGGTTTGTCTGGCCGCGCTCGCCACTTGCGCGCTGACTGGCAATTTTTTCGCGCTCAGCGCGGCACGGCTGGTGCTGGGCATCGGTGCCGCGGTCGCCTTCGTTGCCGGCGGCGCCCTGGCCGCGACCATCGCGCAGTCATATCCCGAGCGGTCCAATTTCCTGCTCAGCCTGTTCTATGCCGGCCCCGGTGTCGGCATCCTCTCCTCGGGGCTGATCGCGCCGTTCACGCTGCAATGGTTCGGCCCGGGCTCGTGGTGGATCGTGTGGTGGGCGCTGACGCTGCTCTCGGTCGCGATGGCGGTACCGCTGTTCCTTGTCCGCATCGAGAGCAGGGTACGCTTCGGCGAAGCCAGCCACGCCTCCTTCGCGATTCCGCCCGTGCTGATCTATCTGGCGGCCTACTTCCTGTTCGGCGCGGGCTACATCGCCTACATGACCTTCATGATTGCCTATGTGCGTGACGGCGGCGGCGATGCGACGGCGCAGGCTGCGTTCTGGGGCCTGATCGGCCTCAGCGCTTTCGTCACACCCTGGGTCTGGCGGAGCGTGCTGGCGCTCGACCGCGGCGGTCTCGCCACCGCCATCATCCTCGGCACCAACGCGATCGGCGCCGGCCTGCCGATGCTTGGACACTCGACGGCGTGGCTTGCGACCTCCGCAGTGGTGTTCGGCGTCGCCTTCTTCGCCGTGGTCAACTCCACCACCGCCTTCGTCCGCTTCAACTATCCGCATGAGCAATGGCCGACCGCGATCGCGGCGATGACGATCTCGTTCGGCGTCGGCCAGACGCTGGGGCCGATCGTGGTCGGTGCGATCACGGATGCGCTGGGGAGCTTGAGCTACGCGCTCAATGTGTCGGCGGCGCTGCTGGCGCTGGGGGCGGTGCTATCGCTGCTCCAACGCAAGGTCGGGCCGGCCAAACAATCGGTGCCGTAGGGTGGGCAAAGCGAAGCGTGCCCACGATCTCTAACATCGCGAGAAGGTGGTAGGCACGGCGCTTTGCGCCTTTGCCCACCCTACGGCAGCGGAGTTCGCCTCAGCTCCCGCTGAACGAATTATACCCCTGGTCTTCCCAGTAGCCGCCCTTGTAGTCGTTGGTGACTTCCATCGAGACCACGTATTTCGGATTCTTGAAGCCGAGTTTTGTCGGCACGCGGATCTTCATCGGGAAGCCATAGGCGCGCGGCAGAATCTCGCCCGCGTATTTGAACGTCATCTGGGTCTGCGGATGCAGCGCGGTGCGCATGTCGAGCGGTGAATTGTAGCCGTCCTTGTCGGCGCACTGGAACCAGACGTATTTGGCGCGGGTGTCGGCGCCGATCAGTTTCAGGAAGTCGCGCAGCGGCGTTCCGGTCCAGCTGCCTATCGCGCTCCAGCCCTCGACGCAGATGTGACGGGTGATCTGCGTGACCTGCGGCAGCTTGTAGAGTTCGTCCAGCGTCCACGACTTCTTGTTGTCGACGAGGCCGCGCACCTCGAGCTTCCAGTCTTTGCCGTCGACCTCGGGCGCATCGTCGAGATCGTAATAGGCGTTGAACGGGAACGGCTTGGTGATCGCGCTCTCGGGGAAGGTCGGCGCCAGCACGTCGGGATTGAAGATGAAGGCCTGCACCGCGTCGTTGAATTTCGAGACGCTCTTCAGCATCTCCTCGGCCGACGACGAATCGATCACGTCGCAGCCGGCGAGCAGTGTCAGCGCACCCAGGCTGGCGCCGCCCGCGATGAAGCGGCGGCGGGTGACATCCGGCATCGTCTTGATGGAGTCCTTGATCAGCAGCCGCTTGTCGACGCCGGGGATCAGGAATGAACGCTTGGCCATGGTTCTACTCCCTCTCTAGCGACCGATGATCATCGCGCGCAGGCTCTTCGGCACCAGCAGCGCGAGGGCGACGTGAATGACGAGAAAGGCGCAGATCGCGGCCATGCAGAAGAAATGGACGTAGCGCGCGGTCGGGTAGTCGCCGAACAGCATGACCAGCCAATGCAGCTGCACCGGCTTCCACATGCCGAGGCCCGACAGCACGATCAGCACGCCGACCAGGATGATGCCGGCATAGAGCGTGCGCTGCACGTAATTGTAGACGCTGAGATCGTCGTGACCCAGCTTGAAGGTCAGCGCCGCCCTGACGTCGTGAAGTACGCCGGACGGCGTGATCGGCAGCAGCTTCTTGCGAAAACGGCCGGTGGCAAAGCCCGTGACGAGATAGGCAAGGCCGTTGATCATCAACAGCCACATCGCCGCGAAGTGCCAGAGCAGCCCGCCGCCGAGCCAGCCGCCCAGCGTGTAGTCGCGCGGGAAGCTGAAGCCGAACAGCGGCGAGGCGTTGTAGATCTGCCAGCCCGACAGGATCATCAGGACCATGGCGAGTGCATTGATCCAGTGCATGACCCGGACCCAGGCCGGCTGGATCACTTTGGCCGGGGTGGCGCTGACCTGCTCGTCGGTGACTGTAAGGCTCGACATGGTGGTTCCGTCCTGAAAGCCGTGTGACAGCCATTATACGCCGATGCTTCCGCTTTCGTTACGCCCGGCCGGACATCGAATCGATGTGCGCGGGCTATCGTAGTCACAAAAAAGCGAGCCGGGTGGCCCCGGCTCGCCGTCTCAAAGCATCCGGTCTGGGGGATGAAACCGGACCTGGCGGTGTTACGACGCCGGCATCAGCACGGTGTCGACCACATGGATCACGCCGTTCGACTGGTTGACGTTGGAGATCGTCACCATCGAGGTGCCACCCTTGGCATCGACGATCCAGACCTTGCCGTCCTGCTTCTTGACGGTCAGCTCCTCGCCCTCGGCGGTCTTCATCTTCTTGCCGTCGGTGAGGTCGGAGGCCTCGAGCTTGCCGGGCACGACATGGTAGGTGAGGATCTTGGTCAGGGTCGCCTTGTTCTCAGGCTTCACCAGGGTGTCGACGGTGCCGGCCGGCAGCTTGCCGAAGGCGGCGTTGGTCGGCGCGAACACCGTGAACGGGCCCTTGCTTTCCAGCGTCGGCACCAGACCGGCCGCCTTCACCGCCGCCACCAGCGTGGTGTGGTCCTTCGAGTTGACCGCGTTCTGGACGATGTTCTTGGACGGGAACATCGCGGCGCCGCCGACCATGACGGTCTTCTCCTCGGCACGGGCGGGCGCGACGACGGTCGCGGTGATGGCCAGGGCGCTGAAGGCGGCGGCGGTGAGATAGGCAATGCGCTTCGACATGGAGAAACTCCCGATTGGATTGGTGACCGGCGATGGCCGGCGTTTGCGTTGGGGCAACAACGGCGCCTGCGACAGTTTGACGTGAAGCAGTCACGCGTCGTTGGTCCGAACTACGGGAGGGGTTGCGAAGTGGTTTCGGGGAATAATTTATCGTGATGCGTGAAACTATGGGGGAGAATGCACGTGGGGTGAGCGAGGATTGTAGCCCGGATGGAGCGAAGCGTAATCCGGGGTTGTCGCGTGCGGATCGACTTGTCCCGGATTGCGCTTCGCTCCATCCGGGCTACGAACTCCTAATCCCTGTTGTTCGGCGTCTGAATGAACCCGCGATTATGCGTCGGGCTGATCAGCAGCTCGTTGATACACACGCGCGGCGGCATCGACGCGATGAACGCGATGGTGCGCCCCAAATCTTCGGATTGCAGCATCTTGGCCTGCTCCGCCTCGCTCGGCACCACCGGGCGCAGTTTCAGGATCGGCGTCGCCACCTCGCCCGGCATCAGGCAGCAGGCGCGCAGGCCGTTGACGCATTCGTCCATGTTGAAGGAATGGGTCAGCGCCAGCACCGCATGCTTGGTGGTGGTGTAGGCCGGGCCCGGCATCTTCGAGACATGACGGCCGGCCCAGGACGAGACGTTGATGATCGAGCCGTCCTGCTGCTTGCGCATCGTCGGCAGCACCGCGCGCATGCAATAGAGCACGCCGTTGAGATTGACCTGAACGAGCTTGTCCCAGCCCTCCAGTTCCATGTCCTTCCAGCTGCGCTTGGGCACGTTGATGCCGGCATTGTTCACGAGCAGGTCGATCCGGCCATGCGTCGCGACGATTTGATCGGCCGCCTTCTGGGCCTGGTTCGCGTTGGACACGTCCAGCGCAATGGCCTCGGCCGTCCCGCCGGCCTTGGCGATCTTCGCGACTACGGTATCCAGGGCGTCCTTGCGGCGGCCCGAGACCACGACGATCCAGCCGTCGGCCGCGAGCGCCTCGGCGCCGGCTTCCCCGATCCCGCTGCCGCCCCCGGTCACCCAGGCCACGCGTTTCTCGTTTTTGGTCATGCCAACTGTCTCCGTTGCTTCATTGGGGCGGTTTTTGCTAATCCAGCCCTCGGTTTTGACCGGCCTTGTTTGCCTTCTAGTTTGCCTTGCGGTCGAGGAAATCTTGCATGAACCAAGCTGCCAACGCCAACTTGTTTTCCCGCCTGTTCGACGGCCTGGACGATCCCAAGCGCATCGCGATCGAAACGCAGGACGGCGCCCATATCAGCTATGGCGACCTGATTGCGCGGGCAGGCCAAATGGCGAATTTGCTGGTGGCGCGCGGCGTGAAGCCCGGCGACCGCGTCGCGGTGCAGGTGGAAAAATCCGTCGCCAATATCGTGCTGTATCTCGGCACCGTGCGGGCCGGTGCGGTCTATTTGCCGCTCAACACCGCCTATACGCTGAACGAGCTCGACTACTTCATCGGCGATGCCGAGCCGTCGCTGGTGGTCTGCGATCCCAGCAAGGCGGAGGGGCTCGCCCCGATCGCCGCCAAGGTGAAGGCCAAGGTCGAAACGCTTGGCCCTGACGGCAAGGGCTCGCTGACGGACGCCGCCGACAAGGCGAGCAGCGAGTTCACGACCGTTCCGCGCACCAACGACGATCTCGCCGCGATCCTCTACACCTCGGGCACGACGGGGCGCTCCAAGGGCGCGATGCTCAGCCACGACAATCTCGCGTCGAACTCGCTTTCGCTCGTCGGCTACTGGCGCTTCACCGACAAGGACGTGCTGATCCACGCGCTGCCGATCTACCACACGCACGGCCTGTTCGTGGCGACCAACGTGACGCTGTTCTCGCGGGCGTCGATGATCTTCCTGCCGAAGCTCGATCCGGATTTGATCATCAAGCTGATGGCGCGCGCCACTGTGCTGATGGGCGTGCCGACCTTCTACACGCGTTTGCTGCAGAATCCTGCGTTGTCGAAGGAGACGACAAAGCACATGCGGCTGTTCATCTCGGGCTCGGCGCCGCTGCTGGCCGAGACCCATCGCGAATGGTCGGCGCGCACGGGCCATGCCGTGCTCGAACGCTACGGCATGACCGAGACCAACATGAACACGTCGAATCCCTACGACGGCGAGCGCGTGCCCGGCGCGGTCGGCTTTCCGCTGCCCGGCGTCTCCGTGCGCGTCACCGAGCCCGAGACCGGCAAGGAGCTGCCGCGCGACGAGATCGGCATGATCGAGGTGAAGGGCCCGAACGTGTTCAGGGGTTACTGGCGCATGCCGGAGAAGACCAAGTCGGAATTCCGCCCCGACGGCTTCTTCATCACCGGCGATCTCGGCAAGATCGACGACAGGGGCTACGTCCACATCCTCGGCCGCGGCAAGGATCTCGTGATCTCCGGCGGGTTCAACGTCTATCCGAAGGAGATCGAGAGCGAGATCGACGCCATGCCCGGCGTGGTCGAATCCGCCGTGATCGGCGTGCCCCATGCCGATTTCGGCGAGGGCGTCACGGCCGTGCTGGTCTGCAACAAGGGCGCCGACGTGAATGAGGCCGCGGTGCTGAAGGCGCTCGATGGAAGGCTCGCCAAGTTCAAGATGCCCAAGCGGGTGTTCGTCGTCGACGAGTTGCCGCGGAATACGATGGGCAAGGTGCAGAAGAACATTTTGCGCGACACGTACAAGGATATTTACGCGAAGAAGTGAGGTGGGGGAGCTCTGCTCTCTCGCCGTCATTGCGAGGAGCGAAGCGACGAAGCAATCCAGACTGCGTCCGCGGAAAGATTCTGGATTGCTTCGCTGCGCTCGCAATGACGGAGGGTGGGAGGCTATTGCCCGCCCAACAGGCTCATCACGAACCGGCTGCCGACGATGAACAAATAGCACCCGAACGCCACTTCCAGCGTCCGCTTCGACATCGCATGCGCGGCTCTCACACCCAACGGCGCCGTGACGAGGCTCATCGGCATCACCAGCACGGCGCCGATCAGCGAGACATAGCCGAGCGCGAACGGGACTTGCAGCGCGGCGACGGCGGGATAATTCGCTGCCGCCGGCCAGCCGGCATAGATGTAGCCGAGCGCGCCGGGGATCGAGATCAGCACCGCCAGCGCCGACGAGGTCGCGACCGCCTGATGGATCGGGCGGCCATAGAAGGTCATCAGCAAATTCGAGAACAGGCCGCCGCCGATGCCCATCAGCGTCGAGAGGATGCCGACGCCGAAGCCATAGACGCGCATCAGCGGTCCATCAGGCAGATCGTCGCCAAGCTTCCAGCCCTCGCGCGCGAAGATCAGCCGCACGGCGGCCGACCAGGCGACACAGACGAACACGATCTTGAACAGCCGCTCCGGCGCGTAGCGCGCAACGACGCTGCCGGCGACGACGCCGATCAGGATCGGCAGCCACCACACGCGCAGGATGGTCATGTCGACGGCGCCCCGCTTGTAATGCGCCTGGAACGAACGGATCGAGGTCGGGATGATCACGGCGAGCGAGGTGCCGATGCAGAGCGGCATGCGCACCTCCAGCGGCACGCCGGCGATGCGGAAGCACTCGTAGAACACCGGCACGAGGATCGCGCCGCCGCCGATGCCGAACACGCCGGCCAGGAATCCCGAGAGCGCACCGGTTGCGATCAGCAACAGCGCGAGCTCGACGATCTCCTTGATATCAAGTCCCGCGATCACCCTGACCTGCCCCGGCGACTGGTCGCAGCGTCTCCGAGAGACGCTCGGAGTTGGCTCAGGGGCAAGCTGTAGGCGATCTGATTCGTCCGGTCGACACGCTGCGCCTCCCGGCTGGGGTGGAATGCAGGCGACGCATATCCGGCAGGGGGCAGGAATGGGCCCGGCAAGCAGGGCCAGCAAGCAAGTGGAACGACGCTTTGGAGCGTTTGGACGACACGGTCCGTTTAGAGGCGTTCCAATAGTAATTTCAATGCACCGGAGCGGGCAGACAAAGGGTGAATCAAAATTCTTTCTTTCGTTGGCGGACCGCCTCGCTGGTATACCAAGCCCCTGATTGGCCTTGGTTCGTCAAGGCTCTAGAGCTGAATGCCCGTTCGATTTATGGCGATTTGGTGATTGCGCAGGCCAAATCGACTCCGTAAATAGAGCCAACTTCTCGCGATCCCCGCGTGCCCCCTGCTGGGCCGCAATAAACATCAAAAGCCCATGACCGCACGGATCGAACGACCGCTTTCCCCACACATGCAAGTCTACCGCTGGACGCTGACGATGGCGCTGTCCATCGTCCATCGCGCCACCGGTATTGCCCTTTATGTCGGAACCCTGCTGCTGGTCTGGTGGCTGGTCGCGGCCGCCTCCGGCCCCGCCGCCTATGCCTATGTCCAGGCCTTCACCGGCAGCATCATCGGACGCCTGATCGTGTTCGGCTACACCTGGGCCCTGATGCACCATATGCTGAGCGGCATCCGGCATTTCGTCTGGGACCTCGGCTACGGCTTCAAGGCCAATGAGCGCGAAGCGCTGACCTGGGGCGCGCTGATCGGCGGCATCGTGCTCACGGTCCTGATCTGGATCATCGCCTATGCGATCGGAGGCGGACGATGAGCACGGCCGATACGCCCAAGCGCAGCATGCGCACCCCGCTCGGCCGCGTCCGCAATCTCGGCGCCGCGCATTCCGGCACGTCCGACTTCTGGCGCCAGCGCATCACCGCCGTCGCCATGACGCTGCTGATGCTGCCGGTGATCGTCGTCGTCATGATGCTGCTCGGCAGCAACCAGGCCGGCGCCAAGGTGATCCTCGGCTCGCTGCCGATCGCAGTGATCATGCTGCTCTTCATCGTCGCCAGCGCCTGGCACATGAAGATCGGCATGCAGGTCGTGATCGAGGACTACGTCCACAACGAGAAGCTGAAGCTCATCTCGATCATGCTCAACAACTTCTTCTCGGTCGCCGTCGCGCTCGCCTCGACCTACGCGATCCTCAAGATCTCATCCGGAGTGTAACCCATGGCCAATGAGACGAATGGCAAGGGCAACGGCGCTCCCGCCACCAACGGCAAGGCCTATCCGATCGAAGACCACACCTATGACGTCGTCGTGGTCGGCGCCGGTGGCGCGGGCCTGCGCGCCGTGGTCGGCTGCAGCGAGGCCGGCCTGAAGACGGCCTGCATCACCAAGGTGTTTCCGACCCGCTCGCACACGGTTGCGGCCCAGGGCGGCATCTCCGCCTCGCTCGGCAACATGCACAAGGACGACTGGCGCTGGCACATGTACGACACCGTGAAGGGGTCGGACTGGCTTGGCGACCAGGACGCAATCGAATACATGGTGCGCAACGCGCCCGACGCGGTCTACGAGCTCGAGCATTGGGGCGTGCCGTTCTCGCGCACCGAGGACGGCAAGATCTACCAGCGTCCGTTCGGCGGCATGACCATGGACTACGGCAAGGGCCAGGCGCAGCGCACCTGCGCCGCCGCCGACCGCACCGGCCACGCCATGCTGCACACGATGTACGGCCAGTCGCTGCGTCACGCGGCCGAGTTCTTCATCGAGTTCTTCGCCATCGATCTGATCATGGACGACCAGGGTACCTGCCGCGGCGTCATCGCGCTCAAGCTCGACGACGGCACGCTGCACCGCTTCCGCGCCCAGACCGTGATCCTCGCGACCGGCGGCTATGGCCGCGCCTACGCCTCCTGCACCTCGGCGCACACCTGCACCGGTGATGGCGGCGGCATGGTGCTGCGCGCCGGCCTGCCGATGCAGGACATGGAGTTCGTGCAGTTCCACCCGACCGGCATCTACGGCTCGGGCTGCCTCGTCACCGAAGGCGCCCGCGGCGAAGGCGGCTATCTCGTCAACTCCGAGGGCGAACGCTTCATGGAGCGTTACGCGCCCTCCGCGAAGGATCTCGCCTCGCGCGACGTCGTCTCGCGCGCGATGACCATCGAGATCCGCGAAGGCCGCGGCGTCGGCAAGAAGAAGGACCACATCTTCCTTCATCTCGACCATCTCGATCCCGCGGTGCTCGCCGAGCGCCTGCCGGGCATCTCGGAATCCGCAAAAATCTTCGCCAATGTCGACGTGACGCGCGAGCCGATCCCGATCGTGCCGACCGTGCACTACAACATGGGCGGCATCCCCACGAACTATCACGGCGAAGTGCTGACCAAGAAGGACGGCGACGACAACGCCATCATCCCCGGACTGATGGCGATCGGCGAAGCCGCCTGCGTCTCCGTCCACGGCGCCAACCGCCTCGGCTCGAACTCGCTGATCGACCTCGTCGTGTTCGGCCGCGCCGCTGCGCTGCGCCTCGCCGAGAAGCTGACGCCGAACGCCAAGCAGCCCGAGCTGCCGGCGAACTCGTCCGACCTCGCGCTCGGCCGCCTCGACCATTATCGCTACGCCTCCGGCGGCACGCCGACCGCGAAGCTGCGCGAGGGCATGCAGCACGTGATGCAGAACAATTGCGCGGTGTTCCGCACCGGCGACATCCTCAGCGAAGGCCAGAACCTGATCGAGAAGGTCCACAGCGGCATCACCGACATCGCGGTGTCCGATCGCTCGCTGGTGTGGAATTCGGATCTGGTCGAGACGCTGGAGTTCGACAATCTGATCTCGCAGGCCGTGGTGACGATGAACTCGGCCGCCAACCGCACCGAGAGCCGCGGCGCGCATGCGCGCGAGGATTTCTCCGAGCGCGACGACAAGAACTGGATGAAGCACACGCTGGCCTGGCTGGAGGACAACGGCAAGGTCAAGATCGAGTATCGCCCGGTTCACGACTACACCATGACCAACGACGTCCAGTACATTCCGCCCAAGGCGCGCGTGTACTGAGCGAACAGCGAAAGCCTCATCGAAATGGTTGAATTCGCACTTCCGAAGAACTCCAAGATATCCGGCGGCAAGACCTGGCCGAAGCCTGCGGGCGCGACCGAGACCCGCGAGTTTCGCGTCTATCGCTGGAATCCGGACGACGGCAAGAATCCGAGCGTCGACACCTATTACGTCGACACCAATGATTGCGGTCCGATGGTGCTGGACGGCCTGATCTGGATCAAGAACCACATCGACCCGTCGCTGACGTTCCGCCGCTCCTGCCGCGAAGGCGTCTGCGGCTCCTGCGCGATGAACATCGACGGCCAGAACACGCTCGCCTGCACCCGCTCGATGCATGACGTGAAGGACGGCGCGGTCAAGATCAACCCGCTGCCGCACCAGCCGGTGGTGAAGGACCTCGTTCCGGATCTGACCAATTTCTACGCGCAATACGCCTCCGTCGAGCCGTGGCTGAAGACGACCTCGCCGACGCCGCAGAAGGAATGGCGCCAGAGCCACGAGGACCGCGAGAAGCTCGACGGCCTCTACGAGTGCATCCTGTGCGCCTGCTGCTCGACCTCGTGCCCGAGCTATTGGTGGAACAGCGACCGCTATCTCGGTCCCGCGGCCCTGCTCCAGGCCAACCGCTGGGTCTCGGATTCCCGCGACGAGGCCACCGGCGAGCGCCTCGACAATCTCGAGGACCCGTTCCGTCTCTATCGCTGCCACACCATCATGAACTGCGCCAAGGCCTGCCCGAAGGGCCTGAACCCCGCGGAAGCCATCGCCGAGCTCAAGCTCAAGATGGTCGAGCGCCAGATCTAGGCCTTGCTCATGCTACGGTCCCCGGCCATCACGGCCGGGGTATTCTACGATCAGCGTCAGTTTGAGTAGAATTTGCCAAAACCCGCGCGACGGGTGAATCTCCCGAACACAACCAAGGATTACCGGCACAAGCCGCTTCCTTCCCGGCGGGAAATTCAGTTAAGCTTCCGGTCGGGGGACCGGGAGCGACCGTGCAGGGCGCGCAACGCAACTCGTTGAGACTCTTGCAGTGGATGATGGCTGCGTCCCTGGCGCTGCCGATTGCGCTGTTCGCCATTGCCGCCACGATCTCCTACACCTCGACGCACGACATCGCCGACCGCGAGATCGAGCGCACGCTCGACGTCGCGCATGAGCATGCCCTCAAGGTGTTCGAGACCATCGACCGCAGCCTGTCCGAGCTCAACGAGGTCGTGCGCGGCCTTTCCGACGACGCCATCCGCCCGCGCGAGCCCGTGCTGCACCAGCGCCTGAAGCGGCTGGGCGCATCG
>NZ_AKIY01000212.1 GCF_000282615.1 Bradyrhizobium sp. YR681 | reverse complement strand
GGCGATCTTGCGGCTGCGCGAGCCGGAGCCGGTCGCGGGCGTGACCGTGATGGTGGTCGCCGGCATCGGCATCCTCATCAACGGTTTTACCGCGCTGCTGTTCGCCAGCGGGCGCAAGGACGACATCAACATCGAGGGCGCCTATCTGCACATGGCGGCCGATGCCGCGGTCTCGCTCGGTGTCGTGATCTCGGCGGCGCTGATCATCTGGACCGGCTGGCTCTGGCTCGATCCCGTCACCAGTCTCGTCATCTGCGTCACCATCCTCTGGAGCACGACCAGCCTGCTCCGCAGCTCGATCGACATGTCGATGGCGGCCGCGCCCAAGGGCACCGACATCGCCGCAATCAAGCTGTTCCTGCTGGAACGGCCCGGCGTGTCAGGCATTCACGATCTCCACGTCTGGCCGATCTCGACCACCGAGACGGCGCTGACCTGCCATCTTGTCATGCCGACCGGCGCCGGCGATGCTTTCCTGATGGAGACGGCCGAGCTGCTGAAGGCCTCGTTCCGCATCGGCCACACCACGCTCCAGATCGAGACGCATCCCGACAATGGCTGCGCGCTGGCGCCGGATCAGGTGGTGTGAGGGCCAAGGATCCGTCCAGATCGTCATTGCGAGCGCAGCGAAGCAATCCAGAATGTCTCCGCGGCGACAGTCTGGATTGCTTCGTCGCAAGAGCTCCTCGCAATGACGGGGGATAGAGCGGCCCCCTACGCCGCCTTCGCCGTCACGATCCAGATCGCGCCCTGGAGCGCCACGCTCTGTCCTTTGAGGAACGGCGTCAGCATCTCGCGGATCGAGGCTTTTGCGGCCGCATATGTCTCCGGCGGATGGCCCTGGAGCGCGCGGCTGGCGGGGCCGATCTGGAGCGCGCCGTCGACGGCGGCATCGAGGCCGCCGCCGATGGCGACGTCCATCGGCAGGTTCTGCGGCTCCATCGCGACATCGACGAAGCCGGCGCCCTTCAGAATGCGCGTCACGCGCTCCTCTGACGCGAAAGCAAATGGTCCCGGCTCTTCCGGCCCGACCGACGGCATCTTCGGCACGTGTTTGTAGACCGCCATCAACGGCGCCATCATCCACGGATTTTCCTTCGGCTCGCGCCAGCACGCAAACGCCAGCCGCCCGGACGGCTTCAGCGCCCGGCGGAGGTTGGTGAAGGACGCGATCGGATCGGCGAAGAACATCACGCCGAAGCGCGAGGCAAGCAGGTCAAAGCTCGCCGGCTCGAACGGATAGACCGTCGCATCCGCGAGCACGAAATCGAGCGGCAGGCCTTTCGGCGCAAACGCGCGGGCCTGCGACAGCATCGGCTCGGACACATCGAGGCCGAGTGCGAAGCCGTCGGGCGCGACGGCCTTTGCGAACGCGAACGTCGTCGCGCCGGAGCCGCAGCCGACATCGAGGACGCGCTCGCCCGGCTTCGGCCTGGCACGCGCGATCAGCGCATCGGCAATGGGGCCAAGCAGGCTCTCCTGCGCCGCGTGGCGATCGGCCCAGCGCTGTCCGCTTGGTCCGTTCCAGTAGGCGATCTGGTCGGCGTTCTCTGCGTGTCCGGCTGGTTGTTCCATTGGAGGCCTCCCGTTCGGCGGCCCGCTTGGGCTGGCCTGCGAAGCCATCGCCCGCGACGCGAACAAAGGCTGGTGGGCGGTCACGGATTCGAACCGCGGACCCTCTCGGTGTAAACGAGATGCTCTAACCAGCTGAGCTAACCGCCCCTCGCCGCCTCTTTATCCCCACCCGCCCCGTACGGGCAAGTCCGGAACGCCGATCCCCGCGCCCTCAATCCCCCGGCCGGCCCGGCAGCAGCGGCACCGCGTCGATCCACACCGCCGCCGATTGGCACCAGATCTGCCGGACAGGCCGCAATTTGTCGCGCTGGCGGATGCTGCCCCAGCGGATGCCCCAATCGTCGGCCTGGTCGCCCTCGCCGCTGGTGAACAGCGGGGAACCGCAGTCGGCGCAAAAGTGCTGGAAGCGCATCCGGCCGTTGTCGCCGCGCTTGCCATAGACCTTGGGCGTGCCTGCGGTGAGCCTGACGTCGGCCTTTGTGCAGATCGCGGTCACCCGGAACGGTGAGCCCGTCAGGGCCTGGCAGTCGCGGCAATGACAGACCGACACCGTCTCCGGGTCGATCTCGGCCTCATAGGTGATCTGCCCGCAATGGCACTGCCCGTCGATCTGCATGGCCCTCGCTCCCCTGCCCCTCAAACAAAAACGGCGCCCGAAGGCGCCGTTTTATCATGTTTTTCGAGCTGCGATCTCAGTGAGCGGTCAGGCCGCCGGCGGCTTCGTCGCCGTCCGACTTCACCGTCACCTTGGTGTCTTCTTCCCAGACGATCGGCACCGGCTTCTTCACCAGCGCCTTGGCGACGACGTCGTCCAGACGCGACACCGGGATGATCTCCATGCCGCCCTTGATCGCATCGGAAATCTCCGTGAGATCCTTGGCGTTGTCCTCGGGGATCAGCACCGTCTTGATGCCGCCGCGGGCCGCAGCCAGCAGCTTCTCCTTCAGGCCGCCGATCGGCAGCACGCGGCCGCGCAGCGTGATCTCGCCGGTCATCGCGACATCGTGGCGGACCGGGATGCCGGTCATGACCGAGATGATCGCGGTGGCCATCGCCACGCCGGCGGACGGGCCGTCCTTCGGCGTCGCGCCCTCCGGCACGTGCACGTGGATGTCGCGGCGGTCGAACAGCGGCGGCTCGATGCCGTAGACGATCGCGCGCGAGCGGACGTAGGACGCCGCCGCCGAGATCGACTCCTTCATTACGTCGCGCAGATTGCCCGTGACCGTCATCTTGCCCTTGCCGGGCATCATGACGCCTTCGATGGTCAGAAGCTCGCCGCCGACATCGGTCCAGGCAAGGCCGGTGACGATGCCGACCTGAGGCTCGCTCTCGATCTCGCCGAAGCGGTACTTCGGCACGCCGAGCAACTCTTCAAGAGTCTTCTCGGTGACCTTGACCGACTTCTTCTTGGAGATCATCAGCTCCTTCACCGCCTTGCGGGCGAGTGTGGAGAGCTCACGCTCCAGGTTGCGCACGCCCGCTTCGCGGGTGTAGCGGCGGATCAGCAGCAGCAGCGCGTCGTCGTCGATCGAGAACTCCTTGGAGTCCAGGCCATGCTTGGACACCGCGTTCGGGATCAGATGCTTGCGCGAGATCTCGACCTTCTCGTTCTCGGTGTAGCCCGCGATCCGAATGATCTCCATGCGGTCCATCAGCGGTCCGGGAATATTGAGCGTATTCGCGGTCGTGATGAACATCACGTTGGACAGATCGTAGTCGACCTCGAGATAGTGGTCGTTGAAGGTGCCGTTCTGCTCGGGGTCGAGCACCTCGAGCAGGGCCGAGGACGGATCGCCGCGGAAATCGGCGCCCATCTTGTCGATCTCGTCGAGCAGGAACAGCGGATTGGAAGACTTCGCCTTCCGCATCGACTGGATGATCTTGCCGGGCATCGAGCCGATATAGGTGCGGCGGTGACCGCGGATCTCGGCCTCGTCGCGCACGCCGCCGAGCGAGACGCGCACGAACTCGCGCCCCGTCGCCTTCGCGATCGACTTGCCGAGCGAGGTCTTGCCGACGCCGGGAGGACCGACGAGGCACAGGATCGGCCCGGTCAGCTTGTTGGCGCGGGACTGCACCGCGAGATACTCGACGATACGTTCCTTGACCTTCTCGAGCCCGTAGTGATCGGAGTCCAGAATGGCCTGCGCCGCTTCCAGATCCTTCTTCACCTTGGACTTCTTGTTCCACGGAATCGACAGCAGCCAATCCAGATAGTTGCGCACGACGGTCGCTTCCGCGGACATCGGCGACATCTGGCGCAGCTTCTTCAGCTCATGCTGCGCCTTCTCGCGCGCTTCCTTGGAGAGCTTGGTCTTGGCGATCTTCTCTTCGAGATCGGCGAGCTCGTCGCGACCGTCGTCGTCGCCGAGTTCCTTCTGGATCGCCTTCATCTGCTCGTTGAGATAATACTCGCGCTGGGTCTTCTCCATCTGGCGCTTGACGCGTGAGCGAATCCGCTTCTCGACCTGCAGCACCGAGATCTCGCTCTCCATCAGGCCCAGCACCTTCTCCAGGCGCGTGGTGACGGACAGCGTCTCCAGGATTCCCTGCCGATCCGCGATCTTGACGGCGAGATGCGAGGCAACGGTGTCGGCGAGCTTGGCGAAATCGGTGATCGCCTGCACGACACCGACGACTTCGGCCGAGATCTTCTTGTTGAGCTTCACATAGCTCTCGAAGTCGGACACGACCGAGCGCGCAAGCGCTTCGGCCTCGACCGATTTCGCATCGGTGTCGGCGAGCGCGATCGCGGTCGCTTCATAGTACTCGCTGCGATCGGTGTATTTCTGCACGCGCGCACGCTCGAGCCCTTCGACCAGCACCTTCACGGTGCCGTCGGGAAGCTTCAAGAGCTGGAGCACGCTGGCAAGCGTACCGGTCTCGTAAATGGCATCGGGCGCCGGATCGTCGTCGGACGCGTTCTTCTGCGTGGCGAGCATGATCAGCGCGTCGTTCTTCATCACCTCTTCGAGCGCGCGGATCGACTTCTCGCGGCCGACGAAGAGCGGAACGATCATGTGCGGGAAGACGACGATGTCGCGCAGCGGCAGCACGGGATAGGCGTGCGTTTCGCCATGGACGATGGTTGGCCGGGGTTTTGGATTGGTCATGGCCTTTTCCTTTTGCTTTGCCCCCTCACACGCAGTCCGCCATGCTCATGCGCAACCGCCACAAGGTGCCGAGGTGATCCAAAAATCCGGTCTACCATTCGAAGGTTGGACCGGGCTTGCCGGATCGGAACTGAGGCGAATCTTGAACAGAATTCTCGCTCGCCGCCGACATTAGGTGGCTATCGACCGGGGGGGTGTCAAGTCATTGAAAGACGCGCGCCATCAGGCGCTTACGCACACGGGTAAGCGACGCAACAGCGGCTGCGGAGGAGATGTCCGCAGCCGTCACTTCTCTGGACGATTGGAGCGTTCCAGCGCCGAGAAAATCAGGCGCTGGCATTCTCGACGGCGCGATCGGTCCGATCGGCGTAGATGTAGAGCGGACGGGCCGTACCCTCCACGACTTCGCGGGAAATCACGACTTCTTCCACACCTTCGAGGCCGGGCAGATCGAACATGGTCTCGAGCAGGATCGCCTCGAGGATCGAACGCAGACCACGCGCGCCGGTCTTGCGCTCGATCGCCTTGCGGGCGACCGCGCCAAGCGCCTCGTCGGCGAAGGTCAGCTCGATGTTCTCCATCTCGAACAGGCGCTGGTACTGCTTCACCAGCGCGTTCTTCGGCTCGGTCAGGATCTTCTTCAGCGAGACCTCGTCCAGATCCTCGAGCGTCGCCACGACAGGCAGACGGCCGACGAATTCGGGGATGAGGCCGTACTTCAGGAGATCCTCGGGCTCAACGTGACGGAAGATCTCGCCGGTCCGGCGGTCTTCCGGTGCCATCACCTGGGCCGCGAAACCGATCGAGGTCGAGCGGCCGCGCGCCGAGATGATCTTGTCGAGGCCGGCGAACGCACCGCCGCAGATGAACAGGATGTTGGTGGTGTCCACCTGCAGGAACTCCTGCTGCGGATGCTTGCGGCCGCCCTGCGGCGGGACCGAAGCCACCGTGCCTTCCATGATCTTCAGCAGGGCCTGCTGCACGCCCTCACCCGACACGTCGCGCGTGATCGAGGGATTGTCGGACTTGCGGCTGATCTTGTCGATTTCGTCGATATAGACGATGCCGCGCTGGGCGCGCTCGACATTGTAGTCGGCGGCCTGGAGCAGCTTCAGGATGATGTTCTCGACGTCCTCACCGACATAGCCGGCTTCGGTCAGCGTCGTCGCATCCGCCATCGTGAACGGCACGTCGAGGATGCGGGCGAGCGTCTGCGCGAGCAGCGTCTTGCCCGAACCGGTCGGACCGATCAGCAGGATGTTCGACTTCGCAAGCTCGACGTCGTTGTGCTTGGTCTGGTGGTTGAGGCGCTTGTAGTGGTTGTGCACCGCGACCGACAGGACCTTCTTCGCATGGCTCTGGCCGATGACGTAATCGTCCAGCACCTTGCAGATTTCCTTCGGCGTCGGAATCCCGTCGCGCGACTTGACCAGCGAGGATTTGTTCTCCTCGCGGATGATGTCCATGCAGAGCTCGACGCACTCGTCGCAGATGAAGACCGTGGGACCCGCGATCAGTTTGCGGACTTCGTGCTGGCTCTTGCCGCAGAACGAGCAATATAGCGTGTTCTTGGAGTCGCTCGTGCCGACCTTACTCATTCATGTCTCCGTCCGCGGTTCGATCCCGTTCCGCTCGATCGCCCCATCCCGACACATCGATCGGTATGAAGCTCAAATAGAGCAAATTCCGTACCAAAAAAGACCCTACGCGTTACATCCCGTGCGAATCACGGTCACTCGATTCTCCGCGATCATAGCCGATCATTCGTAGCCAACCATGCTGTCACCCGACTATCAAGAATTCGCTAATCGGGGGTCGACGGCTACCCGTGACAATACCGTGATTTCCGGTCTTGGCACGGGCGAAGTGATCGAAATCACCCCGCCGTTGCTGGATTGCCACGAAAAACAAGCACGAAAGCGGAACTTTCTGCCTGCCGCAGGGCGCAAAACAGGGTCTTGCGACGCGCTCGCGTGTCCTAAACGTGAACGCTTCCCTGAAGGTCCCCGGCGATCCCGAGAGATCGCCGTAACAGACCAGTAGTGCTACGGGGCCTTCGTCGGCGCCGGCTCCTCGGCGCGCTTGTCGATGACCTTGTCGACCAGGCCGAACTCCTTGGCGTCGTTGGCGGTCAGGAACTTGTCGCGTTCCAGCGCGTCCTCGATCGTCTTGTAGGTCTGGCCGGTGTGCTTCACGTAGATCTCGTTGAGCCGCTTCTTCAGGTTCAGGATTTCCTGGGCGTGCAGCATGATGTCGGTGGCCTGGCCCTGGAAGCCGCCGGAGGGCTGGTGCACCATGATGCGCGCGTTCGGCAGCGAGAAGCGCATGTCCTTCTCGCCGGCGCAGAGCAGCAGCGAGCCCATCGACGCGGCCTGGCCGGTGCAGAGCGTGGAGACCGGCGGGCGGATGAACTGCATGGTGTCGTAGATCGCAAGGCCCGACGTCACCACGCCGCCCGGCGAGTTGATGTACATCGAGATTTCCTTCTTCGGATTTTCCGCCTCAAGGAACAGCAGCTGCGCGACGACCAGCGTCGACATGCCGTCCTCGACCGGGCCGGTCAGGAAGATGATGCGCTCCTTCAGCAGGCGCGAGAAAATGTCGTAGGCGCGCTCGCCACGGTTGGTCTGCTCGACCACCATGGGCACGAGGTTCATGTAGGTTTCAACCGGATCGCGCATGAGTCACCTGGGGTTTTAGGAGGCGGACATCGCCGGTCCTGGCTGCCATTTTGGCTGGATTTGCCGGAAGGCCGATGAACGCCCGTGATGCAGGAAGTTGGTAGAGGTAGAACGCTTGGCTTGGGTACGGGGTGTACCGACAGATATAGCCCAATTCACGCCAGACAAGTGCGGAGCGAATTAAGGCTTAATCCACGGGGCAGTTGAAGCTGATTCTCGCAAAAAGGCCCAGCCAGCCACATGGCTAGCCGGGCCTGATCGCGGATCATCCTTAATAGAAGGCTGCCGTCTCAACGCCCTCAGGCGGCGGTCTTTTCCGCCTCGTCGTCCTTGTAGAGGTCCTCGCGCGAGACCTTCTTCTCGGTCACGTTGGCGAGCTCGAGGATGAAGTCGACGACCTTGTCCTCATAGATCGGTGCACGAAGCTGGGCCAGAGCCTGGGCATTGCTGCGGTAATAGTCCCAGACTTCCTTCTCGCGGCCGGGCATCGAGCGCGCACGCTCGATCACGGCGCGGCCGACCTCGTCGTCGGTCACGGTGATCTTGTTCTTCTCGCCGATCTCGGAGAGCACGAGGCCGAGGCGCACGCGGCGGTCGGCGATCTTGCGGTATTCTTCCTTGGCGGCGTCCTCGGTGGTGTCCTCGTCGGCGAAGGTCTTGCCGGCGGAATCCATCTCGGCCTTGACCGAGTTCCACATCAGGTTGAACTCCTCGTCGACGAGCGACGGGGGCGCCTCGAAGCGATGCGCCTCGTCGAGGCGGTCGAGCAGCGCGCGCTTGACGCGCTGACGCGTCGCACCGGCAAACTCGGCAACCAGGCGCTCGCGCGCGGCTTCCTTCAGCTTGTCGAGCGATTCGAGGCCCAGCGTCTTGGCGAACTCGTCGTCAATCGCAACGTCCTGCGGTGCCTCGATCGAGGTCGCGGTGGTCTCGAACTCGGCCGGCTGGCCGGCGAGCTTCTCGCTCATGTAGTTCTTGGGGAACGACACTTTCAGCGTGCGCGTCTCGCCCGTGCCGATGCCGATGAGCTGCTCCTCGAAGCCGGGGATGAAGGTGTTGGAGCCGATCACGACCTGGATGCCCTCACCCGTGCCGCCCTCGAAGGCTTCACCGTTGATGGTGCCCTTGAAGCTGATGGTGACGCGGTCGCCCGACTCGGCCTTGGCGCCGTCGGCCTTCGCGGCATAGCCGCGGTTGGTGTCGGCGATGCGCTTGATGGCCTCGTCGACGTCGGTGTCGGCGACCTCGGCGACGGGCTTCTCGACCTGGAAGCTCTTGAAGTCGGCGAGTGCGATCGCGGGCACCACCTCGATCGCGACCGTGTAGGTCAGATCGGTCTTGCCGTTCAGCAGTTCCTCGACCTCGGCCTGCTCGCTCGGCATGGTGATCTTCGGCTCGGTCGCGAGCTTGAAGCCGCGCTCGGAGAACAGCTGCGTATTGGTGTCGCGGATGGTCTGGTCGATGGTCTCGGCCATCACCGAACGGCCATAGACCTTCTTCAGATGGGCGACCGGCACCTTGCCGGGACGGAAGCCGTTGATGCGAACCTTGTCCTTGAGGTCGACGAGCTTGGCACCGGCCTTGGCGTCGAGATCAGACGCGGGAACGCTGATCTTGAACTCGTGCTTCAAACCTTCCGAGAGGGTTTCTGTGACCTGCATGGCGTCCAATCTTCTTCTCGTTCGGTCCCGGCACGTCGCGCGTCGGGACGCTGTCATTAATCGATCCGGCGCGAGGCAAACGCCTCAACGCCGGCGGTTCATCGAACCCGGCCCCGACGGAAAAGCATCCGCGCGGAGCAAGGCCCCTCAGTAATCCGTGCAAACGCTGAAAGCGCTTGGTGCGGGCGGAGGGACTCGAACCCCCACGACTTTCGTCACTGGAACCTAAATCCAGCGCGTCTACCAGTTCCGCCACGCCCGCGTAATTTGCATCAAGACCGGCCGCGATGCCGCGGGCGGCGGGCTTATAGCATGTGCCCGCCTGTTCGCAGCAAAAAAATGGCCTGATCGAGGCAGGCTCCAAGTCGGCACGATGGCTGGACTTATCCACCGCGGCGTGGTCCGGATCAGCCCCATGAGACCGCGGATTTTTACCCCTGATCGACGCGAGGTTTTGGCCGGGCTTGGCGCCTCCCTTGGCGCCTCTCTTGGCGCGTCGGCAGCCGGGCTGATGGCGGGCGGCGCAACCCCGGCCGGGACCGCGCAGCTTGCCCTTCAGGCAAGGCCGGCAACGCTGCCCCTCAGGCCGGGTCAGCCGGCGACGCCAATCTGGGAGCTGGCTGCCGTAAGCCACATTGGGGACGTCCGTCTGAAGCGTTTCGACCGCTGCGAGGTCGTCTTCCGGAACAACCTGCCTGTGCCGCTTGCACCAGTCTGGTACGGCCTGATTGCCCCGGCCGTGACCGATCCGCTGCGGGGCCGCGCGCCGACGGCCCCGGACACGACGGAAATATCAACGATTTCAATACCAAATGCAGGAATCCTGCTGGCCGACTTCAGGCTCTTCGAAGATGGCCAGAAGCAGCCCGCGCGCCCGCTGCCGATCATCGCGGCCGAGAGCAGCCGGGTCCCCGTCGATCGCGACGTGGTGCTGCTGATCGAGGAATGGCGCCTGCGCCCCGATGGGAGCGCGCTCCCGCCGGGCCGTGACCCCAAGGACACCAGCCCGCTCTATACGATCAACGGGCAAACTTCATTCGAACTCTCAGCGTCGGCCGGCGAACGGCTGCGGCTGCGCTTCATCAACGGCTCGCAACGCTCTGTTCTGGCGATCAAATTGGAGAACCACGAGGTCCAGGTGATGGCGCTGGACGGGCAGCCGGCCGAGCCGTTCCCCGCGCGCAACGGCGCCCTGGTGCTGGCGCCTGGAGCACGTGCCGACGCCTTCGTGGATGCGGCCACATCGTCGCCATTCCTGCTCCATGACGGCAAGGTGGCGCGCCAGATCGGAAAGCTGGCGGTCTCAGGCAAAGTGGAGCGTGTGCCGCTGTTGCCGCCACAGCCTCTTCCCCTGAACGACCTTCCCGAGAAGCTCGATCTCAAAGGCGCCCTGCGGTTCGATGTCGCGCTCGGTGTAGCCGAGGCCGGCTGGACCCGGCCTGCCAGCTTCTCCGCCTCCTCCGCCCCCGCCTTTCGCGCCAGGACGGCCCGCACTGTCGTGCTGGCCCTGAAGAACCCCAATCCCACCGCGACCGTGTTCCACCTGCACGGCCACCATTTCCGCCTGCTCGACAAGCTCGACGACGGCTGGAAGCCCTATTGGCTCGACACGCTCGCGATCGAGCCCGGCCAGACCCAGCGCATCGCGTTCGCGGCGACCTCACCCGGACGCTGGCTGATCGAATCCGTCTTGACCGACTGGGCCGCGCCGCGGCTGGTGCGCTGGTACGCCGTAGAGTGAACGCCTATTGGCGCCTCCAGAGATAGTGCGCGTCCGGCTCTTTCTCCTCGTTCCGGACTCCGTCGGTCTCCTCGACCAGCGTAAATCCACGCATTTCATAAAAGCGCCGCGCGGGCGCGTTGCGCTGGAAGGTCCACAACTCCAGCCGCTCCCAGGCACCCTTGGCGACATCAAGGAGTTCGGTGCCGACGCCGCGCCCCTGGACCGAGGGAAGCACGTAAAGCTGCTCGATCCATCCATCGCGGAAGGCGACAATCCCGTTCAGCTCGTCGCCGTCGAATTGTCCCCACACATGACACGCTGGAAAGACACGCTCGCGGTAGAACCAGCGGTCCTCATCCGGCGTGTGCAACCCGATGAGCCACGGCATCGCCCGGTCGAACGCAATCCGAGGACCTGCGCCGCCGCGCCCATGTCGGCGAGCGCAAGCCGCCTGAGCACTAGTACTCCACCCCGAGCGCATTATAGATCCGCCGGTGCACGGCCGGCAGCGTCTCGGTGAGGTCTTCCGCGATCAGGCCCGGACCCGCCTCGCTACCCGCCTCGCCGTGCATCCAGACGCCGATGCTGGCGGCCTCGAACGACGGCACGCCCTGCGCCAAAAGACCTGCGATGATGCCGGCGAGCACGTCGCCGGCGCCGGCTGTGGCGAGCCAGGGCGGCGCGTTGGCGGCGATGGTGACGCGGCCGTCGGGCGCGGCGATCGTCGTGTCGGGCCCCTTCAGCAGCACCACGGCGCCGGAGCGTTCGGCAGCGGCGCGGACGCGCTCGAGCTTGGAGCGGCCCGGATTCTTGTTGCTGAGGTCGGAGAACAGGCGCGGAAACTCGCCCTCGTGCGGCGTCAGCACCACCGCATTGTCCTGCGACGACTTGATGGATTCGAACAGCCGCTCGGGATTCGCGGCAAAGCTCGTCAGCGCATCCGCATCCAGCACCAGATGCCGCTGCGCCGTCAGCGCAGTGTGCACGAAGTCGCAGGTCCGGTCGCCGACGCCGGTGCCGGGGCCGATGATGCAGGTGTTGTAGCGCTTGTCGCCGAGCAGCTCGCCGAACTCGACCGCGGTGTCGACGGGGCGAACCATGACGGCGGTGAGCGCCGCCGCATTGATCGCAAGCGCATCGCGCGGGCTCGCCAGCGTCACGAGGCCCGCACCGGCCCGCAGCGCGCCGCGCGCGGCGAGCCGCGCAGCGCCGGTCGCTGCCGCATCGCCGGAGACCGCGAGCACATGGCCGCGTGCGTATTTATGACCGTCGATGCGCGGCACCGGAAAGGCTGCGCCCCAGAAATCCGGATCGTTCTCAAAAATCTGCGGCGCGATCTCGTCCAGCACCTGCGCCTCGATGCCGATGTCGGCGACGCGGACATGGCCGCAATGCATCCGGCCAGGCAGCAGCAGATGCGCCGGCTTCTTGCGGAAGAAGGTGACGGTCTCGGTGGCGTTGACCGCGACGCCCAGCACGGCCGCGCTGGTGCCGTTGATGCCGCTCGGCAGGTCGACCGCCAGCACCGGGGCACCGTTGGCGTTGATCGCCTCGATCATCGCGCGCGCCTCGCCGTCGACGGGACGGCTGAGGCCCGCGCCGAACAGCGCGTCGATGATCAGCGCGGGCCGTCCGATCGCCTGTGGATTGAACGGCAGCACCGGATGCTTCCAGCCGCGCGCGGCGGAGGCCGCATCGCCCTGGAGCTGGTCGCGCTCGCACATCAGGATCACCGAAACCTCGCGCCCCTGGGCGGCGAGTTCGGCGGCTGCGACAAAACCATCGCCGCCATTGTTACCGGGGCCGGCCACGATCAGGATCGGCCCCTCCTCCATCAGCGCATGGGCGGCTTCGGCCACGGCCTGGCCCGCGCTCAGCATCAGCTTGAAGCCGGGCGTGCCGGCCGCGATCGAGAGCTGATCGGCCCGCTGCATTTCGGCGTTGGTCAGAACTTCCATGCCACTTCCCTGGTCCAAACGCCTTTTCAACAGGCACATTCCGTGCCGACCCACTGACCGGAACAACGATCTGCACAGATATTGAACCGTTTGCCTATTTCGTAGCCTGAGGTATTTTGCGCGGGTCGGCTCCACCTACAGAGATGCTCGTTAAAAGGCTGATAACGCTCCAATAATCAGGGCATTTGCAACTTGGCATAGACCCTGCTTTCGAGGAAGCCGCTTCGGTTCGTCGTGCTCACTGGCAATCATCAGGGTGTGACCGGCCGTTGTTTGCCGGACTGGTCAGGGTTTCAGGCATAACGAAGACACTATCGTGCGTGAGAAAGCGCATCCTGACGAAGACGTTGCTATTTGATCGAAAGGCCGGGAGGCGCGCAGTGAAGAAAATCGAAGCCATCATCAAGCCATTCAAGCTCGACGAGGTGAAGGAAGCGCTTCAGGAAGTCGGCCTTCAGGGCATCACCGTGACCGAGGCCAAGGGCTTTGGCCGCCAGAAGGGTCACGCCGAGCTCTACCGCGGCGCCGAATACATCGTCGACTTCCTGCCCAAGGTGAAGATCGAGATCGTGATCGGCGACGATCTGGTCGAGCGTGCCATCGACGCGATCCGCCGCGCTGCGCAAACCGGCCGTATCGGCGACGGCAAGATTTTCGTCTCCAACATCGAAGAGGCGATCCGCATCCGGACCGGCGAATCCGGGCTGGACGCTATCTGAGCCGGGTGCTATCCCGCGTTTTGCGACACTCTGACAAGAAAAAGGCTGCTTCGGCGGCCTGATTTCGTTTGTGCGGTCGCGCGCGAACTCGCCAAAAGCGAGAACAATCCTGCTCACCTGGAAACCGTCCCGCAGAGCCAAAAGGGGTATGCATGAAGACCGCCAAAGACGTCCTGAAATCGATCAAGGACAACGACGTGAAATACGTCGACCTGCGCTTCACCGATCCGCGCGGCAAGTGGCAGCACGTGACGTTCGACGTCAGCATGATCGATGAAGACATTTTCGCCGAAGGGACGATGTTCGACGGCTCCTCGATCGCCGGCTGGAAGGCGATCAACGAGTCCGACATGTGCCTGATGCCCGATCCGGTGACCGCGACGATCGATCCGTTCTTCGCCGAGACCACCATGGTCATCACCTGCGACGTGCTCGAGCCGACCACCGGCGAGCCCTACAACCGCGACCCCCGCGGCATCGCCAAGAAGGCGGAAGCCATGGTGAAGTCGATGGGCGTGGGCGACACCGTGTTCGTCGGCCCCGAAGCCGAGTTCTTCGTGTTTGACGACGTCCGCTTCTCCTCCGGCCCCTACAACACCGGCTTCAGGCTCGACTCCTCGGAGCTGCCGACCAACACCGACACGGAATATGAGGGCGGCAATCTCGGCCACCGCATCCGCACCAAGGGCGGCTACTTCCCGGTCCCGCCGCAGGACTCGGTGCAGGACATGCGCTCGGAAATGCTCGGCGCCATGGCCAAGATGGGCGTCAAGGTCGAAAAGCATCACCACGAGGTCGCCTCCGCCCAGCACGAGCTCGGCATGAAGTTCGACACGCTGACGCTGATGGCCGACCATCTGCAGATCTACAAATACTGCATCCACCAAGTCGCGCACATCTACGGCAAGACCGCCACCTTCATGCCGAAGCCGGTCTATGGCGACAACGGTTCGGGCATGCACGTGCACCAGTCGATCTGGAAGGACGGCAAGCCGGTGTTCGCCGGCAACAAATACGCCGACCTGTCGGAGACCTGCCTCAACTACATCGGCGGCATCATCAAGCACGCCAAGGCGATCAACGCCTTCACCAACCCGTCGACCAACTCCTACAAGCGCCTGGTCCCGGGCTATGAGGCTCCCGTGCTGCTCGCCTACTCCGCGCGCAACCGCTCGGCCTCCTGCCGCATCCCCTACACCGCTTCGCCGAAGGCCAAGCGTGTCGAGGTGCGCTTCCCCGATCCGCTCGCCAATCCCTATCTCGGCTTCGCCGCGATGCTGATGGCCGGCCTCGACGGCATCAAGAACAAGATCGATCCGGGTCCGGCGATGGACAAGGACCTCTACGACCTGCCGAAGGAAGAGCTGAAGCAGATCCCGACCGTCTGCGGTTCGCTCCGCGAGGCGCTGGAAAACCTCGACAAGGACCGCGCCTTCCTGAAGGCCGGCGGCGTGTTCGACGACGATTTCATCGACAGCTATATCGAGCTGAAGATGACCGAAGTCGCCCGCTTCGAGATGACCCCGCACCCGGTCGAGTTCGACATGTACTATTCGGGCTAAGCGGCCTGAACTGTCTGCGACAAGCAAGGGGCGCTCCGCGAGGAGCGCCCCTTTGTGTTGGGCGCAAACCTACATCTTCGATCTCGCGACCCGCACCCCGTCGGCCCCGATCGGGCCGAACGTATCTGCAATGATCTCCGGCGTGGGCTGCATGCCGCCGAGCGACCAGTGCGAGGGCTCCTGCTCCTCGATCCTGACCCAGACGTTGCGGCGGAACTCCGGATTGCCCTGACCCTCGACCTCGACCATCAGGTCGGTGACGCGCTCGAGCAGGGTCTTCTTCTGCGCGGCGTCCAGGATGCCGCGGACGGTGGAAATGGTGATGTAGGGCATGTCTCTCTCCAGTCATGTCGTGACGACGGCGCGAATCTGCACCAGGGGCGACCGGGAAGGCAGTGGCGGACAAGACAGAGATCGGGCAATTTCCGCCACGCCTGTCCGCGCCGATCGGATAGGATCGCGGCATCTGCCCGGAGGTCCCATGAAGCTCGCAATTCTGGCGCTGGAAGGCTGCATGCATTCGGCGATATCAGGCGTCGCCGACATCCTGTCGCTCGCCAACCACGTGATGCAGCAGAGCGGCGCAAAAACCCGCTTCGCCTGGCAGACGCTTTCGCTCGACGGCAAGGCCGTGCGCGCCGGCGGCGGCCAGACGGTCGCGGTCGATGGCGCGATCGGCAAGCGCGCGAGCTTCGATGCGATCCTCGTCCCCGGCAACCTCGTCGATCACGTCACCGCCGAACGGCTGCGCCCGCAATATGCCCGCGCCGGCGCCTGGCTGCGGCAACAGCACGCCGGCGGCCGGCTGATCGGCGCGTTTTGCAGCGGCGTGTTCCTGCTTGCGGGCGCAGGCCTGCTCGACAACCGCCGCGCCACCATCACCTGGTGGCTGCAAGGCGAACTGCGCCAGCGCCACCCCACGATCGACCTCGCCGCCGACGCCGTCATCACCACGGCGGACCGCATCGTCTGCGCGGCCGGACCGATGTCGTGGGTCGACCTCCTGCTCAGGCTGATCGAGATGGTGGAAGGCAAGGAGACCGCAAAGCTGTGCGCGGACTACGTCGTCATCGACACCGCGCAGCGCACCCAGTCGATCTTCATGCCGGTCGGCTATCTGCTGTCGCAGGACCCGCTGCTGACAAGGGCCGACCTGCTGGTTCGTCGCACCGGCAAGAGGGCGATGACGGTCAAGCGCCTCGCGGGCGCGCTTGGCCTCAGCGAACGCACGCTGAACCGGAAATTCCAGGAGCTTACGCACGAGCCGCCACAGGCTTTCATCATGCGCCGCCGCGTCGAGCACGCGCGCACGCTGCTGGAGACCACGACGCAGCCGGTCAAGACCATCGCACGCGCGGCCGGCTATGAAGACGAGAGCAGCTTTCGCAAGGCGTTCCGCAAACTGACCCTAATGTCGCCGCAGGCCTATCGCGCGCGGCGGGTGGAGCGGGCCGCGTAGCGGAGGACAGCCGGTCCAGGCCGTTCGCAGGCACCGGCTCGCTTGTGACCCCCGCTATCCCGCCATTGGCACCGTCTCATTTTACCAGTCAATCCCGCGATTATCCGAGACGAAGGTGAGCCTCGAGTGAGGACTGGTCCATGACAGGCCGAGCACCGCACATCCAGCGCCGAACTTCGGTCCGGGACCGGACAGCTCGAATCCAACATCCCCCTGAGCGCGCCCCTCGACCTCGTAAGGAGCCGGCGGACATCCTTTTCGAAAGACGAACGCGGTCCCCTTGATATGCCCGTCGTTCGCCGTCCCCTGGAAAAGCAAGGTGCCTTGATCGATACCGGCCTGCCGCAGGGACGGCTTCGGCTTCTCATAATACATTCGCATTTCACCGCGATTGAACGTCGCGATGATCTCCGAACCGTTGTGCAAGAGATAACTCCTGTCGTGATCAGCGGCGACCACTGCCGTCGTGGATGCGATCACCACGATTAAAGCTGCAGACACAACACGGCGCATACCTCACCTCAAGGGAATGTCAGGAAACTGCTGAAATCGGTCATCGCGAACGAGGCTCGAAATTCGGCGCACGCCCGCCTCACTTATCCGGAAAATTCACCCCGATCTCCGTCACGACCGGCGCAAACTTCACCAGCGCTGCGCTGTCGGAGGCGGCCTTCACGCCGTCGCCCGAGAGCGACCTTGGGGCGCCGGCGTTCTTGCCGAAGCGGATCGCGACGGTGCAGCCGCCTTGCAGCGGCCGGCTGAGCGCGCCGCTTTTCCAGTCGGTGACGAAGCCGCCATAGTCCCAGTCGAAGCCGCTGACCAGAAACGGCTTGCCGTTGGCCTTCTGCACGTCGGCAAGGCTCGATCCGATCGTGACGCCGCCAACGCTCCAGCGGCTGGTCTTGGCGGTGTCGCGCAGGGTCAAGCCGGAGGCGCGTTTGCCCTTGTCGTCGGTGAAGGCAACCTCGATGCGGCGGTCCCTCGCCTTCGGAAACAGCACGACGCCCTTGTATTGCTCGCCCTCGGCGCCCGGCAGGTCCTGCACCACCGCGTCCTTGCCGAAGCGCTGTTTGAGGCTCCGCTCGGTGTCATCGGGTGCGACAGGCGAAGCGCAGGTGATGGGCCCTTCCTGCGGCGGCGCGGACTGGGCCAAGGCGGGGGACGCGAGCAGAACAAGGGCCGTGACGGCGACGATGCGTATCATCGGGATGCAATTCCAATTTCAAAAACGAATTGGACGGTAGCTCGCTTGAGCACAACTCGAAAGCACGATCGCGCCTGGATCGAACGCACTCTATTTCTCACCGTCGCCCTTCGAGGCTCCCAGCGCAGCGCAGATGCACTGCGCTACGCGCACCTCAGGATGACGGAGCTGCGTCAGGCTGGAAACAGCTGGTCCGCGTGCGCGCCGCGGTCTACGCCGTCGCGCGCTGGCGTTCGACGATCGCCTCGCCGAACGCTTCGAACAGCTTGCGGTTGATCGGGTTGCGCTGCGGATCGTATTCGGCGTGCCATTGCACGCCGAGCGCGAAGGTCGGGGCTTCCGCGATGCGGATGGCCTCGATGGTGCCGTCCTCGGCAACGCCCTCGATCAGCACGCGCTTGCCGGGATCGAGGATGCCCTGGCCGTGCAGCGAATTGACCCTGATCTTCTCGCAGCCGAGCAGCGTCGCGAACGCACCGCCGGGCGTGAGGTCGACGTCGTGGCGATCGGCGAACACCACGGTCGGATCGGGGTGGATCTCGCCGTTCTCGAGCCGGGGCATGCGGTGGTTCATGCGGCCCGGGATTTCGCGGATCTCCGGATGCAGCGAGCCGCCGAAGGCGACGTTCATCTCCTGGAGGCCGCGGCAGATGCCGAACAGCGGGATACCGCGGGCGACGCAGGCGACCGAAAGCGCCAGTGCGACCTCGTCCCGGTGGATGTCGTAGGGCTCGTGCGCCGCGCACGGGTCGACGTTGAAACGGGTCGGATGCACGTTGGCGCGGGCGCCGGTCAGGACGATGCCGTCGACGGTGTCGAGCAGCGCACCGATATCGGTGATGTCAGGGGCGCCCGCGAACATCACCGGCAGTCCGCCGGAAACCTCGGCCACGGCGCGCAAATTGCGCTCGCCGACCATCTGGACCTGAAATCGATTTTCGACGCGATGGGCATTTCCGATCACGCCGACGACCGGCTTTCTCATCTTCCGTTCTGGCCTCCCCGTAAGAAGATTCTCCAAACATGCCCCTGGGGTGGAACAAATTCAACAGAAGGGATCGCGGGACGGCAATGCTATTTTCGCGCAAGGGGACGCCGGCAAGCCCCGTCGGCACTTCCGGACGCGGGCGGCGTTGGCTCCCGGCGCAGGACCGGGGCCCGGCAAAGGGCCTCTGCTTGATCCCGGGGCGGATTTCGCGAAAGAGTGCCCCGCCGTCCCGGCGCAAGAAGGATGAGATGTGACCCATTCCCCAGACGAACGCACGTCCACCCGCGGCGACCTGGCCTGGGCGATTTCGGTGGGGGGCATCGGCGTGGTGCTGTTCACCGCCCTGCTCGTCTTCACCTGGTATTTTGCGGCCACCGTGCTGCTGATTTTTGCCGGCGTGCTGCTCGGCCTCGGCCTCAACGCGCTGACCAATGCGCTCGGCCGCCGCGTTCGGCTGCCCCATGCCGCCCGGCTCGCGATCGTCTGCGCGGGGCTCGCCCTGATGCTCGCAGGCGTCGCCTATCTCGGCGGCGCCACCATCGCCGAACAGGCCTCGCTGCTCAGCAAAACCATCAAGTCGCAGCTCGCCAACGTCAAATCCTTCCTCGACGCCCACGGCGTCGACACCAGCTTCTTCGACCTCGGAAGCACCCCGCCCGCCTCCCCGGACGCGACACCGGCCGATTCCAGCCCTTCGCCCGGGCCTACGCCAAAAAACGGACTGTCCGGCGCAGGCGCTCTCGCCTCCAGCGGCGGCGCCATCGTGAGCCAGACCTTCAAGCTGCTGCTCGGCACCATCAGCGCCGTCGGCAACGTCTTCATCGTGCTGTTTCTCGGGCTGGCCTTCGCCGCCCAACCCGGCATCTATCACGACGGCCTGCTGTTCCTCGTGCCGGCCAGGCACCGCACCCGCGCCACCCTCATCGTCGACCGCATCGGCGAGACGCTGGAGCGCTGGCTGATCGCGCAGATCATCGTGATGCTTGCGGTCGGCGCCGTGACCTGGATCGGACTTGCCATCATCGGCATTCCGGGCTCGTTCATCCTGGGGATTCAGGCCGGCCTGCTCGCCTTCATTCCGACGGTGGGCGCCATCATCGCCGGCGTCGTGGTGGTGCTGGCGAGCCTTGCCTCGGGGTGGGTCCCCGCCCTATCGGCCTTTCTGCTCTTCATGGGCGTCCATGCCATGGAAAGCTATGTGCTGACGCCGCTGCTCCAGCGGCAGGCGCTGGACATCCCGCCGGCCACGCTGTTCGCGTTCCAGATCCTGCTCGGCGTCGTGTTCGGAATCTGGGGCCTGGCGCTGGCGCTGCCACTGGTCGCCATCGCCAAGGTCATGATCGACCATTTCAAGACGTATGAGGCGCCGCCTCTGGCAGAGGCGGCGTAAGACGTCGTGAAGCAGCTTAGGTCGTCAGCACGGTCTCGGTGTGCTCGACCTCGGGAGGCGAAGCAAAATACTGGCCGACGAGGCCGCGCCATTCGGTGAAATTCTCGGAGCCGCGGAATCGACGGTGTGGTTCTCCAGCGTCGCCCATTTCACCATCAGGCGGTAGCGCTGCGGCTTCTCGATCGACTTGTGCAGCTCGAAGCCGTGAAAGCCCTTGGAGCGGCCGAACGCGGCCTTGGCCTTGGCGACGGCGGCCTCAAAGTCCTTCTCGCTGCCCGGCTTGACGTCGATTTGTGCGATCTCGGTGATCATCGGTTTCCACCCTTTTTTGTTCGGTGGGGCGTGTCTAGCGCAGCCGGCGACAAAGAAAAAGGCGCCGAAACGGCGCTCTGGTCGGCCCAAAAATGCAGGTCTCTCAGGCGAACAGCAGAACGATGCCTGCCACCATGAGCGCGCAGCCGGCGAACAGCGCGAGCGGCCAATAGCTGCGGCCTTGCGTGTAGCGCCCCTGGGCGCGGCGCTCGGTGATCAGCGCGCTCTCGTATTCCTCCGCCGTCGAGAACAGGCAGGCGAAGCCGCTACGTGCCGAAGCGGCATGCGCTTCGAGCGACATCAGGGCAGCCTGCGGGTTCTGTCGACGGATCGATTCCATGACCGCAATGGTAGGGATCGAATGGTAAACAGGGGATTACCGCAGGCCCCCTTCGGCTCAGGCGGTGGCCGGACGCGCCTGCGACGCCCCGACCCGCGCGGCGCTCTGGCGGCGCCAGTTCTCCAGCGACAGCGGCAACTCCTCCGCCGCCTCGACGCGGTTACGGCCGCCGCGCTTGGCCTGGTAGAGCGCGGTATCGGCCGAGGCCAGCAGCACCTCGAGCTCGGTGCCGGCCGGACCGCCGGCGACGCCGATGCTCACGGTGGTGTCGACCGGGCCTTCATCGACGACGACGCCCGAGGTCTCGAACGCCTCGCGCACGCGCTCGGCCACCAGCACGCCCTCCTCCAGCGAACACGGCAAGAGGGCTGCGAACTCCTCGCCGCCGATGCGGCCCGACATGTCGGTCATCCGCAGATTGCTGACGACGACGGTCGAGAACAGTTTCAGCATCTCGTCGCCGGCGGGATGGCCGAAGCGGTCGTTGATCGACTTGAAGTGGTCGATGTCGAAGATCATCACGGTCACGGGGCGTCCGGCCTTGGCCTCGCGCTCGATGACGCGGCCGCAGGCTTCCGAGAAGCCGCGGCGGTTGAGCATGCCGGTCAGGGGATCGGTGGACGCAGCGGTGCGGTGCGCTGTCACCGTGCGCTCCGACACCAGCATGAAGATCACGAACACGGTGCCGACGGCATAGAGCACCAGCTCGACCGCGAACACGGTGACCCAGATGCTCGAGGAGAAGCCGGCATCATTGGGACGCAGGAAGCTGCCGAGCAGGATCGGCAGCATCAACACGCAGCCGTGCATGACCGGCACCACGAAGGCCGGCCAGCGCCGCTGCAGGCTCTTGCGCCGCTCGACCCAGAGCTCACTCGCGGTCAGCGCCGCATAGATCGAGACGATGCCGGCGCCGACGATCATGCGCAGCATCGCGGCTGCGGGATCGAGCAGCGTGACGGCGGCGACCCAGGCCAGCGCACCGATGAGCAGGCCCGGCCAGTTCGGCTTCCGGCCGTGGAAGACGCGCGCCGCATTCCACACCATGCCGCAGGCGACGAAGCCGACGGCATTTAACGCCAGATAGAGATGCGGACCGAGCTTGTCGCCGGCCGCAGTCCATAGCGCGACGGAGGCGGCACCGAGCAGATAGGCGGTGCCCCACCATTTCAGCGCAGGACTGTTCTCCTGCCTGCCGAAAAATACCATCATGGCGCCGAGCAGTGCGGCGACCATGGTGGCGACCAAATAGAGCGTGATGCTATCGAGCGACATCATGTCGGCCCCCTCTTAGACATAGCAGTTACGCGATCGGCACATCCGATTTGCGCGCCCTTCCAAATGCGACGCTATGTCCCGCGGGTTCCATTCAGGTTTTCACGGACGGCCAAGTTTTCGGGAAACTCGTCTTCAATTTGCACACAAACGAACAGCAAAAAGGGCGCTGAAATCAGCGCCCTTTTGCATCTCATTGAAGCCGCTTTCGCGGCGAATGTGACCGAAGCGATTAACGCTTCGAGAACTGGAAGGACCGGCGGGCCTTGGCCTTGCCGTACTTCTTGCGCTCGACCACGCGCGAGTCGCGGGTGAGGAAGCCGCCCTTCTTGAGGACCGTGCGCAGCTCCGGCTCGAAATAGGTGAGCGCCTTGGAGATGCCGTGACGGACGGCACCGGCCTGGCCGGACAGACCGCCGCCGGCAACCGTGCAGACCACGTCGTACTGGCCCGAACGCGCGGCCACCGAGAACGGCTGCTCGATCATCATGCGCAGCACGGGACGGGCGAAATACACCTCGACTTCGCGCGAGTTGACCGTGACCTTGCCGGCGCCCGGCTTGATCCAGACGCGGGCGACCGCGTCCTTGCGCTTGCCGGTGGCATAGGCGCGGTTGAACTTGTCGACCTTCTTCTCGTGCTTCGGCGCGTCGGGCGCGGCAGCGGTCTTGAGCTGCGAGAGCTGGTCGAGCGACTGGATGGATTCGGCCATGTTATGCGGCCCTCGTGTTCTTGCGGTTCAACTTGGCGATGTCGATCTTCTCGGGCGTCTGCGCCTCGTGCGGATGATCGGCGCCGCCGTAGACACGGAGGTTGCCCATCTGCACGCGACCGAGCGGACCACGCGGGATCATGCGCTCGACGGCCTTCTCGAGCACGCGCTCGGGATGCTTGCCCTCGAGGATCTGGCGCGCGGTGCGCTCCTTGACGTGGCCGACATAGCCGGTGTGCTTGTAATAGGTCTTCTGCTCGCGCTTGCGACCGGTGAGGACCGCATGCTGCGCATTGATGATGATGACGTTGTCGCCGCAATCAACGTGCGGGGTGTAGGTCGGGAGGTGCTTGCCGCGCAGGCGCATGGCGACGATGGTGGCGAGGCGGCCGACGACCAGACCCTTGGCGTCGATCAGCACCCACTTCTTCGTCACCTCAGCCGGCTTTGCCGAAAAGGTTTTCATATCGGAGTTTCCGTGGACGGGAGATATCGGCGCGAACACCGCACCGGACTGCGCGGTTTCTAGAGAAGAGACGCGCAACGGTCAATGCCGGATGACGTGAATTATGTACGCAATATCAATTACTTAAAAATATGGTGCTATATTACCTGCGAAAAGCTCAAACAGTTGGAATGGAATAGGTCGAGGTGACATGGGCGATCGGATCGGGCGAGGTACCGGACAACAGCTTCACCTCCCCGACCGCGAGCCGCTTGCCGAGCTTGAGCAGCCGGGCCTCCGCCAGCACGTCCTGCCCGGGCTGGCCCTTGCGCAGGAAGTTGATGTTGAGATTGGTGGTGACCGCGAGCCCGACCGGCCCGATCGCGGACAGCAGCACCACGTACATCGCGAAATCGGCCAGCGCCATCAGCGTCGGACCGGACACGGTTCCGCCCGGCCGCAGCATCCTTTCGCTGTAGCGCTGGCGCAAAAGGCAGGTCTGGCCGTCGGCGCTTTCGATCGTGATGTCGTCGCCGCTGAAGGCCTGGGGAAACTCGTCACGGAGAAACTGCTCGACCTCCGCCACGCTCATTTTCGCTAATGCCATGCTGATCCCCACCCTCGCTTCATGTCCCCTGTTACATTAAGTTATCTGCGTCATCCAAACGCAATAATCCAACCGGAAACGCTTCGATGTCTGCCCTGGCCGCCCGCGCCCCCTCCCCGCAACCGCCAATTCTGCTGCGCGAAACAATCGGCAGCATCGCGGTTCTCACGCTGAACCGCCCGGCCGCGCGCAACAGCCTGTCGGCAGCGATGATCGCAAGCCTGCATGCCGGACTGAATGAGATCCGCGACGACAAGACGGTCCGCGGCGTGGTGATCGCCGCCAATGGCCCCGCCTTCTCCGCCGGCCACGACATGAAGGAACTGACCGCACGCCGCGCCGACCCCGATCGCGGCCGCGCCTTCTTCGCCGAGATGATGAACGCCTGCAGCGCGATGATGCAGGCGATCGTGCATCTGCCGAAGCCCGTGGTCGCCGCCGTCCAGGGCATCGCCACGGCAGCTGGCTGCCAGCTCGTGGCGAGCTGCGATCTCGCCATCGCCTCCGAAGCTGCGAGCTTCGCCACGCCCGGCGTCGACATCGGCCTGTTCTGCTCGACGCCGATGGTGGCGCTGTCGCGCAACGTGCCGCGCAAGCAGGCGATGGAGATGCTGCTGACGGGCGAGCCCGTCCCAGCCGACCGCGCCCGCGAGATCGGGCTCATCAACCGCGTCGTTGCAAAGGGGACCGAGCGCGACGCCGCGATCGCGCTGGCGGAGCAGGTCGCACTGAAATCGGCCTATACCGTCAAACTCGGCAAGGAGGCGTTCTACCGCCAGGCCGAGATGAGCCTTGCGGACGCCTATCGCTATGCGGCAGAGGTGATGACCGAGAACATGATGGCGCGCGACGCCGAGGAAGGCATCGGCGCCTTCATCGAGAAGCGTCAGCCGACATGGCGGGATGAATGATTCCCGTCATTGCGAGCGAAGCGAAGCAATCCAGAGTCTTTCCGCGGCGACGGCCTGGATTGCTTCGCTGCGCTCGCAATGACAACAAGAAAAGATAAGTGATGAACCACGACGCCTATCCCGACAACTACATCCGCGCCATCCTCAACAGCGTGAAGTCGATCGCGATGGTCGGTGCCTCGCCGGTCAATGTGCGTCCCAGCTATTTCGCGTTCAAGTACCTTTCGCAACGCGGCTACGACATGATCCCGATCAATCCCGGCCATGTCGGCAAGGAGCTGCTCGGCAAGCCCTTCGTCGCCTCGCTGTCCGACATCGGCCATCCCATCGACATGATCGACATTTTTCGCAATTCCAGCCACATCATGCCCGTCGTCGAAGAGGCCCTCACGCTCGATCCGCTGCCGAAGGTGATCTGGATGCAGCTTGGCGCGCGTGACGACGCGGCGGCGGCGAAAGCGGAATCCGTCGGCATCAAGGTCGTGATGAACCGCTGTCCCAAGATCGAATATGGCCGTTTGTCGTCCGAGATCTCGTGGATGGGCGTCAATTCGCGCACGCTCAGCTCCAAGCGCCCGCCGGCACCGACGCAAGGCATGCGCCTATCCCTCAATCGGATGAGTGTCGGTGGTGGCGACACCGCGGCATCCGATCGCGCCGCCAAGAACAAGAGCGAGCAAACCTGACGCACTTGCGAAGGATTCGTTTCGCGAACGCGGCAATGCGTAGCACGGTCGTTCCCAAATCATTCTGATGTGAAGCCGCGCCTTGACGGCAGCCGCGGCGCCGATCAGCATGCCGCGCGATTTCAGACCACAAGAACAGGACGCCCTCAATGAGCGATCGCCTTCCGGGATTTTCAACCCTCGCCGTGCATGCCGGTGCACAGCCCGACCCCACCACCGGTGCGCGCGCGACGCCGATTTATCAAACGACCTCTTTCGTCTTCAACGACGCCGACCACGCCGCCTCGCTGTTCGGCCTGCAGGCGTTCGGCAACATCTATACCCGCATCGGCAATCCCACCAACGCGGTGCTGGAAGAGCGCGTCGCCGCGCTCGAGGGCGGCACCGCCGCACTCGCGGTGGCCTCCGGCCACGCCGCGCAGGTCGTGGTGCTGCAGCAATTGCTCCAGCCCGGCGACGAGTTCATCGCCGCGCGGAAACTCTATGGCGGCTCGATCAACCAGTTCACGCACGCGTTCAAGAGCTTCGGCTGGAATGTGGTGTGGGCCGATTCCGACGACATTGCGAGCTTCGAGCGCGCGATCACGCCGCGCACCAAGGCCATCTTCATCGAGTCCATCGCCAATCCCGGCGGCAGCATCACCGACATCGAGGCGATCTCGACGGTGGCGCGCAAGGCGGGCGTGCCGCTGATCGTCGACAACACCTTGGCCTCGCCCTATCTGATCCGCCCGATCGACCACGGCGCCGACATCGTCGTGCACTCGCTGACGAAATTCCTGGGCGGCCACGGCAATTCGCTCGGCGGTATCATCGTCGATGCCGGCACGTTCGACTGGTCGACCGGCGGCAAATATCCGATGCTCTCGGAGCCGCGGCCCGAATATCACGGCATTCGCCTCCAGGAGACCTTTGGCAATTTCGCCTTCGCGATCGCCTGCCGCGTGCTCGGCCTGCGCGACCTCGGCCCGGCGCTCTCGCCCTTCAACGCCTTCATGATCCTCACCGGCATCGAGACGCTGCCGCTGCGCATGCAGAGGCACTGCGACAATGCCAAGGCGGTCGCCGAATTCCTCGCGGGCCATCCGGCGGTGGCTTCGGTCAGCTATGCGGGCCTTGCCAGCGACAAGTACCACCAGCTGGCGCGCAAATACGCGCCGAAGGGTGCGGGCGCCGTCTTCACCTTCAGTCTCAAGGGCGGCTACGACGCCGGCGTCAGCCTGGTGTCGAAACTGCAGCTGTTCTCGCATCTGGCCAATGTCGGCGACACCCGCTCGCTGGTGATCCATCCGGCCTCGACCACACACAGCCAGCTCGACGACGCCGCGAAGATCAAGTCCGGCGCCGGCCCCGACGTTGTCAGGCTCTCGATCGGCATCGAGGACAAGGAAGATTTGATCGCGGACCTGGAGCAGGCGCTGGGTGCGTAGTTCCCCGTCGTAGAACCGGATGGAGCGCAGCGTAATCCGGGGCCAGACCATATCGTTTCACCGCTCGCGTGGCACGACACCCGGATTGCGTTGCGCTCCATCCGGGCTACTGAATTCCGGGGCGCGAGCGCCCCGGAACCGGCTCCAGTTAACAGTCATTAACCATATCTGCCCCATACATCGTCTTTGGATCGCCCCTTTGATTCGGAGCCGACGATGCTGCGCTGGATGGTGCCTGCCCTTGCGGCCATGCTGACGGTCACGACCGCCGTTGCGGCCGACTTGCCGGCCACGCCGAAGCGGCGGGCCG
>NZ_AKIY01000211.1 GCF_000282615.1 Bradyrhizobium sp. YR681 | reverse complement strand
CTTCTTCAACAGCCAGTTCGACAGCATTTTGCGTGCCCGCGGCATCCGCAACCTCGTGTTCTGCGGCATCGCCACCAATGTCTGCGTGGAGTCGACGCTGCGCGACGGTTTCCACCTCGAATATTTCGGCGTGATGCTGGAGGACGCGACGCATCAGGCCGGCCCGGACTACATCCAGAAGGCGTCCGTCTTCAACATCGAGACATTCTTCGGCTGGGTCTCCAGTGCGAGCGACTTCCGCCGCGCCTTTGCCCAGACCGAAGCCCTGCCAGCAAAAGAGGACTCGCTATGACCGACCGCGCCATCATTCCGCCGGGCACCACCGCGCCCATCGCCCCGTTCTCGCCGGGGATGATGGCCGACAACGTGATCTACGTGTCGGGCACGCTGGCCTTCGATGCCAACAACGATGTCGTCCATGTCGGCGATGCCGCCGGCCAGACCCGGCACATCCTCGAAACCATCAAGCGCGTGCTGGAGACGGCGGGGTCGAGCCTTGCCGACGTCACCTTCAACTCGATCTTCGTCACCGACTGGGCCAACTACGCTGCGGTCAACAAGGTCTATGCCGAGTATTTTCCGGGCGAGAAGCCGGCGCGCTATTGCATCCAGTGTGGCCTGGTGAAGCCGGCGTGCCTGGTCGAGATCGCCTCGGTCGCGCACAAGAGGATTTGAGGTGGCCGTGCTCGATGCTGGCCAGGCCGCGGTGACCGGCGCACGGTTCAAGCTGCCGCCGGCGCTGCGCATCGCGCTGCTCCAGATCGCGCTGCTGGCCCTGCTGCTGGCGGCGTGGGAGCTTGCGATCCGCTTCGGCCTGATCGCGGTCTATCTCTACGGCCAGCCGAGCGGCATCATTGCGAAGGGCGCCAAGCTGATCGGCAGCGGCGAGCTGCTCCGCGATGCAGCCCTCACCGCATGGGAAGCCATCGCCGGCTTCCTGATCGGAACGGTGCTCGGAAGCGCGGCGGGGCTCGCGCTGTGGCTGGTGCCAACAGGCGCCGCGGTGCTGCGGCCTTATCTCGTCGCGCTCAACGGCCTGCCGAAGATCGCGCTGGCGCCGCTGATCATCGTCTGGTTCGGCATCGGCCTGTCCTCGAAGATCGCGATCGCGGCGATCATCACCTTCATCGTCGCCGTCATCACGGCGCTGCAGGGCGCCAAGGAGGTCGACGCCGACCTGGTCAAGCTGCTGCGCTCGCTCGGCGCCAGCCGCGCAAAAACCTGGCGCACCGTGATCGTGCCCGGCGCGATGCCGTGGATCGTTGCGGCGTTCCGTCTCAATGTCGGCTTCGCCCTGATCGGCGCCGTCGTCGGCGAGTACATCGCCTCCAAGGAGGGCCTCGGCTACATGATCTACTACGCCGGCGTGCTCTACGACCTCAACGCGGTCTGGGTCGGCATCGCGACGCTGATGGTGGTGGCGCTGCTGATGTATGGCGCGATCGACCTGATCGAGCGGCGCCTGCTCTCCTGATCCGAAACCGCAACACTCCAATCGCTGGGACGTCATGGCTTTTGCACGCGGCAAGGATGCCGAGATATATTACGAGGTTCACGGACGCGGCACGCCGGTTCTGCTCTCGGCCGGCATGGGCGGCAGCGGCACGTTCTGGGCGCCGCAGCTCGAGGCGCTTGCGGAGCGTCACCAGGTCATCCTCTACGATCACGTCGGCACCGGCCGCAGCGAAAGCAGCAGCCGCAGCATTGCCGGCATGGCCGACGACATCGCCTGCGTGCTCGACCATGCGAACGTCGATGCGGCGCATGTGGTGGGTCACGCCATCGGCGGCATCGTCGGCATCGAGCTTTCGTTGCGTCATCCCAAACGCCTGCGCAGCCTCACCGTGGTCAACGGCTGGGGCCGCGCCGATCCGTTCCTGCGGCGCTGCTTCGAGATTCGCAAGGCGCTGCTCAACCAGTCCGGCCCGCAGGCCTATGTGCGGGCGCAGCCGCTGTTCCTCTATCCGCCGCAATGGATCTCCGAGAACATCGCGCATCTCGACGCGGAGGAAGAAAAAATCCTGAAGCACTTCCCCTCCGTCGCGACGATGAATGAGCGTATCGACATGTTCCTGGCGTTCGAGGGCGGCCGGCGCCTCAAAGAGATCAATTTGCCGACGCTGCTGTCCTCCGCCAAGGACGACGCGCTGGTGCCGGCCTATCTCACCCGCGAGCTCGCCGCCGCGATCCCCGATTCGCGCGTGCATGAGGTCGATTGGGGCGCGCACGCCTTCAGCGTGGTCACGCCAAAAATCTTCAACGACACGCTGCTCGGCTTCCTGGGGGAGGTGGACCGATGAACGCGCTCGCGCAGAACCTCGCTGAGACCGCACCGATCGTGCTGCGCGCCGAGAATGTCGGCGTCACCTTCGATGACGAGGGCCACTCCGTCGAGGCGATCCGCAAAGTCGATTTCGAGCTGCGCCGCGGCGAGACGCTGGCGATCGTCGGCCCCTCCGGCTGCGGCAAGTCCACCCTGTTCAACGCCATTGCCGGCCTGCTGCGGCCGACCCGCGGCCATGTCGAGGTGGCGGGGCGCCGCGTCGACGATGCCGCCGGCCATGTCGGCTACATGCTGCAGAAGGATCTGCTGCTGCCGTGGCGCAGCGTGCTCGACAACGTCATGCTCGGCCTCGAGGTTCGCAAGACGCCGAAGCCGCGTGCCCGTGAGATCGCGCTGGAGCTGATCCGGACGTACGGCCTCGCCGGCTTCGAGCACGCCAGGCCGGCGGCGCTCTCCGGCGGCATGCGCCAGCGCGTCGCCATCATGCGCACGCTCGCCTTCGACCCCGAGGTGATCCTGCTCGACGAGCCGTTCTCGGCGCTCGACTTCCAGACCCGCCTGCTGATGCAGGCCGACGTCTCCCGCATCATCGCCGAGCGCGGCAAGAGCGCCATCCTCGTCACCCACGACATCGGCGAAGCCATCGCCATGGCCGACCGCGTGCTGGTGCTGAGCGCGCGGCCGGCGACGGTGCGCGCGTGGCACTTGATCGATCTGCCGCGCGCGGGGCGTGATCCGGCAAGCTTGCGGACCGACGCGGCGTTCCAGGAGTATTTTGCGAGGATCTGGGCTGATCTGGAGAAGCCGGTGGGGGTGGCGTGAGGGACTGATGGTGCTCCAACAACCGAGATTTCGAAAACAACCCCATGCACAGTAGGCGGCGGCCGCAGAATCAATGACTTACGTCGGGGCGACGCGCACGGAGTGATCGTTGGTCGCGTCGGTGCTGGAGCGCGCTATTGCCGACGCTGCTGCCTGGCTTCCAGACGCCCTTTGGCGGTCCGCAGCGATAAGCGGCGATCGTAGCCTCGGCAAGTCGGATGATGTCACTCGTCGTTTGACTCGTCGGGCAAAACAGTGGCATTATGCCAAAATTCCGAAATACCTTCTCACGCTCGATCCGACAGCCCGTGTCGCCGCCGGCCGCGTTCGGATAAACAAATTCCTGGAAAACTACGTCACTCCCGTAGGCAACAGATGCTGACGCATCAGACGAAGACGCGCGCGTTGCGACGTCCACGTCTCCGCTGGTATGCGTCAATTGCCGATGCGGATATCTTCCTGAGCACGCTCGTGCTTGGTGAGATACGAAAGGACATCGAGCTCGCTCGCGCGCGGAATGCGGGCAATGCGGCGGCGCTCGAACGCTGGCTGCGAGACGTCGAAGCCGCATTCGATGGACGCGTGCTCGGCATCGACAATTCCGTGTCCAGTGGGGGCGCATCAGCGCCATCAGGCCCGTCCCGGTGATCGATGGCCTGCTCGCGGCGACCGCGTTGACGCATGACCCGACGCTGGTGACGCGCAACGACCGCGACGTTGCCGGGCTGGGTGCGAAGGTGCTGAATCCGTTCAGGGGAGGCGGAGACGAGCATTGATCGTGGTGTCGGTGTATTTCGAATGACGTCGCGCGTCATTTGACCCGTCGGGCAAAACAGGGGCATGATGCCCTCATTGCAGTGCGTGTGACCGGCAAGGCTTTTGTCAGAGTTTCGGAACAAACGCAATTCGCCACCTTCCCCAGCAGCGTGATCCAAAGAACCAGCCGAAAGCCTGAACGGTCTCGACCCACGTGCGGTGCTCCTAAGTCGAGCGAGAAGGAACCGTGCAGGCCTCGGGACGGAGATGAAGCTTGAAGAAGATCGGACGCAGCGACATCATCGGACAGAGAGGCATGTCCCTCATCGAGGGAGTCGTGCTTTCGATGGGGTTCATGTTCTACCCGACAGGCGGCGTCGAAGCCGGCATCGATGGCTTCATCGAATTGCGCGACAGCGAAACGGGCGAAGTCGGCAATCTGCTCCTGCAGGTACAAGGAAAAGCAACGGAACGCCAACGACTGCAGGGCGACACGGGCGACACGTTCGAATTTCCGTGCTCAGACGCAGACATTGCATATTGGACACAAGGCACGGCTCCGGTCCTCCTGATCGTCGTTGCCCTGAACGAGAGCAAGGCCTACTGGAAATCGCTCAAGGAGTGGGTCGCCGACCCCGAGCGACTGAAGTCCCGAAAGGTCGTGTTCGACAAGGCCAAGGACGAATTCACGCGCGCCTCGAAGGCCGCTCTGTTTTCGGTCGCGACAGCGGTCAAGCCGGGCGCATCGGGACCAAGCGTGCGGAAGCGCGAACAGCTCCTGGCGAACCTTCTGGAAGTGAACTTCGCCTCAAGGCTCTTTTGGGCTCCGACCCGAGAAGCGAACGACAAGGCTTTCGGAACGGCGCTCAGAGAACTCGATAAGAACGCCGGCGGAGAGTGGATCGTGCGCTCCAAGTCGGTGCTGTCGTTCCATCCCTTGGACGAATGGCCCTGGAAGAAGCTCTGCGAATGGGAGGCAATGGAGGAATTTGACGTCAAAGAGTGGTCGGAGAGCGATAACGAGGACCGACAGCGCGACTTCGTAGCCCTTCTCAACAGGGCGATCGGCGAGTTCGTCAGACCGCAGCTCTATCACGACCGAGATTCGGGTGTCTTCTATTTCCGCAAGCCGCGCGACAGGGACAATCTGAACTTCGCGTATCGCAGCTTGCAGAACACCACGACGCGCCGCGTCGTCGGCCGCTACGGAAAGAAGAAGAAGGATCCCACGCAGGCAGCCTATTGGCGGCATTCCGGCTTCATGCACCGCTTCATCAGATTGGGTGGGAAATGGTTCGCCGAGCTTACGCCGACCTATCACTTCACCTACAACGGCCAGGATGCCGACGCTTTCGCCGGAGAGCGGCTGAAGAAAATCAAGGAAATCGAAAACAATGCCGCCGTGATGGGGCAATTCGTCATGTGGCGCGACTTTCTCGCCACGCATCGCACCGGGGACCTGCTGACGCAGCGATATCCCTTCCTTTCCTTCGGCGCGGCGGCCCCGCTGGAGCTTGATATTGGCGTCCCGGACGAACTCTGGAAGTCGCAGGAGTCGGACCCATCCTCCCCGCTGTTCGAATACGCGCTGGCCGGCGAGACGGTGGAGGACGTTTCGTGAAACTGACTCACTTGGAAGAACCAAAGCTCGAATTCGGAGGAGCCTTCCGACATCCCGACATCCGCTTCGGGATAATGGACTACGGTCCGTTCGACGTGGGGATGGAGGGCGCGCCAAAACGAATCAAACTCGGAATTGTCGGCAGCGCGGAAACCGTGGAAGGCACGGCGAAACTGATCGAGCGTTTCGCGACCGGATTTCCGGCGAAGCAAAGCCGCCAGCCGAATCTATTCCCACCCTTTCCTGGCGTCGATTTCGACAGTACGTTCCGATGCGAGTTCATCACTTCGAACGAGCTGCAGCGCGTGATGCCGCCGCGCGAAATCGCCAAGCTTGTCGCAATTCCCGGGCAACGGGAGGTCACCCAGGCGATTGTCGAAGCAATCTCGAACGAGATCGGCGTCCTGTCCGAGCGCATGGTGAAGCCCGATGTCGTTCTAGTGGCGCTCCCCGTCGAAATCATCGAACGCACATACAACGCGCGCGAAGTCGCCGGAAACGAAGACGAGGACGAGACGGCAGCAGGACCGGCTCTGGACTTTCGCGGAATGCTCAAAGCTGCCTGCATGCGATTGCGGCTGCCGATCCAACTGCTCTGGCCAACGACCTTCGACCCAACATATAGGATTCCAAGGAAGCTCAAGGAGAGCAGCGAGAGGCGCACCCAGGATCCGGCCACTATCGCCTGGAATCTGCTAACGGCCACATATTACAAAGCCGGTGGTCTACCGTGGCGCCTCGCGCGCGACGCGCGACAGCTCCGTACCTCGTTCGTCGGACTGAGCTTCTACAAATCGGTGGACGGAGATCACGTTCACACAAGCACGGCGCAGATGTTCGACGAGCGCGGCGAGGGTTTGATCCTCCGCGGGGGTCGAATGGTGGAGAGCGAAGAAGACCGCAAGCCGCACCTGACGGACACCGACGCATATGAACTGCTACGAAATTCGCTCAAGGTGTTCAGGGATCAACACGGGCATTGGCCGGCCCGGGTTGTGTTGCACAAGACCTCTCGTTTTGATCAGAACGAACTGAACGGCTTTCATAAGGCGATCGACGAACGCGACATCGACTATGCGGACTTCGTTTGGGTCCAGAAATCGATGACCCGACTCTACCGGCTCGGCATCTACCCGCCGCTGCGAGGCACGCTGCTCCGCTTCGACAAGGATCAGGCACTTCTCTACACGCGGGGTAGCGTCGAATTCTTCCGCACATACCCCGGGATGTACGTGCCGCGTCCTCTGATGCTGCGATGCCAAGCCCTAGGCCAGCCGCTTCAGCATGTGGCAGAAGAGATGCTCGCGCTCACAAAAATGAATTGGAACAACACGCAATTCGACAATGGACTGCCGATAACTATCGCAGCGGCAAGGCACGTAGGGGAGGTGTTGAAGTACGTTCCGGAGGGTCAGGAGATCGCTCCAAGATACAGCTTCTATATGTGACGAGAGAGGTTCCGCCGCTCCGGGCCTGTGCCGTGCGCGCAGCAAGTGCGCGCCCTTCCAACATCTCGGTCATACGCGTGGCATCAGACCCGCCATAATCGACTCGCAACGAAGGAATGCTTCAGCACCCACGGCTCGCGCCGTCTGCTGCCTGACTTTCTCCGCGCGCTGCCTGGACGGATCCGAGGCGCCGCCTTCAAGCCAGAACATGGTGTCGATGAGCCTAGCGGCCCGTTCGGCGTGCAGACCGCACCCCTCGAACACCTCCGCGACTAAGGCGTGAAGAGGAAGAGCGAAAGTTCGGTAGCTCGCGGCGGCAATCATAAAATTCCATTCGCCGGGGTCGGAAGGCTGTCCGCCGAAATCGTCGATCATCGCATCGAACCTGACCGTGAGCCCGTTGCGGCACACGGCGGCGAGGACCCGAGAATCGTAGATGAAGCCGTGCAAAGGGAATCGATACCATAAAAATTTCGACCTTCCGCTGATCGACCTAAGAGTGCGGTCGCCCGCCGCGAACCCTGAGGCAATCCCTTTCGCAAGACTCCTGACTGACCGCACGAATCCATCGCAACGCCGTTCGGCTCCTCCTTCAGCGAGGGCCTCGCTTTCGATCATGCCAACCAAGGCCTGTCGACGATCCTTCGGAAAATGACGCGCCACCCGGTAATGGACCCCGGCCTGAGCGATACCTTCGCCGGTCACACGCGGTACCATCCGGGCAAAGATCTACCGCTCCTTGCGCTCCCAAGCTTCAAAATGATGCAGCGCCGCCATCGTCCAGCGATGCCGATCCATCAGGAAGTGAGAGTCCGTGGCAATACTCCGCGTCCTCCATCTCTGGTCGGCCAGACCGGCTCAAGCTCAAACCAATTTCGCCTCGAGGGACCCGTCGATAGAGGTCGATAAGCTGGGTCAACAAGCCCAATACTTGCTCGACGGAGCGTTGCCGACAAGGACGTAAAACGTCCACAGCAAATCTCGGTACGCTCTACTAAAGATCGGCATCAGACGAATCATAGTCAGAAGGCATTCCACATGATTCAGCTCTGATGTTCCGTATCCAAAACTGATTTGTCCAGAAACGAGAGGTCGATGCGACCCAGTTCAGCACTATAAATCCTGCACAAGGTGAGCAGAACGATCTGCAACGAGGTATCCAAGAAAAGATGGGCTCCGTCCCTTTGCACGCTTAGGCCAGGAACGTCCCATCGACCTTGCCCCCAGCCGGCGCCTGGCACATCGAATGCAAATGCAGGCACGTCACGATCAATACCGGGCTCAAACCGGAAGGCTCCGATGCTACCCGCGTGCTTGGTGCCGTTACAAACTCCTTGAACCACTTCGAATGCTGGCGTGCAGACCTTACGAAGGCTTTCACACACTTTGCCCTTGTCGAGGCCGACCTCAACCGCAATGTAATCAATAAGGCAGTAGTCACGATGCTCGCGATATAGACGCGTCTTCGACTACCGCGATCCGCCAACGCTTCCTTGACGGTCGGAACAACTATCTCCGAAGCAAAAGATCGAACGTGCACGATGCTTCCTCCTTCCGATTCTTGAGGCACGTTGCTGCCTCTTTTCACAAATTCGCTTCCGCCAACTGTTAACATGCGCTTCCGTGATTCATTGGCCCTCCGGCGGAATCCGATCGCCACAGATCGAACAGTCTTTGTGCGGCTCAGTGCGCGGGATCACCCTGGTGTGTCCACAGCTTGGACAGATCGAAGCCTTCATGCCCGGCGGCACCAAAATTGGCTTCGGCTTGAGCATAGGCGGCCAACCTTTATAGGTGCCTGGTACGAATCGGACTTGCCATTGGCCATCGTCGCTCTTGCGGACAGCGTATCCGTTGTCGCGTAGCGAATCCTTGTTCGCGTGCCAGATGGCCCAGAACCCTGGTTTGACAGGGCCCCACTTGGCATGGCGCGGTGCCCACCTTGGCTTCGACATCGGCCCTCGACGGATCAACGATATGCCCAGTCTGGCGGAGAGGGAGGGATTCGAACCCCCGATAGGCTTGCACCTATGCCGCATTTCGAGTGCGGTGCATTCAACCACTCTGCCACCTCTCCTGAAGGCGCCATATGTAGGAGCTGGGCCCCTGTGGTTGGGGGCGTTAATAGGCGAGGATGGCGGGCCAGACAAGGCGCGAAAGGGGAAAATCCGCCACCTCTTTCAGCCCCGCACCAGCTTTCGCAAGGAACCGCCATGGAGCACCTGACGATCCCGGCCAATGGCGCCGATGTCCACCTGGTCCGTGCTGGCCAAGGCAAACCGCTGCTTTTGCTGCATGGCTGGCCGGAATTCTGGCTGACCTGGGAGCCGGTGATATCCAGGCTAGCCGACCGGTTCATGCTTGTCGCGCCCGATCTGCGCGGCTTCGGCGACAGCGACAAGCCGGACGGGCCTTTTGGGGCGGACGGCCATGCCGCCGACATGCTGGCGCTGATGGACGGGCTCGGCATCGACCGATTCGGGGTGGTCGGCCATGATGTCGGCGGCGCCGTGATGCAGCCGCTGGCCCGGCAGGCGCCAGAGCGGGTGGCCGGGCTGTTCTTGTTCGATTTCGTCTATCCCGGGATCGGGCCACGCATGGCGGCGCCCGATCGGCTCAACCACATCTGGTACCAGTCCTTCCATCAGATGGAGATGGCGGGCGCGCTCGTCGGCGCCAGCCGCGAGAGCTGCCGGCTCTATGTCAGCCATTTCCTCAAGGGCTGGGCGCATCGCAAGGACGCCTTCGACGACGTGCTCGACGCCTTCGTCGACAATTTCTCTAGGGAAGGCAATCTCGCGGGCGGCTTTGCGTATTATCGCGCGGCGCATGCCGGTCGTATCGCGATGATGAAGGGCGAGGCGCCGCCACTTCCGCCGATCGATGTGCCGACCTGCGTGCGCTGGGCCGAGCACGATCCGCTGTTTCCCTATGCCTGGACTGATCGACTGGGCGAGACGTTCAGCAATGTCGATGTTGCGATGTTTCCCGGCGTCGGACACTTCCCGCATCGGGAAGATCCTGATCGCGCGGCCGCGGAGATCGCTGCGTTCTTTCAGCGGATCGGCTGGAGCTGAGCTCCCCCAATAGCCAAGTCTATCGCATATCAAGAGAAACGTGGCGGGACGCTTGCTTGCGGCCATCCTTCGAGACGCCCGCCTGCGGCGGGCCCTCAGGATGAGGTCGCGTTTTGCGGCGAGATTCCGGACAAAACAGGGGTGGGACCGCCAGACGCGGTAAACACTGGCGGTCCCGTGCCGCTCATTGAAACACTGGCCAGGAAGGGCGGCTTCGCTGGCCAGGTGAGGCGACGATTCGACCGTAGCGTGTGCCCTGTGCACCGCAACGCAATCCGTCCCTTAACCTAACCAGTCAAGGTTACTCCTTGTCAGATTTGGCCTTTTTCTTCCCGTTCTCCGTGGAATCCCGGTCTTTGCCGTTGTCCTTGCGGCGGTTGGTGAAGCGGGCATTGCCGAGGCCGGTGCCGATGGTGAGCACGCCCCAGCGGTCGACGTCCTGCATGAACGGCACCTCGGAGAGGCCCTGAACCACGCCGTCATTGTGCATCAGGATCGCGGTGTCGTGCTCGCCGATCTCGGGGATGCCCTCGATCAGGCTCGCCGGCAGGTTGAACTTGCTGCTCTCCCAATTGCCCGGCAAGTTCTGCGCGCCCTTCTCGATCGAGCCGTCGGCGTTGATCACGCCAGGACAGGCGATGCCGATGAAGGGCGCGAGCTTGTAGCCGTCCTTCTCGGCCTCGGTGATCAGCCCCTTCAGCATCTTGGTCAGCCGCTTCACCGCGCCTTCGCGGGTCGGCTCGTCGTCGGCGTGGCGCCACAGTTCGGATGTCACCACCTTGGCCTTCGACAGGTCTTTCGCCTTCTTCCAGCCGGTCTCCACCAGGCCGCAGCGGATGTTGGTGCCGCCGATGTCGACCGCGAGGATGCTGTCATGCGCCTCGAAGATCCAGGACGGCGCCAGGTGCAGCGTGCCGATCAGCCCGGCCTCATCAGGATGGGCGCGGATCGGCACCAGGTCGATCTTGAAATCCTCGGCCTTGAGGATGATCTCGGTGCGCGCGATCGCGAGCTCGCCGAGCCGGCTGTCGCGAAAACCGCCGCCGACCACGATGCGCTCGGTCTTGGCCCAGGCCTTGGTCTTGAGGAAGCGGCGGGTGACATAGGCGAGCTCCTGGGCAAAATCCTCGATGGCGCTGTGCACCACCGCCCAGGCCTCGGTGTCGTCGCCGACCAGGATGGCGTCCAGCGTCTTCTTGCTGATCTCCTCCGACGCCTCCTTGCCGAACGGGTCCTCGCCGGACTTGCGCAGCGGCTTGCGCCAGCGCTCGAGGATCGCGCGGAACGCGCCCTTGCTGGCGCGGTCGCCGAGGAAGCCGTCCTCGTCCTTGATCTCGATGTTGAAGCTGTCGACGTCGACCGACGGCAGCCGCCCGGCGCCGTGGGCGGCGATGCCCGTCGTCGTCTTCACCAGTTCGTCTGTTGCCATGAAAGTGCCCTTGCCCGCTCGCGAAATCCGCAAGACAACCGCCCGGGAACCCGTTGGTTGCAAAGCCGAACGAGATTCGCCCGGAGGCCGGGAGCCGGGCCAAATCCTTCAAATCCGGGCCTTTTTGGGCAGTTTTCCTTGACTTGCGGCGTCCGGCGGCTATAAGTCCCACAACCGGCGCGGGGCGTTTCTCGCGCCGCTTGTTTTTGCGTGGGTTTTCAAAGGGATAACTCCCGCCCGCACAAAACTCGCAAGTAACCCATAGCGACTGACAAAAAGCCGGCCCCCGACGATTCGTCGCGAGGCCGGGATTGAACACGGAGAAAAAACGATGTTCGCAGTCATCAAAACCGGCGGCAAGCAATACCGCGTCGTGCCGGATGATGTTCTCGAAGTAGGCAAGATCGAAGGCGAAGTCGGCTCGATCCTGCAGCTGAATGAAGTTCTGGTGCTCGGCGGTGACACGCCGGTCCTGGGCGTTCCGACGGTCGCCGGCGCGTCCGTTGCGGTCGAGGTGCTCGACCACAAGCGCGGGCCGAAGGTCATCGCCTTCAAGAAGCGCCGCCGCAAGAATTCGCGCCGCAAGCGCGGCTACCGCGACGAGATCACGGTGCTCCGCATCTCCGAGATCCTGACGGACGGCGCCAAGCCCACCAAGGGCCCGCGTCCGAAGCGGGAGAAGGTGGTGAAGGAAGCCGACAAGGACGCCGACGCCGCATAAAGTCGATCACGCCAATTCACGAATTGATGCGTGTGAGATTTTGAAATGATTCCGTCAAGGAATTGACCTAGAACTACGCAGGATTTCGGAGACGAGCCATGGCTCACAAAAAAGCAGGCGGTTCATCGCGCAACGGTCGCGATTCCAAGGGTAAGCGCCTCGGTATCAAGGCGTTCGGCGGGGAAGTTGTGATTCCCGGCAACATCATTGCGCGTCAGCGCGGCACCACCTGGCACCCCGGCCTCAATGTCGGCATGGGTACGGACCACACTCTGTTCGCCAAGATCGAGGGTCGTGTCACGTTCCAGGCCAAAGCCAACGGCCGCACCTTCGTATCGGTGCTCCCGCTCGCAGAGGCGGCTGAATAGACGGCGGATCAAATTCGGAGTCCGCCGGGTCCTTGACCGAACCGGCGGAGTCCTTCAGATCGAAAGATCGACGGCTCCAGGGGAGGCAGGGAAACCGGCCTCCCCTTTCGTTTGACTTGTTCACTTTTGACTTAGTGACTTTGACGGAGCCGGACATGTTGCAGGATTTCTCGAGCGTGACCTTGGCCGAGGCGAGACCCAGCGTCGTCGCCACCGAACGGCTGACCTTGCGGCGGCCAACCCTCGCCGACGTCAGGACCATCGCCCTTCTCGCCAACGACCGCCGCGTCGCCGAAAACACCCGCCGCCTCCCGCATCCCTATTCGCAGGACGACGCCGTCGCATTCATCCGCGCCACCGCCGCGCTCGGAGCTGAGACCGTGTTCCTGATCGAGCACGACAGCGGGCCGGTCGGCATGGTCGGGATCGACCGCTCCACGCCCGGCAATGCCGAGCTCGGCTACTGGCTCGGCGTCGCGCATTGGGGCCGGGGTTATGCGACCGAGGCCGCGCGCGGCGCGATCGACTTCTTCTTCGAGGAGTTCGAGGACGACCACCTCTACGCCGGCGCGCGCGTCACCAACCCGGCCTCGCGCAACGTGCTGGAGAAATGCGGCTTCCAGTGGAGCGGCGTGCAGCTGCACCGCTTCCTGGCGCTGGGCTCGTCGACACCGGTGGATTGCTTCCGCCTGACGCGCGGGGTGTGGTCGTCGCTGAAGAGCTGGAGCAGTGCGAGGCGCGTGAGGTAGGGCGCAGGCGCTGCTGCATTCTCCGCTGTCGTCCCGGGGCGCGACGAAGTCGCGAGCCCGGGACGACGAGGGAGCCTTCACGCCGGCGGATTCACGTCCACGCTGGGGCGCCCCAAATCGCGCTCCCGCAAGTAGATGTAGAACCCGGCGCCGATGATGATCGCTGCGCCGACGATCGTTGCAATCGACGGGACGTCGCCGAACACGACGAAGCCGAAGATCACGGCCCAGACGATCATCGAATACTGGTACGGCACCACGACGCTGGCCGGCGCAAGCTTGAGCGAGCGGTTGACGCAGAACAGCGCCGTCACCGAAATCAGCCCGGCCAGGACGAAGATCACGAGGCTGCTAGGCGTCGGCGGCACCCAGTGAAAGGCCGACAGCACCGCGCCCAGCGAGAACGTGCCGATGAATTGCGAGGACGCCATCACGATGTCGGGCGTCTTGCGCAGGCTGCGCGTGATCAGCATCAGGACCGCGAAGGAAAGACTGCCGCCGAGCGCGATCAGCGCCGGCAGGCTGACCGTCTGCGCCGACGGCCGCAGCGCGATCAGCACGCCGCAGAAGCCGATCAGGATCGCGGTCCAGCGCCGCCAGCCGACCTTCTCGCGCAGGAAGATCGCCGACATCGCGGTGACGAAGATGGGGCCGGCGAGGTAATAGGTGATGACGTCGGCGAGCGGCAGATAGACCGTCGCGATGAAGAAGGCGGCGACCTCCAGCGTCGACAGCACGACGCGGACGAGCTGCAACCACGGCCGCTCGAGGCGCACGAAATCCTGGCGATGCCGCCAGATCATCGGCGACAGCAGCAGCAGCGCCGCGCAGGCGCGCAGGAACAGCAGTTGCCCCACCGAATAGGTCCCGACCAGGAACTTGCCCATGGCGTCGCCGAACGAGAACATGAAGATCGACAGCACCATCAGCCCGATGCCGGCCAGGCGCGCGGAGCGATCGTCATAGGCGGAGAGATTCTTGAAGAGGGGCATTGGCGCGTTTTAATCGCGTGGGCGCGCCGGACAACCCCGTCAACGCCAAATTGAACGCATTGTCGCACTCTTCGCGCCGCGGTAGCGATAGGCGCCGCACCAACAAAAGAGCCAGGAAAGGAGCCAAGCCATGACCGACTTCGATCCAGCCCAGCACCGCATGATCCCCGCGCAACGCTGGTTTGAGGATTTCGTCGTGGGCGAACGCTTCGTGCTGCCGAGCCGGACCCAGACCAGCGCGGTGTTCGCGGCATTCCAGACCGCGAGCGGCGACACCCATCCGGTGCATTACGACGTGGAATATTGCCGCAGCCGCGGCATGCCGCATCTGCTGGCGCACGGATTCCAGACCCTGATCCACACCGCGCCCGGCGCCGGCCTGTTTCCGTTCATGGTCGAGGAGTCCCTGGTCGGCTTCCTCGAGCAATCGAGCCGGTTCCTCAAGCCCGTGTTCGCCGACGACACCATCTATCCCGCGCTCGAGGTCACCGAGCTCGTGCCCGGCCGCACCACCGGCGCGGTGACGCTCAAAAGCACCATATTCAACCAGCGCAAGGAGCTGGTGCTGGAGGGCATGCAGAAATTCCTGATCCGGCGCCGCCCGACGGGTTAAGCAAGGGCCGAAATTCGCAGGATTTCGGCCGATTTGTGGGTAAGTCCGGGTTGCCGCGGGGGACCGGCTGGCCTACCTATGGCCCATGAAATTCCTCGACGAAGCAAAGGTCTATATCCGCTCCGGTGACGGCGGAAACGGCTGCGTGGCGTTCCGCCGCGAAAAATTCATTGAATTCGGCGGTCCCTCCGGCGGCAATGGCGGCCGCGGCGGCAACGTGATCATCGAGGTCGCCGACGGCCTCAACACGCTGATCGACTACCGCTACCAGCAGCACTTCAAGGCCCAGAAGGGCGAGAACGGCTCGGGTTCGGACCGTCACGGCGCCAACGGCAAGAACATCGTGCTGAAGGTCCCCGTCGGCACGCAGATCTTCGACGAAGACCGCGAGACGCTGATCCACGACTTCACTGACGTCGGCGAGAAGTTCGTGCTGGCCGAGGGCGGCAATGGCGGCTTCGGCAACGCGCATTTCAAGACCTCGACCAACCGCGCGCCGCGCAACGCCAATCCCGGCCAGACCGGCGAGGAGCGCTGGATCTGGCTGCGGCTGAAGCTGATCGCCGATGCCGGCCTCGTCGGCATGCCCAATGCCGGCAAGTCGACCTTCCTGTCCAAGGTCAGCGCCGCCCGGCCGAAGATCGCCGACTATCCCTTCACCACGCTGCATCCGCAGCTCGGCGTCGTGAACGCCGGTGGCCGCGAGTTCGTGCTGGCCGACATTCCCGGCCTGATCGAAGGCGCGCATGAAGGCACCGGCCTCGGCGACCGCTTCCTCGGCCATGTCGAGCGCTGCCGCGTGCTGCTGCATCTGATCGACGCCACCTGCGAGCACGCCGGCAAGGCCTACAAGACTGTGCGCAAGGAGCTCGACGCCTATGGCGGGCTGCTCACCGACAAGATCGAGATCGTCGCGCTGAACAAGATCGACGCGGTCGATCCGGACGAGTTGAAGAAGCAGAAGGACCGGCTCAAGCGCGCGGCCAAGAAGACGCCGCTGCTGCTGTCGGGCATCACCGGCGAGGGCGTGAAAGAAGCGCTGCGCGCGCTGGTGGACGTGATCGGCGAGGCCCCGGTGTCCAGCAAGGCCAAGAGCACGGCTGAAGCGGAGCCGTGGTCGGCCTGATCGGCTCCGCTTGTCTTCGCTAGCGCAATAGCGCAGCATCGAACAATCAAGAAACGGCAGGGATGACGCATGGCGCGCGCGAAGAACGTTCTCTGGATCATGTGCGACCAGCTTCGCTACGACTATCTCGGCTGCACCGGCCATCCCACGCTGAAGACACCGAACATCGATGCGATGGCCAGGCGCGGCGTGCTGTTCTCCAAAGCCTACGTGCAGTCGCCGATCTGCGGGCCCTCGCGGATGTCGTTCTACACCGGACGCTACATGCGCTCGCACGGCTCGCACTGGAACGGCTGGCCGCTGCGCGTCGGCGAGCCCACGCTCGGCGATCACCTCAAGAAGATCGGCGTGCGCAACGTGCTGGTCGGCAAGACCCACATGGCGCCTGACATCGAAGGCATGAAGGCGCTCGGCATCCCGCCGGAGTCGATGATCGGCGTGCATGTCGCCGAATGCGGCTTCGAGCCCTATGAGCGCGACGACGGCCTGCATCCGACCGGACGGCCGCGCCCGAAATACGACGAGTATCTGCGCAGCCAAGGTTTTGAGGCCACCAATCCCTGGGAGCACTGGGCCAATTCCGGCGCAGCGGACGACGGCAGCTTGCAGAACGGCTGGCTGCTGGTGCACGCCGACAAGGCCGCGCGGGTGCCGGACGAGCATTCCGAGACGCCCTACATGACGCGGCGCGCGATGGATTTCATCGGCGAAGCCGAGACCGACGGAAGGCCATGGTGCCTGCATCTGTCCTACATCAAGCCGCACTGGCCCTATATCGCGCCAGAACCCTACGCCAGCATGTATTCGACCAACGACATGATCCCGGCGATCCGCTCCGAGCGCGAGCGGCAGAATCCGCACCCCGTCTTCGGCGCTTACATGGACATGCGCTACTCCCGCAACATGGCGCGCGACGATGCGCGGGAGAAGGTGATCCCGACCTATATGGGCCTGATCACCCAGATCGACGACCAGATGGGCGTGCTGATGAAGTTTCTGGAGGCGCGCGGCCTGCTGGACACCACCATGATCGTGTTCACCTCCGATCACGGCGATTATCTCGGCGATCACTGGATGGGCGAGAAGGACCTGTTCCACGAGCAGTCGGCCAAGATTCCGTTGATCGTGATCGATCCGTCGCAGGAGGCTGATGCCACGCGCGGCACGCGCAGCGATGCGCTGGTCGAGGGCATCGACCTCGCGCCGACCTTCGTCGATTATTTCGGCGGCAAGGTGCCCGGCCACATCCTCGAAGGACGCTCGCTGCTGCCGCTGCTGCGCGGACCGACGCCGCCGGACTGGCGCAAGGTCGCGTTCTCCGAATACGACTACGCCATGCAGGATGTGCGGCTGAAGCTGAACCAGCCGATCGAGCGCTGCCGCCTGTTCATGGTGTTCGACGGCCGCTGGAAATACATCCACGCCTCCGGCTTCCGGCCGATGCTGTACGACCTCGAAACCGACCCGGACGAGTTTCTGGATCGTGGCGACGATCCCGAATGCGCCGGCATCATCGCACGTCTCCAGGCCGAGCTGTTCGACTGGGCGCTGCATCCGAACGACCACATCACCACACCGCGCGAGAAGATCGCGAACTATGCGGACAACCAGCTCCAGGTGAAGGGCGGAATCCTGATCGGTGTCTGGGACGAGAAGGAGCTGGCGTCGATCAAGGACGGCATCGAACAGCGCGCGAAGATGTAGAATTCCGTCCCCTCCCCGACATTGCGAGCGCAGCGAAGCAATCCAGAATCTCTCCGCGGAGGGATCCTGGATTGCTTCGTCGCTACGCTCCTCGCAATGACGGGCGGAGAGACCTCAATTCTCGATCTTGTACCCCGTCGCCTTCACGATCGGCTGCCAGAATGCCGTGTTCGCAGCCAACTCCTTGGCAAGCCCATCCGCATTGCTGCCGACCGGGATCAACCCGATAGCGGTGAGCTTCTCCTTCACCTCGGGCTTGGCAAGCGCGGCACTCGCGGCGGCGCCGAGCTTGCTCGCAAATTCCGGCGGGCTGCCGGCGGGAAGCCACATGCCGTACCAGGCGTCCGCAACGAGATCGATGCCGCTCTCCTTCAACGTCGGGACCTCGGGTGCGAAGGGCGAACGTTCCGCGCTCGACGCCGCGATGATCTTCACGCCCTTGGCGCGGTGCTGCGGCAGCGCATCCGCCAACGTCACGATGCCGAACGACAGATGGCCGCCGATGAGGTCGTTGAGGATCGGCGCGCTGCCGCGATAGGGCACGCGGGTCAGGGGAATGCCGAGATCCTTCTCGAGCTTCGAGCCCATGAAATGCGGAATGGTGCCGTTGCTCGGCACCCCGAACGACGTCTTGTCCGGATGCGCCTTCAGCCACGCCACGAATGACTTGAAATCCGCGGCATCGATCGCCGGGCCGACCACGACGGCGAATTCGAACCGCGCCAGCAGCGACACCGGCATGAAATCCTTCGCCGTATCGAAGCTTGGCGCCGTCTCGACCATCGGCAGCAGGTACATGGTCGGGCCCGTCGTCACCAGCACCATGCTGCCGTCGGGGCTCGCACCCTTCACCGCCTTGATGCCGATCAGTCCGTCGCCACCGGTGCGGTTCTCGACCACGATGGTCCGTTGCAGTGCCGGCGCCATCTCCTGCGCGATCAGACGGCACAGCGTGTCGCCGCCGGCGCCCGCGGCAAACGGGAAGATCATTTTTGTCAGCCCCGCCTGCGCTTGCACCCCTCCCGCCTGCGCCAGCAGCGGCAGCCCAAGACCTGCCCCAAGTCCTGCCCCAAGACATCCGGCTATGAAATTGCGGCGATCCATTCGTTTCCTCGTTGCCCATTATTGTTGGCGCCAATTAGAGCCAGGCTGACGCCTGACACAAGGCCGACATTGGCGCCGTTTCCCATCCCTGCCGCCTTGCGCCGGCCATCGTCCTGCTGCAAAAGCAGGCCCTATCGGCGCCGCCTGTCGTCGCTCCGCCGTCTTCAGAGCAATTCCGTCCCGTAGCGCCATGGCCAGCCCCGAACTCAGTCAATTCCGCCGCATCGTCGTCAAGGTCGGCTCCGCGCTGCTGGTCGATTCCGACAAGGGCGAGGTGCGGGCGTCCTGGCTGGCCGCGCTCGCCGACGACATGGCCAAGCTGCACAAGGAAGGCCGCGACGTGCTCGTCGTCTCCTCGGGCTCGATCGCGCTCGGTCGCAGCCGGCTCAAGCTGCCGCGCGGCCCGCTGAAGCTGGAGGAGAGCCAGGCCGCCGCTGCCGTCGGACAGATCGCGCTGGCGCGAATCTGGTCCGAGGTATTAGGGGCCCACGGCATCGACTCCGGCCAGATCCTGGTCACGCCGGGGGATACCGAGGAGCGCCGCCGCTACCTCAATGCGCGCTCCACCATCGGCAAGCTCCTGGAGTGGCGTGCGATCCCCGTGATCAACGAGAACGACACGGTCGCGACCACCGAGATCCGCTACGGCGACAATGACCGCCTCGCCGCGCGCGTCGCCACCATGGCGAGCGCCGATCTCTTGGTGCTGCTGTCCGACATCGACGGGCTCTACGACGCCCCGCCCAAGAACAACCCGAACGCCAAGCTCATTCCCGTCGTCGACAGCATCTCCTCGGAGATCGAGGCGGTGGCGGGAGATGCCGAGTCCGAGCTGTCGCGCGGCGGCATGCGTACCAAGGTCGAGGCTGCCAAGATCGCGACGACAGGCGGCACGCACATGCTGATCGCCTCCGGCAAGATCGAGCATCCCTTGCAGGCGATCGCCAATGGCGGCCGCTGCACCTGGTTCCTGACTCCGGCCAACCCGATCACTTCGCGCAAACGCTGGATCGCGGGGACGCTGGAGCCGAAGGGCACGCTGACCATCGACGCCGGCGCGGTGACGGCGCTGCGTGCCGGCGCCAGCCTGCTGCCGGCCGGCGTGATCAAGGTCGAGGGCCAGTTCGCCCGCGGCGATGCGGTGATCGTGCGCGGCCCCGACACCAGCGAGATCGGCCGCGGCCTGATTGCCTATGACGCCGATGACGCCGAGCGCATCAAGGGCCGCTCCTCCCCTGACGTGATGGCCATCCTCGGCATCAGCGGCCGTGCCGAAATGATCCACCGCGACGATCTCGTGGTGGGCGGGTAGGGGCCGCCGCGGCCCCATTTTACGGGCCCAATGACCTAGCCTGCACGCGGCCGGGAGACCTGCCATACCCTCCCCGCCCTTCGCAAAAGCGGGATTTCCGTGCTAGGACACTGCCTTAGCAGAAGGTTGAACTCCCCATGGCCGCCCCCCTCAAAGCCGTTGACGGCAATGCCGATCTCCAGGCGCTGATGTCCGATCTCGCCACCCGTGCCCGCGCTGCCGCGCGCGTGCTGGCGCTGGCGCCGCCGGAGCAGAAGAACCGGGCGCTGGAGGCCATGGAGCGGGCGATCCGCGCGAACTCTGCGGCGATCCTCGCCGCCAATGCCGAGGACGTCGCCGAGGCGCGCACGTCCAGCAACATGACCGCGTCCTTCATCGACCGCCTGACGCTGACCCCGGCGCGGGTCGAGTCGATGGCCGAGGGCATTGGCATCGTGCGCGGCATTGCCGATCCCGTCGGCATCGTCACCGAGAGCTGGCAGCGGCCGAACGGGATGACCATCGAACGCGTGCGCGTGCCGCTCGGCGTCGTCGGCGTGATCTTCGAGAGCCGCCCCAATGTCGCGGCCGATGCCGGCGTGCTGTGCCTGAAGTCAGGCAATGCCGTGATCCTGCGCGGCGGCTCCGACAGTTTCCGCTCCTGCCGCGCCATCCATGAATGCCTGGTGCAGGGTCTGCGCGAAGCGGGCCTGCCCGAAGCGGCGATCACGCTGGTGCCGACGCGCGACCGCGCGGCGGTCGGCATGATGCTGTCAGGGTTGAACGGCGCCATCGACGTCATCGTGCCGCGCGGCGGCAAGAGCCTCGTCGCGCGCGTCGAGCAGGAGGCACGCGTGCCCGTGTTCGCGCATCTCGAAGGCGTCAACCACGTCTATGTCGATGCCAGTGCCGACCTCGCCATGGCGAAGTCGATCGTGCTCAACGCAAAGATGCGCCGGACCGGCGTCTGCGGCGCAGCCGAGACACTGCTGGTCGACCGCGCCGCTGCTGGAAAGAACCTGAAGCCGCTGGTCGAGATGCTGATCGAGGCCGGCTGTGAAGTGCGCGGCGACGACGCCGTGCAGAAGACGGATACGCGCGTCAAGCCCGCGAGCGAGGACGATTGGGACACCGAATATCTCGACGCGATCATCGCGGCAAAAGTGGTCGACGGCGTCGACGGCGCGATCGCGCATATCCAGAATCACGGCTCGCATCACACCGATGCGATCGTGAGCGCGGATGAAGCGATTGCGAGGAAATTCCTGAGCGAGGTCGATTCCGCGATCGTGCTGCACAACGCCTCGACGCAGTTCGCCGACGGCGGCGAGTTCGGCTTCGGTGCCGAGATCGGCATCGCCACCGGACGCTTCCACGCGCGCGGACCGGTCGGCGCCGAGCAGCTGACGAGCTTCAAATATCGCGTTCACGGCACAGGGCAGACGCGGCCGTAAGCAACGTCGCGAGGCGCGGGGGCATTGAGCAACAATTTCGTGGTGCCGCGTTTCCTGGCGCAAGCAGTCCCGCCCTCGACCCCGGGCATGCGCGTCGGCCTGCTCGGCGGCTCGTTCAATCCGCCGCATCAGGCTCATCGCGCGATCAGCCGGTTCGCGCTGACGCGATTGCAGCTCGATCGCGTCTGGTGGCTGGTGACGCCGGGCAATCCGCTCAAGGAGAACGGCAATCTGCATGAGCTCGGCGAGCGCATGCAGGCCGCGCGCGACGTCGCCGACGATCCCAGGATCGAGGTGAGCTGTCTCGAATCCGTCATTCGCACCCGCTACACTATCGACACGATCAACACCTTGCGCCGCCGCTTCCGTGGCCTGCGCTTTGTCTGGATCATGGGCGCCGATAACCTCGCTCAATTCCACCGTTGGCAGGACTGGCGACGCATCGCCGGCCAGGTGCCGATTGCGGTCATCGATCGCCCGCCGCAGAGTTTTCGCGCCCTCGCCTCGCCCGCCGCCAAGGCGCTGGCGCGCTATCGCCTGCCCGAGAATAAGGCAGCCCTGCTTGCGGACCAGCCGGCACCGGCCTGGGTCTTCCTGACCGGATTGAAGCTGAACCTCTCCTCGACCGGCCTGCGGAACCCGGACGGAAGCTGGAAAGGTACGAAGTGAGTCAGACTGTACCGTGGGGGCTCTCTGGCATATTGAAACCCTTAACCCCACATGATGTAGTGTAGCCAGTGAGCGCTGGATTCGGCGTTCGCGATACAGTGAAAGGAATGGTCCCTGACCACATCTGTATTGTCCAAGTCTGTTTTACCCAAGGTTGCCAAGCCGACGCGTAAAACATCGACCCAAGCTGCGGCCTTGAAGGCGCAACCCGACGCCGACAAGACGCTGAGCCTGATCCTCTCCCGCCTCGACGACATGAAGGCGGAAGAGACGGTCACCATCGACCTTCGCGGCAAATCGGCCTACTCCGACTACATGATCGTCACCACCGGCCGGGTGAACCGGCACGTTGGCGCGATCGCGGAGAACGTCGCCAAGGGCCTCAAGGAAAACGGCATCAAGAACATCCACGTCGAGGGCTTGCCCAATTGCGACTGGGTGCTGATCGATTCCGGCGATGTGATCGTGCACGTGTTCCGGCCCGAGGTCCGTGAGTTCTACAACCTCGAGCGGTTGTACACGCAGGGCCCAGGGGCGGCGAAAGCGGTCGCGGCGAAGGCGATCTAGGCGAGAGGCCGATTTCAAATCGGCTGACGCGCATGCTAGCGTCGTGCGCGCGCAACCTGCGCGCGGCCTCGAAAACACGACCCTGAAAACATCATGCGCGTTGCTGTCATTGCGGTGGGCCGGCTGAAGCAGGGCCCCGAACGGGAGCTTGCCGACCGCTATTTCGAGCGGTTCGACGAGGCCGGCCGCAAGCTCGGATTCCGCGAGCTCAGCGTGCACGAGATTCCCGAAAGCCGCGCGCGCGACACCGCGACGCGGATGGCCGAGGAGGCCGCGGCGATCTCCGCGCATATCCCTGAAAAATCCATCCTGGTGGCGCTGGACGAGCGCGGCCAGAATCTCGATTCCACCGTATTCGCACGGCATCTCGGGCGCTGGCGCGACGAGGGGGCCGGTCATACTATCTTCGTGATCGGAGGGGCGGACGGACTTTCGCCCGAATTGCGCCGTAAGGCCAAGCTCGCGATCGCGTTCGGCTCTGCGACCTGGCCGCATCAAATGGTCCGCGTCATGCTTCTGGAACAGCTATATCGGGCCGCCACCATTCTGGCCGGCCATCCCTATCATCGCGCATGATGCGCGCCACAACGAGCACCTTTGCCTAAAGCGATGCGAGCGCCTGTCCTCACCCTGCTGCTGATCGCTGGCCTCTCCGGCGCAAGCCTCGCGCAAGCTCCGGCGCCGCAGACCGCGGCCGTCTCGCCCGACGCGATCAAGCAGCGCGAGCAGGAGCTGGAAGCTGCGCGCGCGAGCAAGAAGAGCGCCGAGGAAGCGCAGACCAAGCTCAAGGCCGAGATCACCTCGCTCGGTCAGGACCGCACCCAGCTCAATCAGCAATTGATCGACACCGCCGCCAATGTCCGCACCGTCGAGACCAAGATCAACGACGCGGAAGCGCGGCTGAAGACGCTGAACGGCCGCGAGCAGCAGATGCGCACCTCGCTCGATTCGCGCCGCGCCGACATCGTCGAGGTGCTGGCGGCCTTGCAGCGCGCCGGCCGGCGCACGCCTCCGGCGCTGCTGGTGCGCCCCGAAGATGCGCTGCAATCGCTGCGCACGGCGATGCTGCTCGGCGCCGTCGTGCCCGAGCTGCGCGGCCGCGCGGAAAAGATCGCAAGCGAGCTCGGCGAGCTCGTGGCCTTGCGCAAGGACATCGCCGCCGAACGCGACCAGCTCGCCGCCGACCGCGACAAGGTCCGCAACGACCAGACCCGGCTCACGGCCCTGGTCGAGGAGCGGCAGCGCCAGCAGGCATCGCGCGAAAAGGATCTCGACGCCGAGAACGCGCGCGCCATCGCACTCTCACGGCAGGTCGGCGATCTCCAGGGGCTGATCACCAAGATGGAGCAGGACCTGCAAAGCGCCGCCAGGGCCGCCGAGAAGGCGGCCGAGGCTGCGAGGCAGGCCGAGGCCAAGGCAGCTGCAAACGCGGCCGCCAGCGCCAAGCCCGGTCCGGGCGCTTTCAAGGACCGCTCCCGGACCACCCCGGCCATCGCCTTCGCGTCAGCCAAGGGCCTCCTGCCTCTCCCGGTTAACGGTAACAAGATCAGGGACTTTGGCGGTTCCGACGGCGTCGGCGGGGTCCAGAAGGGCATTTCGCTGGCAAGCAAGCCCGGCGCCCAGGTCACGACGCCGTGTGATGGCTGGGTGGTCTATTCCGGCCCGTTCCGCAGCTATGGACAACTCTTGATCCTCAATGCCGGTGGCGGGTATCATGTCCTGATCGCCGGGATGGAGCGCATTTCGGTCAACATCGGTCAGTTTGTGCTCACGGGGGAGCCGGTCGCGACCATGGGGTCGACATCTCAAGTCGCCTCCATTCTCGCCACGAACGCGAGTCAACCTGTGCTGTATGTCGAGTTCCGTAAGGACGGCACTCCAATCGATCCAGGCCCATGGTGGGCCGCAAATGAAGGCGAGAAGGTTCGCGGATGATGCGCAAGACTTCAGTTATCCTCCTCAGCGCGGCCACCGGTGCTGCGCTGACGCTGTTCGTGACCCAGCCGCGCGCGGTCTTCATGGGCTCCAGCGCGCGAGCCGCGACCGCTGACACCTATCGCCAGCTCAATCTGTTCGGCGACGTGTTCGAGCGCGTGCGCTCGGACTATGTCGAGAAGCCCGACGACACCAAGCTGATCGAATCCGCCATCAGCGGCATGCTCACCGGCCTCGACCCGCATTCGAGCTACATGGACGCCAAGAGCTTCCGCGACATGCAGGTGCAGACCCGCGGCGAGTTCGGCGGCCTCGGCATCGAGGTCACGATGGAAGACGGCCTGATCAAGGTGGTCTCCCCGATCGACGACACCCCGGCCTCGCGCGCCGGCATCATGGCCAACGACATCATCACCAATCTCGACGACGAAGCGGTGCAGGGCCTGACCCTGAACCAGGCGGTCGAGAAGATGCGCGGCCCCGTCAACACCAAGATCAAGCTCAAGATCATCCGCAAGGGCCAGGACAATCCGCTCGACGTCACGCTCGTGCGCGACAACATCCGCGTCCGCTCGGTGCGCGCCCGGATCGAGGCCGACGACATCGCCTATATCCGCATCACCACCTTCAACGAGCAGACCACCGAAGGTCTGAAGCGCGAGGTCGCCAACCTCTCGAATCAGATCGGCGACAAGCTGAAGGGCTACATCATCGACCTCCGCAACAACCCGGGCGGCCTGCTCGAGGAAGCGGTCACCGTCTCCGACTCGTTCCTGGAGAAGGGCGAGATCGTCTCGACCCGCGGCCGCAACGCCGAGGAGACCCAGCGCCGCACCGCGCATGCGGGCGACCTCACCAAGGGCAAGCCGGTCATCGTGCTGGTCAATGGCGGCTCGGCCTCGGCGTCGGAAATCGTCGCCGGCGCGCTGCAGGACCACAAGCGCGCGACCATCGTCGGCACGCGCTCGTTCGGCAAGGGCTCGGTGCAGACCATCATCCCGCTCGGAAGCGGCAACGGCGCGCTGCGTCTGACCACGGCGCGCTACTACACGCCGTCGGGCAAGTCGATCCAGGCCAAGGGCATCGTGCCCGACATCGAAGTGCTCCAGGACGTGCCCGACGAGCTGAAGTCGCGCACCGACACCAAGGGCGAGGCTTCGCTGCGCGGCCATCTCAAGAACGACGGCGACGAGAAGACCGGCTCGCAGTCCTACGTCCCGCCGGACGCCAAGGACGACAAGGCGCTCAAGCTTGCCGACGATCTGCTCCACGGCATCAAGAACAGCGCCTCCGCGGCGCCCACGCCGGGCAACGACAACAAGGCGACGACCGACAAGCCCAAAGCGGCGAACTAAGTCGGCACACCCCGCGATCTCACGAAAAGGGCGGCTCCCGGAGCCGCCCTTTTTGCTTGGAACCCTGACATCCCCGGCCTCTCCCGGCCTGCCGCCGCTTGACCCCGGCGTGGTATCGTCGGTGGAGTGATTCGGGATCGCGCATGACTGAAACGGCCGATGATCTGAGCGCCCCGCTCGGACAGGACAAGCCGCGTCGCAAACGCCGGCTGCGGCTGGCG
>NZ_AKIY01000210.1 GCF_000282615.1 Bradyrhizobium sp. YR681 | reverse complement strand
CGGCCGCCGTCGCCGCGCCTGCTGCGGCCGCGGCCGACCTGTCGAAGCATCCGGGCGCCGTGACCTCGCCGATGGTCGGCACCGCCTATTGGGCTCCGGAGCCCGGCGCCAAGCCGTTCATCGAGGTCGGCAGCAAGGTCTCGGTCGGCCAGACGCTGCTGATCATCGAAGCCATGAAGACCATGAACCAGATCCCCTCGCCGCGCGCCGGCACGGTGACGCAGATCCTGGTCGAGGACGGCCAGCCGGTCGAGTTCGGCGAGCCGCTCGTCATCATTGAGTAACGATTGAGGGCGGCCGGCCGCCCTCGCCGCGTCCCGCGCGCCAGTCCCCAAAGGACACCATGTTCGACAAGATCCTCATAGCCAATCGCGGCGAGATCGCCCTTCGCATCCTCAGGGCCTGCAAGGAGCTCGGGATCGCGACCGTCGCCGTGCACTCCACCGCCGACGCCGACGCCATGCATGTGCGCCTGTCGGACGAGAGCGTCTGCATCGGCCCGCCGCCGTCCAAGGACAGCTATCTCAACGTCCCCGCGCTGCTCGCGGCCTGCGAGATCACCGGCGCCGACGCCGTGCATCCAGGCTACGGCTTCCTGTCCGAGAACGCCCGCTTCGCCGAAATCCTCGGCGAGCACAATCTGCATTTCATCGGCCCCAAGGCCGAACATATCCGCCTGATGGGCGACAAGATCGAGGCCAAGAAGACCGCCAAGAAGCTCGGCATTCCCGTGGTGCCCGGCTCCGACGGCGCCGTCGGTCCCGACGACGACGCGATGGCGATCGCCAGGAAGATCGGCTTTCCCGTGCTGGTGAAGGCGGCGGCCGGCGGCGGCGGCCGCGGCATGAAGGTCGCGCACAGCGAGGCCGACCTCCTGATGGCGCTGTCGACGGCAGCCAACGAGGCCAAATCCGCCTTCGGCGATGCCTCGGTCTACCTCGAAAAATACCTCCAGAAGCCGCGCCACATCGAGATCCAGATCCTCGGCGACGGCCGTGGCGGCGCGATCCATCTCGGCGAGCGCGACTGCTCGCTGCAGCGCCGTCACCAGAAGGTCTGGGAGGAAGGCCCCTCGCCCGTGCTCGCCGCGGCCGCGCGCGCAAAAATCGGCGAGACCTGCGCCAAGGCGATGCGCGAGATGAAATATCTCGGCGTCGGCACCATCGAATTCCTGTTCGAGGACGGCGAGTTCTACTTCATCGAGATGAACACCCGCATCCAGGTCGAGCATCCCGTCACCGAGAGCATCACCGACATCGACCTCGTGCTGGAGCAGATCCGCATCGCCGCCGGCGGCGACTTGCCGGCCAGGCAGACCGACGTGCAGATCATCGGCCACGCCATCGAGTGCCGCATCAACGCCGAAAACCCGGAAACCTTCCGGCCCTCGCCGGGCCGCATCACGCAATATCACCCGCCGGGCGGCCTCGGCGTGCGGATCGATTCTGCGGTCTATCAGGGCTACACGATCCCACCCTATTACGACTCGCTGGTCGGCAAGCTGATCGTGCACGGCAAGACCCGCGCCGAATGCCTGATGCGGCTGCGCCGGGCGCTGGACGAGATGGTGGTCGAGGGCATCGAGACCACGCTGCCGCTGTTCCGCGACCTGGTGCGCCAGGACGACATCATCAACGGCGACTATCACATCCACTGGCTGGAACAGTACCTTGCCGGCAAGGTTAGCCCCGCCGCAAAATAGTTCCTTGGCGCCGTGGAACCCGTTGGCCCCAATCGCGTTCTCGACCTTGGGGACAGTTCCAAGGGGGCGTTTTGAGTTCCACGAAGCTTGAGAAGGCGAGACCGTCGTGACGGCCGAGGCGCAACGACGGCGCGCATTTTGGCAGATCCTGCTGTTCGCGGCGGGCCTGCTGGTGCTGACCGTGATCAGCGCCGGCTCCGTCTACCTCGTCAACAAGGCGCGCGACGACAACAAATGGGTGGTTCACACCCTCGAGGTGGAGAACCAGCTCAACGCCCTTCTGCTCGAGCTTCGTCGCGCCGAGAGCGGCGCGCGGGGCTACCTTTTGACGCAAGGGCCGAACTTCAAGGCCGATCACGAGAAGGCGGTAGCCGCGATCGTGCCTGCGGTGGACAGGGTCACGCGGCTGAGCGCCGACAATCCCGCGCAACGGGAGAGCATCGAAAAGCTGAGTGCCGCGATCGAGACCCGGCTCAACCAGTTCGCCCAGGAAATGGACTTCATCCAGCAGGGCCAGCCCGACAAGGCCACCGCGCTGGTCCGCGAAGCCGCCGCGGCCGATACCACCTCCGTCATCGGCAGGGTCGCGGGCGCGATGATCCAGGAAGAGGAGCGCCTGTTCCGGCTTCGCACGGTAAACGCCGACCGCAGCCAGACCTTCGCGGCGTCGATGACCGGCATCGGCTCCGGCCTCGTCGTGCTGCTGGCCCTGATCTCGGTCTGGCTGGTACGTCGCTCCGCCCAGGCCCGCGACGACGCCGAGGCGCGCCTGCGCGATGCCAACGTCAATCTGGAGGCCGTCGTCGACGAACGCACGGCGGACCTGCGCGAGGCCAATGACGAGATCCAGCGCTTTGCCTATATCGTCAGCCACGATCTGCGCTCGCCGCTCGTCAACATCATGGGGTTCACCAGCGAGCTCGAAGAACTGGGCAAGGACATCTTTCGCCGGATCGGAGGGCTCGCCGCGGTGCCGGCGGGTGGGTCCCCGGCCGACGTGAGCAGCATTCCGCTGGATGGCCCGGACAAGCAGCTGTCGGCCGACTTTTCCGAAGCGCTCGGCTTCATCAAGTCCTCGATCGCCCGGATGGACCGGCTGATCTCGGCGATCCTCAACCTGACCCGCGAGGGCCGGCGCGAGTTCCAGCCGGAGAAGATCGAGACGCGCGAGTTCATCGAGGGCATCGTGTCGTCGCTGGCGCATCAGGCGGCGGAGGCGCAGGCCGAGATTCACATCGAACCGCTGCCAAATATCGTCAGCGACCGCCTTGCGCTCGAGCAGATCTTCTCCAATCTGATCGATAATGCGATCAAATACCTCAAGACCGGGGTGCCCGGCGCGATCAGAATTCGCGGGCGCACGAAGCTCGGCTACGCTATCTTCGAAATCAGCGACAATGGCCGCGGCATCGATCCGAAGGACCATCAGCGGATCTTCGACCTGTTCCGCCGGGCGGGAACCCAGGACAAGCCCGGCCAGGGCATCGGTCTTGCGCATGTGCGTGCACTTGTGCGCCGCCTCGGCGGCACGATGTCGGTATCGTCTGAACTGAACACGGGCAGCACCTTTACGATCACGCTGCCCATCCATTGGAACGCCAGCAACCGGAACGCGGACAAATGACTCAGCCCGTCAGCATCATCATGATCGAGGACGACGAGGGACACGCACGGCTGATCGAGCGCAATATCCGCCGTTCCGGCGTCAACAACGAGATCGTCGCGTTCACCAACGGCACCGAGGCGATGAAGCATCTGTTCGGCGCCGACGGCAGCGGTCTGGTGCAGAAGGGCAACGCGCTCCTGATCCTGCTCGACCTCAACCTGCCCGATATGAGCGGGATCGATATCCTCAAGCAGATCAAGGAGAACAAATACCTGAAGGCCTCGCCCGTGGTGGTGCTGACCACCACCGACGATTCCCAGGAAATCAAGCGCTGCTACGAGCTCGGCTGCAACGTCTACATCACCAAGCCCGTCAACTACGAGAATTTCGCCAACGCCATCCGGCAGCTCGGGCTGTTCTTCTCCGTCATCCAGGTCCCGCCCGCCGCCACATGACCCAGCGCACGCCAACACTGCTGTATATCGACGACGACGACGCGCTCGCGCGCCTGGTCGACCGCGGCCTGACGCGGCGCGGCTACAAGGTCGTTCACGCCGCAAGCGGCGAGGAAGGTCTGGCGCATATTCGCCGCGCGGGGGCGCAAAACAGCGTCGACGGCGGCATCGACGTCGTTGCGCTCGACCAGTACATGCCGGGCCTCGACGGCCTCGAGACGCTCGAGCAGATCATGGCGATCCCGGGCGCCCCGCCCGTGGTGTTCGTCACCGCCTCGCAGGATTCCAGCATCGCGGTCACCGCGCTGAAGGCGGGCGCCGCCGACTATCTCGTCAAGGACGTCAAGGGCGACTTCATCCCGCTGCTGCACGTCGCCGCCGACGGCGCGCTGCGCCAGGCCGAGATGCAGCGGGCGCGCGAGGAAGCCGAAGCCGAGATCCATGCCTCGCGCGACCGCTATGCGGCGCTTGCCGCCGAACGCGAGCTGCTGCTGCGCGAGGTCAACCACCGCGTCGGCAACTCGCTCCAGATCATCGCCTCGCTGCTGCACCTTCAGGCGAGCTCCGCCGGGCAGGAGGAGGTCAAGGCCGCGCTGACCAATGCGATGGGCCGCGTCGCCGCGGTCGCGCAAGTGCATCGCCGCCTCTACACCTCGCAGGATCTCAAGAGCGTGGTGCTGAACCAGTATCTGGACTCGCTGCTCGAGGATCTCAGGCGCTCGGCCGAAGGCAACCGGATGTCGCGCCTGACGGTGAAGGCCGAGGCCATCGAGATCGATCCGGACCGCGCCGTCGCCGTTGGCATCATCGTCAACGAGCTGGTGATGAACGCGGTGAAATACGCCTATCCCGACGGCGCCGGCCCGATCCATGTCGAGCTGACTTCGAAGGGCGAGGAGCTCCTGCTGTCGATCACCGATGACGGCGTCGGCGACAAGGCCAAGGCCGATCCGCGCTCCACCGGCATGGGCCAGCGCATCGTCGCGGCGATGGCGACCAAGCTCGATGCCACCGTCGAACGCGATCCCGCCCATTCCGGAACCCGTATTTTCCTGAAGTTTCGCCGCGTGCCCGCGGTCCCCGACCGGGCGAGCAGCGCCGCGGCGAGCTGACCCGCGCCTGCGCGGGCCTTTGCCCCCCATCGCACGCGCGTCGCGATCCTGCTATTGTCGCGTCATGAATTCGCGCGACTCCGCCTCGTCTGAAATCACGCCGGCCGTGCTGCTGCGCGCCTATGCCTGCGGTATCTTCCCGATGGCCGAAAGCGCCGACGATCCGACCCTGTTCTGGGTCGAGCCGGAATTGCGCGGTGTCATCCCGCTCGAAGGTTTTCGCGTCTCCTCGCGCCTGGCGCGTACCGTGCGTTCGGATGCGTTTCGCGTCACCGTCAACACCGCCTTCAAGGCCACGATCGCCGGCTGCGCCGCGCCGCAGGAAGGGCGCGAGGACACCTGGATCAACAAGCGCATCCGCGACCTCTATGGCGGCCTCTACGAGCTCGGCCATTGTCACAGCGTCGAGGCCTGGCAGGGCGACGACCTCGTCGGCGGGCTCTATGGCGTGAGTCTCGGGCGTGCCTTCTTCGGCGAGAGCATGTTCCACACCGCGCGCGATGCCTCCAAGGTCGCGCTGGTGCATCTGGTCGCGCGGCTGATCCATGGCGGCTTCGAGCTGCTCGACACGCAATATGTCACCGAGCATCTGAAGAGCTTTGGCGCGGTCGAGATTTCGCGGCGGCGCTACACCGCCCTGCTCGACAAGGCACTCGCCGGGGAGCCCGGCGATTTCCTCAGGCTCGGGGCTGGTGAAGCGATCCCGGGCGCACGTGCGCTCGAGATCATCGCCTCACGGCAATAATCCTCACGGCAATAATCCTCACGGCAATAGTCAGGTTTACCGGCTGCCGAAGCCGGGAATGCCGAACAGACCCGGCCGCTGCTCCGGCGGGGGAGGTGGTGGCGGCGGCGCCGGTTGCTGCGGCTGGATCGGCGGCAAGGGCTGCGGCGGACGCTGCTGCACGGCCTGTTTTGGCGCGGCCTTCTTCTGCGCGGGCGGCGGCGGAGGCACGGGCTTGTTCGCGGGATCGGGAGCCGCGGTCGCAATGGTCTGCTGCGGCTCTTTGCAGTCGGTGAGCCAGATGTCGTAGATCGGGTGCTCGACGCCGTGCAGGCCGGGACTGGCCGCATACATCCAGCCCGAGAAGATGCGCTTCACCTCGCCCTGCAACGTGATCTCGTCGACCTCGACGAAGGCGTCGGTGTTGGTGGCTTCCGTCGCCGGACGCGTGTAGCAGGCGTCGGTCTTGACCCTGAGCGCACCGAACTGGACGGTCTCGCCGATATCCTCGTCGAAATTGATGATGCGCCCGGTGATCTTGTCGAGGCCCGAGAAGGTCGCCTTCTTGTTCACGATCTTCTGGGCCGGCGGCTCGGTCACGACCTCGTCGCCCGGCTGGAGGCTCGCGGGCGTCTGCGGAACGGGTCCGGCCGGCCCGCCCTTCTGCTGGGGCTGGCGCTGACCGGGGGCGCCCGGCGGCGAGGCTCCCGGCGCATTGGGCGGCGCGACCGCCACGGCGGGCGGCTGGTTCGGCGGCGCGACGGTCGAGCCCGGCGGCGGGGCCAGAGGCTGGGTCTCGACCGGCCCCGGCATGATATTGCCCTGGCGGCCCGGCGGCGGCGGCATCGGGCGTGACGGCAGCACGCGGCCCTGCGGCGGCAGCTCCGGGACCTCTTCGTCGTCGTCGGGAATCTGCTGTGGCTGCGGCTGGCCGCGCGGAATGTTGCCGGGCGGCCGCATCGGCGGCGGATCCGAGAAGATCGTGCCGATCTGCGCCTGCGCGGGCGTCGCAGCCGTCAGCGCGGTGGCGGCCAGAAGCGCCGCAAGACCTGCAAGAGCAAGACCTGTAGGGGTAAAGGTTCGAACCATCTTCTCGCGCGGCTTCAACAGCGAATCGGGCATGCTGGACATTCTACAGGGGATACCGCCGCTCGCAGGCCATCCGGTTAACACGGCGAATACGGCGGGGGAAGGGCGGCATCCCTGCCCTGCCCGCCGCCGGCTGGCCAGACCCGCCCCCGGATGGGATAATTGACGGGCCTCTCCCAGGGGCCGAAATGGGCCGAAGCGGGCATCTCCCCGGGTGCCGACGTCCAACCATAACCAGAAACCGCCGAGGTCGCTCCCCATGCCCGTCGTGCTCGATCCCGATGCCGCCGCCGTCTACAAGGCGTTCCAGGAGGCCGGTCGGCCCGCCTATGAGAGCCTGACCGCGCCGGAAGCGCGCGCTTATTACGCCCAGGCCCGCTTTGCCACCAACCCCGAGCCGCCGGAACTCGCGCGCGTCGCCCCGCTCGCGATCCCGGCGCCGCACGGCCCCATCCCGGCCCGCCTCTACGCGCCGAAGCAGCCACGCCTCCAGAACGGCCTGTCGCCGGCGCTGGTGTTCTTCCATGGCGGCGGCTGGGTGATCGGCGATCTCGATTCCCATGACGTCGTCTGCCGACAGCTCGCCGATTCCGGTGCCCTCATCGTCATCTCGGTCGATTATCGCCTCGCGCCCGAGCACAAGTTTCCCGCCGCCGCCGATGACGCCATCGCCGCGACCAAATGGATCGCCGCGAATGCGCGCGAGCTCGGCATCGACGCCTCACGTCTTTCGATCGGCGGCGACAGCGCCGGCGGCAATCTCACGGCGGTCGTCGCACTCGCGGCGCGCGACGCTGGCGGCCCCGCGCTCGCAGGCCAGCTGCTGATCTACCCCGCGACCGATTTCGCCATGACCCACGGCTCGCACAGCGAGCCCGAGACCAGCGTGCTGCTGACGCATTCGGTGATCCGCTGGTTCCGCGACCACTACCTCAGCGGTGCCGCGGACATCCACGACTGGCGCGCCTCGCCGGCGCGCGCGACGTCGCTGGCGGGCCTGCCGCCCGCTTACGTGCTCACCGCCGGCGCGGATCCCCTGCGTGACGAAGGCGACGAATACGCCGCGCGCCTCAAGCAGGCCGGCGTGCCCGTCACCTACAAGCACTATCCCGGCCAATTCCACGGCTTCTTCACCATGGGCAAGCTGTTGCAGCAGGCCAATGTCGCGGTCAGCGAGATCGGCGCGTGGCTGAAGGGCTTGGGCTGAGAACGCCATCGTCCAAATGCCGTCCGTTCTTCGAACCGTCTTCGCCCTTCCCTTGCGCGCCCTGACCTGGCTCGGCGGCCAGGGCACCCGCGCTGTCGCGGCCATCGCGTTCATCGCGGTCGCGGTGCCGCCGCTCGGCGCACTGCTGCGCCCTTACGTCACCGAGGCGATCCTCTGTCTCCTCTGCATCTCCTTCATGCGGGTCGACCTCGTCGCGCTTTACGGCCATCTCCGCCGTCCCGCATTGATCGCAAGCGCGACGGCCTGGACCACGATCGGCGTGCCATTGATCGTCGGGCTTGTTGCGCATGGATTCGGCCTCGACAGAAGCTCGCCGGGTCTCTTCCTTGCGCTGATGCTCCAGGGCATGGCCTCGCCGATGATGGCCGCGCCGGCGCTCGCAGCGCTGATGGGTCTCGATGCCACGCTTCCGCTGGTCACGCTGGTGACCGCGACCGCGCTCGTGCCGTTCACGGCCTCGCTGTTCGCGAGCCTTTTCCTCGGCGGCATGCTCAGCATCTCGCCGCTCGCGCTCGGTGCGAAGCTGCTCGCCATCCTCGCGGCATCGCTGGTTGGCGCAACCGCGATCCGCTGGATCTTCGGCGCGGAAGCAATCCAGCGCCACAAGCGGCCGATCGACGGCTTCAACATCCTCATCCTGCTGGTGTTCGCCGCCGCCGTGATGGGTGACGTCGCGCATGACTTCGTCGCCGACCCACTGTTCACGATCGGCGTCGCCCTGCTCGCCTTCGCGGTCTACTTCACCCTGCTCATTGTCACGACCCTCATCTTCCGCCGCGCCGGCACCGAGCGCGCCTTCGCAGTCGGGCTGATGGTGTCACAGCGCAATCTCGGCCTGATGCTGGCCGCGACCGCAGGCGCGCTGCCGGCGACGACCTGGCTCTATTTCGCGCTGACGCAGTTTCCGATTCATCTTGCGCCGTATTTGCTGACGCCCATCGCGCGGCGGCTGACGGCGCGGGCGCAATCCACTGCGATCGTCGAACCGACCTAGCCCGCCCGCATCTGGCTAATCGACACACATGGCCTGTTCAGGTTTCTCCTCCCTCGAAAGCAGATGGGCTCCGCAGTGACGCCGCACCTCTGCGCCTTCTCTCGGACGCAGCAGTGATAGGTCAGTTTTTCCGATCGCGAATACATGCCTTCAGCTGATCGACGGTCGCCTGTTCCTTCTTTGCGCTGGGCAAACCACAAGCCTGGAGGAGGTAGGCATCGACGCGGGGCTGCGCTCCGACCCCCTGTTGAAGGAAGCCAAGAAGGTCGGTGTACATCGCGAGACCGTAGTCGTACTCCAGATACTGCCAACTGCGGTGCGCGCGACGGGACCGCAATCGCAGAATCTCCTCATCATCATAGCCGTAGTCTCGCACAATACCCTCGGCATACGCGATCGTGTCTGGCTCATCATCCCTACAGCTCTCGCGTAGGAAGATCTTAAGCGTCGCATCCGTGGTGGCAGTAAAGCGGACGTTGTCGATCTCGGTCTTCAGCCTTGCAGCCGGCAGGAGTGCACCCTGCCCTGCCATGGCTTCTTCAATGAAGATCGGCCACACCTGACGTTCAATCGACGTCGCCGCTCCTTCCCAGGCAGCACCTTCGACGGCAGTGTGAGAATTTTGGTCGATGGCGTGCTTGATCTCGTGCATCATCGTTGAGGATAGGCTCGCGAGGTTCCACCCCGTGCCGAGTGAAAGCGTCACCTGACCGCCGAGCGTGTATTGATTTTGGCCCTTCGTCACGATGATAGGTTCCGCCGGAACCAGGGTGGAGATATCCACGCGATAGCCGCTGTACTCCCGTTTGATGAACGCACGTATCTTGCTCCACATGTCGACGATTTGCTTTTTGTCGTCCTCTCTCACTGCCTGGCCATCACTGTAGTTGCCACCAACCCTCGGCTGCTGGTCGAACGCGTCGCTCACCTTCCTCGATGCCGAAGCGTTGCCTGTTGCCTCATCCAAAGCCGCAAGCAACGCGTCCTTGATCTTCGCCGGGCGTCGCTCCTGCAGCAACTTGTCCCCGACCCGTTTCCGTTGCTCGGCTGTAAGCTCGGCCGAACCGTCGGGAAAGAAGCGCTCGAGCATAGAGCGGCCAAGTGACTGTGTGGCCATTAGCCGTTGCGCGGCAGTTGCCTGAAATCGGTCAGCGTACCCGCGCATACTGTCGGATCCATCCGCATTTGAGATCAGACTGGCCGTGAAAGCGTCCCAATGGACGTCCTGCTCGACCGGAGAAAAGATCATGCAGCGCAAGCTCTTCTCGGGCAGCGCGTGAACGCGACTGCGAAACAGGTTTCCCAACTTGACGATGTTTCCGGCCAAGGTCTCGGCCATGCCCTGGCTCGCGAGAAGTGGCTGGTTGAACTCGCTCTCGTAGTCGTACATGAATGCATCAAGCGTTCCCATGTTGACCTCGCGAAATTCTGAGAACATCGAAGCGTTGTAGGCATCCAACAATTCAGTGTCGTTCGTGAACGGACGCTTTTGGGGATCAAGCGCATAGAGATTGGAGAAATTCATGCTCCCGTTGATCCCGACGGCAGGCCGATCAAAATTCTTTCCGGCTCGCGTCGTAAAATAGGATTTGTCGCGGAGGGCTCGTTCCAATGCGCTGAGCTTGTCGTCCGGAAGTCCTCGCAGACCGTCCTCAGTTAGCCGCAGCCATGTCGCAATGGCCCTGACGTGCTCATGGTCCAGGAGTTGTAATTCCTTGATTGGCATTCCATCCCATCCCATGAAATCCGGATGGTTATACAAGATGTAGCCCCGGTCGTCGGTGATCGCCAAATAGATGCGGATCAACAGGCGTTTGAGCTCCGCACTGCTCACATCTCTCGCCATCTTGAATCCGCCTGGCAGCTCGGGCGCGAACGTGACACTGAGGATGCGGTCGACGTTCTCCGTCATGGCCGGCGTGGGATCGTTGAACAGCTTCTCGAGCTTCTGCTGCAGCCCCGTCAACCCCCACGACTGGCGGTCCTGATCGAGAAGCAACAGCGCTCGGCCGCGGAAGCTCGCCTGGAGATCGGGACGCAGACTCTGCCAATTCGCACCATCGGGCACCTGTGCTAGCAGTTGCTCGATCGCGGCAAGGTTGCTGACCACCGCCCTCGGCAGATCGTCCGCATATGCCCCTGATTCAACAATGACGGACAAGGCTGAGGCAAACAACGCAAGGCACATTTTCATCGCAATCCTCCATTTGATGAGCCGCGCAGATGTCAGGCAGGGACCCCGCCTCATCCGGCCGTTCTGCGAGGTTCAGTCTGCTTGGTCAGCATCGGCTGAGCATCAAAGATGCAGCGTTCGACCAACGCCAATCGTGCAAGAAACCCAAATTGCGCGCGGAAGAATCGAGGTTAGGAACGCTAGGTTGCCTCGCCCGGCTCGTGACAAGATTCATGTGAAGGCAGGGCGTTAGTGGCTGCGGTCCCCTTCTTCACAGACCTTCCTTCTGCCGGGGTTGCATTTTTTGTGGCTCAATCGCCTTCCAAAACGAAATCAACACTCTGAAAGACCCGATTTCACCACAACCATAACGAGAACTCAAGCCCTTGTACGATCCAGTTGAGCTTCGGCGGCCGCTGGGCAGTGGCTCGTAACTTTCTCCGGGAGCCGAAAAACGTACCAGAAATCACTGCAATTGAGCTTTGCCGCCGATGCGGTCGACTGCACTTTATGAGCACACCCTAACCCGCCCGCGCCGCGCGCCGCAGCGCCTGCGGCGGCTGGCCGAAGGCGCGGATGAAGGCGCGCCGCATCCGTTCGGGGTCGCGGAATCCGGTCGTCTCTGCAACGAGCTCGATCGCCTCGCGCGAGGACTGCACGCGCTCGCGGGCGACTTCGAGCCGCAGCTTCTCGATCGCCTTGGAGGGCGTCGTGCCGGTCTCGGCGGCGAAGGCACGGGCAAAGTGCCGCGCGCTCATCCCGGCGCGATCGGCGAGATCCTCCACCGTCAGCGGCGCGTCGAGATTTTCGCGCGCCCAGGACAGCAGCGCGCCGAAGCGGCCGTTGGGCGTCTTCAATTCCAGCAGCGATGAGAATTGCGACTGGCCGCCGCTGCGGCGGTGGTAGAGCACGAGCTGCCGCGCGGCCTGTTGCGCGATTTCCTCGCCATGATCCTCGGTGACCATCGCGAGTGCAAGGTCGATGCCCGCGGTGATACCCGCCGACGTCCACACATTGCCGTCACGGGTGAAAATCTGGTCCGGCTCGAACTTCACCCTGGGATAGCGCGCGACGAAATCGCGTGTCCGTCCCCAATGCGTGGTGGCGCGGCGTCCGTCGAGCAGGCCCGCTTCGGCCAGCACATAGGCGCCCGAGCAGACGCTCGCGACGCGCACGCCGCGCTTGGCCAGCCTTTGCACGAACGCGCGCGTGACCTCGCAGCGCGCGGCATCGGCAACGCCGGCGCCGCCCGCGATGACCAGCGTCGTGATCGCATTTGCCGATTTGAAATCGCGCGCCATCATCTCGACGCCGGACGAGCTCGCCACCAGCCCCGCCTGCGCCGCCAGCACCCGCAGCGCGAGCGGCTTGCCGCTGGCGCGCGCCGCGATCTCGAACACCGAGATCGGGCCGGCCGCATCGAGCAGCTGGAAGTCCGGAAAAATCAAAATGCCGATCATGGGTTATGTCCGAAAGTGAGGGAATTACGCCATTTTGGACAGGAGGGCACCATGCCAGTCTGCGCCCGTCAAGCTCTTCGTTGGAGGTTCTCATGTCGGCACCACTCCAGATCGGTCTTTTGGTGTTTCCGCGCGTCACCCAGCTCGACTTCACCGGCCCGTTGCAGGTGTTCGCCATGCTGCCCGACGCAAAACTGCATTTGATCTGGAAGCGCATCGAACCGGTGCCGAGCGATTCCGTGATGGCGCTGACGCCGACCACGACGTTCGCCGACTGCCCGCAACTGGACGTGATCTGCGTGCCCGGCGGCAACGGCACCAACGACCTGCTCAACGACGAGGAGGTGCTAGACTTCCTGCGCAAGCAGGCCGAGGGCGCCAAATATGTCACCTCGGTCTGCACGGGATCGCTGGCGCTCGGCGCCGCCGGCCTGCTCAAGGGCTACCGCGCCGCCACCCATTGGAGCGCGATGGAGATGCTCGGCCAGTTCGGGGCGACGCCGACCAAGACCCGCGTCTGCGTCGACCGCAACCGCATCACCGGCGGCGGCGTCACCGCCGGCATCGACTTCGCGCTGACGCTGGTGTCGATCCTGCGCGACCGCACTACCGCGGAAGCGATCCAGCTCCAGATGGAATACAACCCCGCCCCGCCGTTCAATTCCGGCTCGCCCGATACGGCGCCGGCCGAAGTGCTGGCGATGCTGAGGGAGCGTGGCGCAGCCAACCAGGAGCGACGGCTCGAGGCCGTGAAGCGCGCCGCCGAGCGGGTGAACTAGCGCCCACCCTCATGTCCCGGACGCGCTGCAGCTCCCTCGCGATGCGAAGCATCGTCGAGCACCGCACTGCTGACAGGACGTTGTCAGGAGCCAGTCGCGATACTCCAGATCGCGACTGACACCCCCGTCATCTTCCCAGTCGCGCACGCACGGGAGGACCTGGCCATGGCGCGATACCGGCTTCACTGTGTCGGAGCTTCCGGCAATTCGTTCAAGGTCGCGCTCTTCCTCAACTGCGCCGGGCTCGACTGGGAGCCGGTCGGCGTCGACTTCGCTGGCGGTGAGACCCGGACCCCCGACTGGCGGGCCACGACCAATGTCATGGGCGAAGTGCCCGTGCTCGAGGCCGATGGCCGGCGGATGAGTCAGTCCGGCGCGATCCTGCTGTGGCTCGCCGAAACTCACGGCGTGTTCGGCCCGACTCGCGAGGAGATCTTCGAGACGAGCCGCTGGCTGCTGTTCGACAACCACAAATTCACGTCGAGCTTTGCACAGCACCGGTTTCAGCGCTGCTTCATGCCGGAGCCGGCCCATCCCGCCGTGCTTGCTTATCTGCGCGCACGGACCGAAAGCGCATTCGCGATCGTCGATGGCCACCTCTCCGACCGCCGCTTCATGCTGGGTGACCGGCCGACGATCGTCGATTTCTCGATGCTTGGCTATCTCTACTATCCAGCCGAAGAGACGGGTTTCGATCTCGCTGCGGCATTCCCCGCTATCGATGCATGGCGCCGGCGCGTTGCCGATCTACCGGGATGGAAGCTGCCTTATGAGATGATGCCGGTCGGCAACTCGCCGCCGCACCATCTGTCCCTTTGAGGAGCAGAAGCGACGCAGAATAGCGGATCAAAAGAAAAAGGCCGCTCGGTTTCCCAAGCGGCCTTTCCTGTCTCACGGCGGCTGCACATTTCATCGGGCGATTTCGGAGCTTCCAGACCGGGGGCCTATCTCCCGATCGAGTCCTGGTCGGCGGCCGCTGCATTTCGGGGCAGTCGCGAACTGTTGCCCGAACCGAACGCGATGGTCTCCCATCTCCGTAAGATGGGTTCATTGAGCCGCATCGGCCGCGTCAGCGCAACGACGGCGCAAACGACATCCCCGCTGTTCCCGTTGTCCACAGCGCCGTCAGTCGGATGCGCCTGCATCCAATCCGAAGATGAGATTCGCCGGCGGCCTAGCCGGGGGTCCAGGGCTGGTAGTCGCCGGTCGCCTTCGGGCGCTTGCCGCTGGCGAGCGTTGAGCCGGAGGGTCGGTAGGCGTTGGGCGTGCCGGTCGGGTTCGGCTGGTGCGGCTTCTGCCATTCGCGCGGCTGGTAGTTCTCTTCAGTCGGCGGCACGTCGACGACATGGTGCATCCAGCCGTGCCAGCCGGTGGGAATGCGGCTCGCCTCGGCGTAGCCGTTATAGATCACCCAGCGCCGCTCGAAACCGAGTGCCGGATCGATCGCCCCGCCGCGGGTGCGATAATAGAGGTTGCCCTGCTCGTCCTGGCCGACCAGCTCGCCGTAGCGCTTGGTCCAGAGCTGGGTGCCAAAGGTCTGGCCACTCCACCAGGTGAAGAACTTCAGGAAGAACTGTTTCATGCGGCACGGGCCCTGCTTCGTCGGGTCCTGATGCCATCCGGGCGCTGAAATGTCCAGTTCGCAGGCGGCGGCGGTGCCCCACGCCAACGTCGTAGCGCGACGCCGCCGCAAAGCCGACGCGATCCGTTCATGCCGGGTACAGCGATCGCGTGAAATTCTGCTCCTTGCACGCGCACACAAGCGTGAACCCAGGAACCACCACCCTTTCAAGGGGTTTGCTCCCTGGAAAAGGAGTTGAACATGAATAGTCTGAGAGTTTTAAGCGCGGCGGCCGTAGTGGCCCTGGTGCTTCCGATGGCAACCCCGAGCTTCGCGCAGGGCCCTGGCGGTCGCGGCGGCGGCGGTGGCCATATCGGCGGCGGTGGCGGTGCTCACTTCGGCGGTGGCGGCGGTCCCCGCATGGGTGGCGGCGGCTTCGGCGGTGGTGCACGGTTCGGCGGTGGCGGCGGCCATTTCGCGGGCGGCGCTGCGATGCGCCCCGGCGGCGGTGCCGGACCGGCTTTCAGCGGCGGCGGCGGCCGCAGCTTCGCAGCTGCAGGTAACCACTGGCATGGCGGCGGCGGCAATTGGCACGGCGGCGGCCGGCGTTACGGTGGCGGCGGCTTCTGGCCCGGCGTCGTGGCGGGTGCCGCGATCGGTGGGCTCGGCTCCTACGCCTATTACGGCGGCGGCTACTACAACGATCCCTACTATTATGGCGACGACAACTACTATGACGAGCCGTCCGTCGCAGTGGTGCCCGATAGCGGCGGTGATTCCCCGGCCTATTGCGCCCAGCGCTACAAGTCCTACGATCCGGCCTCGGGCACGTATCTCGGATACGACGGTCAGCGGCACCCCTGCCCCTAACCCTGTCGACGATATCTGACGGACAAGGCGTCGCAGTGATGCGGCGCCTTTTTCGCGTGCTCAGTAGCCCCGCGCCCGTGTCGCCTGCACCCACTTCGACACCTTCCGGAGTTGTGTACAAGTCGATGCAAACGGACCTCTATTCACCGCACCGTGCATATCTACCCCGATCCAATCCAAAATTGACCCGACCCACGATTCGCGGATATCACCAATGCGGGGACTTCGATGTACTGGGAAATGTCATGCCGCGTATCCTCGTGGTAGATGACGATCCGATGGTCGGCGCGACCATCGAGGTCCTCCTCCAACGTCAGGGCTTCGACGTCACGCTGGCCGATGGCGGCGAAACGGGGTTGGCTGCGCTCGAAGCGCAGTCGTTTGAAGTGATGCTGGTCGACATCTTCATGCCGCACATGCGCGGCTTCGAATCCATCCGCATCTTTCACGAGCGTGCGCCCGCGATTCCGCTGATCGCGATGTCCGGCTACGCCTTCGCCTCGTCCGCCTCGCCCACTCCCGATTTCCTGCGCATGGCGCTGGAGCTTGGTGCGACGCGCTGCCTGCGCAAGCCGTTCACGCCGGACGCGCTGCTGACGACGATCCGGGAATGCCTTGGCGAGGCCGCACTGCCGAAGGACAAGAAAGAAGCCCCTTGATCCCCTCGCAGCGCGTCATTCTCGGTGCTGGACTTGCCATCCTCCTGATCATCACCGCAGCTTCGATCGGCCTCGACGTCAAGTCGCGGTCCGACACGACCTGGGTCAATCATACCGTCCAGGTGCAGCGGAAGATTTCCGATCTGCGCCTGCTGTTGCGCCGCGCCGAGAGTGCCGCGCGCGGCTACGAGATCTATCGCAGCGCGAGCTTCAACGAGGAGTTCCAGACGGTGCACGCCCAGATCGCGCCGGCGCTGGCCGATCTCAAGCGCGGCGTGCGCGACAATCCCGATCAGGTCGCGCTTCTGGAGGGCAGCGAGCCGCTGGCGCTGCGCCGGGTCGAGATCGCCGCCGAAGCGATCCGCCTGCGCAATGCGAACGACCAGGCCGGCATTGCCGCGCTCCAGGGCAAGGGCGAGGGCCGCGGCCTGATGGACACGGTGATGGGCAATCTCGACCATCTGAGCGCAGAGGAAGAACGGTTGCTCGCCGCGCGCTCGCAGGATTCGCGCCGCACCGGCATCGTGCTGCTTGGCATCGACGTCGCCGGCGCGCTGGTGATCCTGCTGCTGGTCGTGATGGTGATGCGCGAAAGCCAGCGCACCCAGGTCGCGCTCAAGAGCACGCTGCTGGAGACCACGGCCGCCAAGACGCAGCTCGAGGCCGCCGTCGCCGAGCGCACCGAGCACCTCGTCGCCGCGCATGACGAGCTGCGCCTGTCGGTCAACGTGCTCCAGAGCACGTTCCACAGCATGGCGGAGGCGGTGCTGGTCATCGACGCCGAGGGCACCGTCCTTTTGTCCAATCCGGCCGCCGAGCGCATGCTGCTGCATCGCACCGGCATGAACCTCGGCAATCTGCGTGCGCTGTCCAGCGTCTTCCAGGGCGACGGCGTCACGCCGATGAAGGCCGAGGAGCTGCCGTCGGCGCGGGTGCTGCGCGGCGAGCAGTTCGAGGATCTGGAGATGATCGTCCGTCCGCATGGCGGCGGTCCGGCGCGCCATCTCATGATCAGCGGCCGGCCTATGCGGGACGCACAGGGCGAGATTTCGGGCGCCGTGCTGGTCTATCACGACGCCACCACCTCGCGGGAGACCGAGCGGCAATTGCACCAGTCGCAGAAGCTGGATGCCATCGGCAAGCTGACCGGCGGCGTCGCGCACGACTTCAACAACATGCTGACCGTCATCTCCGGCAACACCGAGACGCTGGTGGCGAGCCTGAAGCAGCAGCCCGAGCTCCAGCGCGTGGCGCGCCTGATCGACGATGCCGCCGAGCGCTGCGCCGAGCTGATCCAGCACCTGCTCGCCTTCGCGCGCCGCCAGCCGCTCCAGCCGCGCAATGTCGAGATCAACGCCGCGCTGTCGGATATCGCAAAACTGCTGCGCCCCACCCTCGGCGAGCAGATCCAGATCGAGACCGTGCTGGAACAGGGCCCGATGACGGCGCATATCGATCCGTCCCGGCTCACCAATGCCGTGCTCAACATGGCCATCAACGCCCGCGACGCCATGCCGAATGGCGGCAAGCTGCTGCTGGAGACGCATCGCGTCGTGCTGGACGAGGCCTATGCGCAGGCCAATGCGGACGTGGTGCCCGGCCCCTACGTGATGCTCGCGGTCAGCGACACCGGCACCGGCATGCCGCCCGACATCCAGCAGAAGGCGTTCGAGCCGTTCTTCACCACCAAGGAGGTCGGCAAAGGCTCGGGCCTCGGCCTCTCCATGGTCTACGGCTTCGTCAAGCAGTCCGGCGGCCACATCAAGATCTACAGCGAGGAAGGCCACGGCACCACGATCAAGCTGTATCTGCCGCCGGGCGAAGGCACGACGGAAATGGCAGCCAGTGCCGCGCCGCAGGCCGAAGGCGGCGCCGAGACCATCTTCGTGGTCGAGGACGATCCGCTGGTGCGCAACTTCGTCACCGCCCAGCTCCAGAGCCTCGGCTACAAGACCATCGCCGCGCCCGACAGCCGCGCCGCGCTGCAATTGATCGAGGCCGGCCAGGCGTTCGATCTGCTCTTCACCGACGTCGTCATTCCCGGCGGCATGAGCGGGCGCGAGCTCGCCGAGGAAGTGGCAAAGCGCCGCCCCGGTCTGAAGGTGCTCTACACCTCCGGCTACACCGACAACGCCATCGTGCATCACGGCAAGCTCGACGACGGCGTGCTGCTGCTGACAAAACCCTATCGCCGCAACCAGCTCGCCGAGATGATCCGGAAGGCGCTGGGTTGAGTTCGCAGGATGGGTTGAGCGCAGCGACACTCATCCTGCGTGCTGTCGCAACTCACCGCGTCGCCAGCAGTACCGCCGCCAGCGTAAAAATCAACGCCGCGATCTGGCCCGGCCCGAGCGGCTCATGCAGCGCGATCGCGGAGGCGACGACGCCGATGACAGGCACCGCCATCGTCCCGATCGCGGCGACCGAGGCCGGCAGGCGCGAGAGCGCGGCGAACCAACTGACATAGGCGATGCAGAACTGCACCACGGTCGAATAGACCAGCAGCCACCAGCCGATCGGCGTCACCTTCTCCAGATGCGTGGTCTCGACCAGCAGGCCGATGATCGAGATCGGCAGGCAGCCGATTCCGATCTGCCAGGCCGCGGCCGTCACCGGCGGCAGACGGATCGGATATTTCTTCGAGAACACGGTGCCGACGGCAAAGCCGAACGCGCCGAACAGCGCCATGACGATCCCCGGCAGCTTCTCCACGCTGGCGGCAAAGCCGTTGCCGCCCATGATCGAGGCAAGGCCGACGAAGGCCATCACCAGCCCCAGCGTGCGCAGCAAGGTCGGCCGCTCGCCCAGCACCGGCCAGGCGATGATCGAGGCCCACACCGGCATGGTATAGGCGATCAGCGCCGCCTCGCTGGCCGGCAGCCAGAGCAGCGCCAGCCCCATCAGCACCATCCAGCCGGTGACGTTGAGCATGGCGGCGGTCAGGAGCCGCGGCCAGATCGCCCTGGGCACCTTGAGGCTGTCGCGGCGGACCAGCGCGAGCGCGGCCAGCAAAATCGCCCCGAGCACGCCCGTCACCCCGCGCAAGGTCAGCGGCGGCAGCTCGGCGATCAGGAATTTCGTCACCGGCCAGTTGAAGCCCCAGCCGATCGAGGTGATCGCGAGGAACATCAGGCCGGCCGGGGCGATGCGCGCTCGCGCATCCCGGCGGGTCGAATCAAGCATGTGGGCAGTCCGGCAAAAGGAGGCTCAGCTTGGCGCGGATTCGGCTCCCCCGCCACCACCTCGGCGGGCATGCCTGCCCTCAGCTTCCGTACCGCTACGTGAGTCCCGCCGGCGCAAGCCCGTTGCCCCAAAATATAGCTGCCCTGTGAACAGCGGGTGGAAGGGTCCGGAACACCACGGGATGCAAATTTTTTCGGTTGGGAATCCCTGAGGACTCACTGATACTTGGGCGAACAACAGGCGCGGGCTTGCCCCCTGTTATCCCCCGCAATCCACCATATTTAGTATTTGATTCAGGAACTCGCACTAGTTCTTGACGGGCGCTTTGGAGAGTCCTAGCTTCCGGTCCGTTCGGCGCGAGTGAGTTTGCGTCCCGCCGGCACTCCCCCAAAGGGTCCGCAAAACTGCACTCCGCCAAGCCAGACGAAGGCAGCGGGAGAAGGGCTTGTCTGCCCTTGGGAAAGCGGACTTCCAGGGCGCCAGAACGGGCCGGCAACAGGCTCGGATGGCATCGGTAGACGTTGTGTTGGTGTGGGGCGTTTGAACGCATGTCGGGCTCATCCCCTTGGGGGCGGCTGGGTCTGGACATGCCGGCGGATGAGAGGTGCTCGCACCCGACATCGCCGGGAAAAACAGGGCCGGAACCACCGGCTGAACTGCGAAGCTTTCCAGGCCATCCGGGCCGGACGGATTCGCGAAATGAAATAGCGACCCGGGCGCCCCAGCGGAGGCAGTCCGGCACAAAAAAGGACGGGGCAAGACGATGCGGATTGAGCGGCGCCACACCACTTCGGGACAGTCACCTTATGCGGGAATCGAATTCCGCCAGACCACGTCGGAGATCAGGAATCCCGACGGCTCGGTCGTGTTCAAGCTCGACGGCGTCGAGGTCCCGGCCGAATGGTCGCAGGTTGCCTCCGACGTGCTCGCCCAGAAATACTTCCGCAAGGCCGGCGTCGCCGCGCGCCTGAAGAAGGTCGAGGAAGAATCCGTCCCCTCCTTCCTGTGGCGCTCCGTGCCCGACACCGAGGCTCTCGCTGCTCTCCCCGAGAAGGAGCGCTATGTCAGCGAGCTCAGCGCCAAGCAGGTGTTCGACCGCCTCGCCGGCTGCTGGACCTATTGGGGCTGGAAGGGCAAGTATTTCTCCTCCGACGAGGACGCCCAGACCTTCTACGACGAGCTTCGCTACATGCTCGCCATGCAGATGGTCGCGCCGAATTCGCCGCAATGGTTCAACACCGGCCTGCACTGGGCCTATGGCATCGACGGCCCCGGCCAGGGCCATTATTACGTCGACCCCTTCACCGGCAAGCTGACCCGGTCGAAATCGTCCTACGAGCATCCGCAGCCGCACGCCTGCTTCATCCAGGGCGTCGGTGACGACCTCGTCAACGAGGGCGGCATCATGGACCTCTGGGTCCGCGAGGCCCGCCTGTTCAAGTACGGCTCCGGCACCGGCTCCAACTTCTCCCGCCTGCGCGGCGAAGGCGAACGCCTCTCCGGCGGCGGCCGCTCGTCCGGCCTGATGAGCTTCCTCAAGATCGGCGACCGCGCCGCGGGCGCGATCAAGTCGGGCGGCACCACGCGCCGTGCGGCCAAGATGGTCGTCGTCGACGTCGATCACCCCGACATCGAGACCTATATCGACTGGAAGGTGAAGGAGGAGCAGAAGGTCGCGGCTCTCGTCACCGGCTCCAAGATCAACCAGAAGCACCTCAAGCTGGTGCTGAAGGCCTGCGTCAACTGCGAAGGTTCGGGCGACGATTGCTTCGATCCCGAGAAGAACCCTGCCCTCCGCCGCGAGATCAAGCTCGCGCGCCGCAGCCTCGTGCCTGACAATTACATCAAGCGCGTCATCCAGTTTGCCAAGCAGGGCTACAAGGACATCCAGTTCGACATCTACGACACCGACTGGGATAGCGAAGCCTACCTCACCGTCTCCGGCCAGAACTCCAACAACTCGGTCTCGCTGAAGGACGATTTCCTGCGCGCCGTGGAAACCGACGGCGACTGGAACCTGAACGCCCGCACCTCCAAGAAGGTGACGAAGACGCTGAAGGCGCGCGACCTCTGGGAGAAGATCGGCTACGCCGCCTGGGCGTCGGCCGACCCCGGCCTGCACTTCAACACCACCATGAACGACTGGCACACCTGCAAGGCGTCCGGCGACATCCGCGCCTCCAATCCGTGCTCGGAATACATGTTCCTGGACGACACGGCGTGCAACCTCGCCTCCGCGAACCTGCTGACGTTCTACGACATCCCCTCCAAGCGTTTCGACGTCGAGGGTTACGAGCATCTCTGCCGGCTTTGGACCATCGTGCTCGAAATCTCGGTGATGATGGCGCAGTTCCCGTCCCGCGCGATCGCCGAGCTCTCCTACGAGTTCCGCACGCTCGGCCTCGGCTACGCCAACATCGGCGGCCTGCTGATGACCATGGGCCTGCCCTATGACAGCAAGGAAGGCCGTGCCATCGCCGGCGCGCTGACCGCGATCATGACCGGCATCACCTACAAGACCTCGGCGGAAATGGCGGCCGAGCTCGGCACCTTCCCCGGCTACAAGAAAAACGCCGCGCACATGCTGCGCGTGATCCGCAACCACCGCCGCGCCGCCCATGGCCAGTCCAACGGCTACGAGGCGCTCTCGGTCAACCCGGTGCCGATGGACCTCGTGTCCTGCCCGCAGACCGACCTCGTCACCCACGCGCAGGCGGCCTGGGATGCGGCGCTCGAGCTCGGCGAACAGCACGGCTATCGTAACGCCCAGACCACTGTCATCGCGCCCACGGGCACGATCGGCCTCGTGATGGATTGCGACACCACCGGCATCGAGCCCGACTTCGCCCTGGTGAAGTTCAAGAAGCTCGCCGGCGGCGGCTACTTCAAGATCATCAACCGCGCGGTCCCCGCGGCGCTGCGTGCGCTCGGCTATCGCGAGAGCGAGATCGCGGAGATCGAGGCCTACGCCGTCGGCCACGGCTCGCTCTCCAACGCCCCCGGCATCAACGCCTCGACCTTGAAGTCCAAGGGCTTCACCGACGAGGCGATTGCAAAAGTCGAGAAGGCCTTGCCGACCGCCTTCGACATCAAGTTCGCCTTCAACAAGTGGACCTTTGGCGAAGATTTTATTCGCGACCAGCTGGGAATCGGCGCTGAAGCCATCGCGGCTCCGGGCTTCGATCTCCTCCAGGCCGTCGGATTTACAAAACGCGAGATCGAGGCGGCCAACGTCCACATCTGCGGCGCGATGACGGTGGAAGGTGCTCCGCACCTCAAGGCCGAGCATTATCCGGTGTTCGACTGCGCCAATCCCTGCGGCAAGATCGGCAAGCGCTACCTGTCGGTCGAGAGCCACATCCGCATGATGGCCGCGGCCCAGCCCTTCATCTCCGGTGCGATCTCCAAGACCATCAACATGCCGAACGACGCCACGGTGGAGGACTGCAAGTCCGCCTACATGCTGTCGTGGAAACTCGCATTGAAAGCCAACGCGCTCTACCGCGACGGCTCCAAGCTCTCCCAGCCGCTCAACTCGCAGCTCATCAGCGACGATGAGGACGAGGACGATGCGGTCGAGAGCCTCTACGAGAAGCCGATGGCGGCGCGTGCCGCGCAGGTCTCGGAGAAGATCGTCGAGAAGCTGGTCGAGCGCATCATCGTGATGCGCGAGCGCGAGAAGATGCCGGATCGCCGCAAGGGCTACACCCAGAAGGCGGTCGTCGGCGGCCACAAGGTCTACTTGCGCACCGGCGAATATGACGACGGCCGTCTCGGCGAGATCTTCATCGACATGCACAAGGAAGGCGCGGCGCTGCGCTCCTTCATCAACAATTTTGCAATCGCCGTCTCGCTCGGCCTGCAATACGGCGTGCCGCTCGAGGAATATGTCGACGCCTTTACCTTCACCCGCTTCGAGCCGGCGGGCCCCGTGCAGGGCAACGACAGCATCAAGTACGCGACCTCGATCCTCGACTACGTCTTCCGCGAGCTCGCGGTGAGCTACATGTCGCGCTTCGACCTCGCCCATGTCGATCCGACCGAGTCGAATTTCGACGCGCTCGGCAAGGGCGTCGAGGAAGGCAAGGAGCCGGACGAGCAGAACCACCAGGCAACCCGCCTGGTCTCGCGCGGCCTCACCCGCTCCCGCACCGACAATCTGTTCGTGATGCGCGGCGGCTCGGCTGCGGTCGCGCAAGGCAACGACAGCGCGCCCTCCGGCGGCAGCAAGGTCACCGCTCTCGCCGGCCACGGCGCCAGCGCCCGTGTCGGCGACGTCCTGGAAGGCGCAGTCGCGCTGAAGCAGGAAGTGGCCCACGACCTCTCGCCCACGGAGAAGCTCGAAGCCCTCCAGTGGAGCAAGGCCGGCAGCGCCGCGACGGTCGCGGCTCCCTCAAAGGCCGAGCGCCGCGCGGAAGCCAAGGCCAAGGGCTACGAAGGCGAGATGTGCAGCGAGTGCGGCAACTTCACGCTGGTGCGGAATGGCACGTGTATGAAGTGCGATACTTGCGGCAGCACGACGGGGTGTTCGTAAAGGGACATGGTGGGGGACGGCAAGTCTTCGGCGCTTGACGGTCTTCGGACAGAAGATGCGATCTTTGGCGTGAATTCTTGATTTTGGCTGTCCCCCACACCCTCGAATCATGCTCTCTTTACTTCCCAAGCTAGACTAGGTAACTTCTGGAAATTCCCGCATACATTGCATACGCTTACGTAGCCTCCCAATATTGCATCGCGCCACGGCGGTCAGGGCATCATGACATACGCGTTTCGGCAGTCACCTGTTCGACGCCAATCGTCGAGGCCCCCTGACCAAATGTCCTTTCTAAGTGATGAAACAGACGCATCTCTGTTTCATCGAATCGCTTCTCTTCCGAAGATAGATCTTCATCGACACGTGACAGGATCAATTAGCGCGGCAACCGCCGTGCGGATAGCAGCCAAATATGGAGTAGAGCTGCCGACCTATATTGCAGCCGATTTAGACAAGATCCTTTTCTCCCAGGAAAGCGTCTCGGATCATCAGCAATATTTCATTCCATGGCCGATTTTAAATAAGCTCTTCGTGTCCCTGGCAGCGGTTCGCGAAATCCTAATTGAGATTGTTCGGGACGCGGCTGCTGATAATGTGATTTATACGGAATTGCGAGTTGGGCCGCGCGCGTTTTTAGGAGACCGCAGCGAATACTCCTTCAAGGAATTCGCCGAAACGGTCACCGTCACCCTACGTGAAGCTGACTCCAAATTTGGCACCACAACCAAGTGCATCCTTGGCATTCCCCGTCACGTATATTCTAAATTGGCCCCAGCAACGCGCTCAAAGATGTTTGCAAAAATGCTCTATATCATCAGAGAGCATGCTTCGTGCTTCGTGGGCGTCGACCTTAACGGCGATGAGCTAGCCGCCGACGCGTCAGAATTCACGTCATTCTTCAATATGGCCAACGATCTTGATGTGCCCGTCACAATTCACGCAGGAGAGGTTGGCCCGGCCGAGAACGTTTCATACGCTATACGCCATCTGCACGCCTCTAGAATTGGACATGGAATAGCGGCTGTTGAGAGCGAGCCCACGCTAAATCTCCTTGCGGAACGACAGTGCGTCCTCGAGATTTGCCCCACCAGCAATAAATTCCTCGGCATCGTCAACGGCTATCGCGAATTACCGTTGGAAAGATTGCGAGAAAGAAACATTCCATTCGTGATCTGCACCGACAATCCGGTCCGGTGTCGTACCTCACTTACTGAAGAGCTATACAAAGTCGCCAAATCTTTTTCGTATTCAATCGATGACGTCAAACAACTATGTAGGGCGTCGGCTCGGGCCGCATTCGCGGACGACAATACCCGCAACATTTTAATAGCCAATTTGGCTTAGTTGCACGGTTATCTTCGGCGAGGTTCAGGATGAACGATTCTGAAGCCCCATCGACCAGGTCCAGGGGAGAGTCCAAACGCTGGAGCAATTTACTGCGCCGCGTAAGATCTCTCATCGACATGAAATGGCCTGTTGTTGCTTATCGCGTAGCCAGCGCGTTCACACTCGTGGCGATTGGCGCCATGTTCGAGCATGCATCTCATTCAACTGTCGCCGCCGTGAGCAGCATTTATTTGGTTGTCTCCGTGGTTATGGAATATTTATTTTCTGAAACATCGAAAGATATTGAACAGCGAGCGAAGGCCACTGCTGAAGAAGAGAGTCGCCAATCAGCCGCTGAGTTTGACATGTACGCCGTCGCCGAGGATTTTCTTACGGCGCGATTGCGTCGAAACACTTTTGCGGTCTCGGCTTTAAAAAGTGGCGATTTGGCGATCATTCAGTATGGAGCAAATAGTATCGCGAAGCTGCCTGCCATCAATCAAACTCTCAAGGACTTGTGCGACTCATTGAGCGCTAGCGCCAGCAAATACCGCATGATTCCAAGAACGGAAGCCTGGTTCAGGGCCACTTACATGGAGGTGCAGGGACAGCCTGAAGGCGAAAGACTCATATATTTTGGATGGCACACTCGAGATGACAATCCTCCTCGCTCGATGTCTATGAATGTTACCTATCTTAAAGGCGAGGGTTGTGCCGGTACAGCTTGGGAAAAAAGTCGACCGGTCATTGAGGACTTCAAAGATCGGCACGAATGGAAAGACAACTACGCACATCAAAGCTCCAACTATACCTCGATGATCTGTGTGCCCGTAACAAAGGGGTACGGACAAGACTCAAACAAAGTTATTGGTGTTATCACAGTCGACACCCATGTGGACCTGTACTTTGGCAATAAGGGCGACCGCACTCAGGAAGATAAGGTAGCGAGTCTGATTAGACCCTACGGAACGTATATCGCATTCATCAGCGTTGTAGATGAGGCTATGCGCGACCTCACTGAGAGGCTACGAGGAGCGCCCGCCCCCAATGACGCAGTGACTATTGAAGCTGAAACTGACACGCAACGAGTTCTTGCCGCGCCCCCAGACGCACTGCTCACCACCAATGAGACGCCTCAGTCACAGACCGTTCGACGCAAACCTCGGTAAACCCATAAGCAGTGTTCGCTCCTGTCGCCCGCTCTCGTCTCCTCTGCCTGCGCCTACTGGTACGCGACTGCCACATCATCGCAGCCCGTAGGAGCCCTTGCGAAACCCATCATTCCTTGACGGCTATTGATGGGTTTCACCGAAGCGATACCCGTCAACTCAGCCAGGTGATGGCTCTCGCAAGGGTTCAACCCATCCCACCCGCTCCCCACAAAACCCATGAATTACGGTGCACTTAACTATCATATCCACTTTAAAGTGAGTGTTTGTCACCTCAATTCTCGACGCTCCATCGAAAAACGGAATATCGCGGCGCGACAGACAAGGAGACCGAATTTGTTCTACCTTATCGATCTGCCCAAGCAACCCTCGGGATACGTTCACCGTTCCACCGCGTCAGATTGGGAAGCCTGGATCAGGAAATGTCTCCCGGCGAGCCTCCATCAGGAAGTTCAGCGACGACTGATCTCCAATCTCAAACACGTTCTGGTCGGGATGGAGATGAAGGCCGCGCTGATCGTTCCCCACGCAAAGCAGGGCAAACTTCTTTTCGAGTCCTACTTTCACATGCTCAACTTCGAGTTCTGCGTGGGCATGTTTTCGATATGCGAGGGTCTGGGCTCCGCACTCTGGCTAAGGGAAAACGGTTTGGACGGGTCCGACGCCAACCGCATCCCCATCGTTCAATGGAAACCCTCTCTGACGAAGAAATTCGATCCCGAGGCGAAGTCCGATCTTGGCGCGGACGTCGATAGCGTGAAGAGCGTCAGAGATAAGCTTCACCAGGATCAATTGGGTGCCCGAGAGAACATCGATTGGCATGCCTTTTCGTACGACGCAGCGTTCACTCCAGCGGCGCGTGCGATGCGATGCCTACTCCGCACGAATGCCGGCGACGTGCCGAAAGAAACGAATCTGACCGTTGAATGAACAATTGCAGCGAGCGTAGCCCGGATGAGCACAGCGATATCCGGGAAGCCAAGCACTCGAAGCCCCGGATATCGCTTCGCTCATCCGGCTAGTTTCTGCGATCAGCATGCCGAATTACGGTGCCAGTCCTGTCGCCGCAATCGCAGATCGGTTCCGGCTTCGATGCTCATCAACACCCCGCCCCCGAATTGCCTTTGCGTCTGCGCCCCTCCCCCCTTAGACTCTTAACCCACCGGCATGGGTTCCGACGGGCCCGCTAGAACCAGAGTCAACTTATGCCCAAGCCGGAAAGCTTCCCGATCGAGAAGATCTTCGTTCCCACGAAGCAGAAGAAAGCCCTCAAGCCCGAGAGCGTTGCGGAGATCGCAGAAAGTATGCTGGAGATCGGACAGCAGGAGCCCATTTCCGTCCGGCTCGACGGAGATCGCCTCGTTCTGGTCGAGGGATTGCATCGGTTAGAGGCCTGCAAGGCGCTCGGCGAGACGACCATTCTCGGTGTCCTTGTTACGGCCGAGCTTGCTCAACCCAAGCCATCGCTCGCCGAGCGACCCGAAGTCGAGGCCGAGCGCCTCAAGATGGCGCGCTTGAAACAGTTGCGGCTTGAGAAGGAAGCCGCGGAGGCGTCGACGTCTGCCTTGAGGGGCGCTGGCGCAACGGAGGCGTCGCGCGCCCGTCCGGCGAAAGGCGTCCGCGACAATGCGAAGGCATCACCGGGCCGGGCCGCGAAATCGGCGCCGAAATCATTGTCGGCCTGGATCAATCAGCAAAAGGGCAGCGGCGAACGCTATTGATTGCCGGAATGACGATGACAGCCCGCAGGACGGATTGAACCCTTGCGAGACCCATCATTCCGCCACGACTGTTGATGGTCTTCGCTTCGCTCTTCCCATCTCGTGCCCCTCGCGATTTTCGTCAATCAGCTGCCTCTCACGTCGTCAGGATCATCGGCGGCTTCGGTGTCGGCTCTGAATGATCGCCATGCGGCCCAAGCAAGAACAAGCGTCCCACATGCAATTGCGGCCACCCCAGTGAAGGCGCTGTAATTTTTCGCCAACAAGAACAGACCCCATACGGCCCCGCCAAGAGCCCACCCAATAACGTCGCCACAGATGCTTCCCGACACGATCGCGACAGCGTCATTCCAAAACGTCCAAAACGTTCGCTGCTCCGTTTCCCGCATCGCCGCGCTTATCAAGGAACAGGCCCCCAAGCCTAACCTCCGCAAAAAGTGAGGCGCACTGAACGTCGATGCCTCGTTGCGCCGTAGGGTGGGCAAAGGCGCGCTCGCGCCGTGCCCACGACCTATCTCGATCACGAATAAAGCGTGGGCACGCTTGCGCTTTGCCCACCCTACGAGAGCGTCGACGACCTACTCGACCTTCACGCCCGTCTCGTCCACGATCTTTTTCCAGAACCCGGTCTCTTCGACCAGGATGCGGGAAAATTCGGCCGGGCCCTTGTTCACGACGTCGAAGCCGACCTCGGCAAGGCGCTGCTGCGCCGCCGGCTGTTGCAGGAACTCGTTGATCGCGGTGTTGATGATCGTCACCACGCTGTCCGGCGTCCCCTTCGGCGCCATGACGCCGACCCAGGTGTCACCCTGGATCTCCGGAAATCCCTGCTCGATCATGGTCGGAACATCCGGCAGCAGTTTCGAGCGGGTCTTGCCGGTGACCGCGAGCGCGTTGAGTTGCCGCCCTGATATCATCGGTCCGGCGGATGCCATGGTGGTCCACCCGATCGGCACATGATTGCCGACCACGGCCTGAACCGCCGGGCCTGCGCCTGGAAACGGCACGCCGACGATATCGAGCTTCTGCGTCACCCTGAAGCGCTCCGCGAGCAGATGCCCCTGGGTCCCGACGCCGCCATGCGCGTAATTCTGATTGGACCGCGCTTTCAGGTAAGCCACCAGTTCCTTCGCATCCTTGACTGCCAGCGTGGGATTGACGGAGACCACGTGCGTCGAGGAGACCGACAGGTTGATGGCGACGAAATCCGCGATCGGATCATATGGGATGTTGGTGAAGACCGACGCATTGACCGCGTGCGTGCTCAGCGCGAACAGGATCGTGTAGCCATCCGCCGTCGACCGCGCCGCCTGGACCGTTCCGCGGTTGCCGGTCGCGCCAGCGATGTTCTCCACCACGAAGCGCTGCCCGAGCTTTTCCGAAAGATACGCGCAGGCCAGGCGCGCATAGACATCGGCGGTGCCGCCGGGCGCGAAGGTGACGATGGCGCGAACCGGCTTGTCAGGATAGGCCTGCGCCGATGCAATCCGCGGCGCGGCCAGCAGCGCCGCAGAGCCGCCGACGAGCCCCATGAACCGGCGGCGGCCGATCATGGCCCTCTTGGAATTGACAGATTGCATCTGCTGACCCGGCGACGATGTCTTGCTCATCCCTAAGCTCCATTCCGTGACGCGTGCGAGGCGCGTCGATATCCGTTCAACGCGGCAATCTCGTGCCGATGCCCTTGGCGCATGCCGCTTCATAGATGAAAGCCGCAGCGGCGAGATCCGCGAGGCCCGCGCCCGAAAAGATCAATGCGTTGCGCTCGTCGCGATGGGTGCGCCCGGCGATGCGACCGGACACGAGATCGGCGATATCGCCGGCGAACGGTCCGTCGTAATTCAGGACTCCGTTCGGACCGGCGGTGCTCTGCTCGCGGTCGTCGGTCATGGTGCGATCGAAGGCGGCAAGACTGTCGCGTTTCCAGCCGAAGCCGAGATCCACCGACGAGACGAAGGTGCCCGGCTCGACCCAGTTGGCATCGAGTTGTCGATTGGTCGGCGAACCATGCGGAACGGAGCTGATGACGATGTCACACCCCGCAATCGCCGCGCGCGGATCGGACACGGCGCGCGCCTGCAGGCCTTTCTCGCGGGCTTTGGCGGCGAAGGCCTCCGCCGTCTCGAGGCGGCGGCTGAACGCGACGACATGGGTCAACGGAAACGCCGCGGCGAACACATCGAGATGGCTTCGCGCCTGGGCACCACACGCCAGAAAACCGATCGTGCCCGCGTCGGCGCGCGCCATGAAGCGGGCCGCGACAAGCGAGATGAGCGCCGTGCGGATCGCCGAAATCCAGACACCGTCCATGATGGCCACCGGCCGTCCGGTCTCGATCTCGTTGAGAACGATCAGCGGCATGAAATCAGGCACCCCATTGCTGTTGCCGGGGAAATAGCCGAACCATTTGAACGCCGCATAGCCCGGGCGATCCATCACCGCGCCTTTGCCGCGGAAGATGTTGGCCCCGCCCGCGCTGATCGTGACCTTGGGATGCGACCAGACCCCGCCTTCCGCGCGGCGAAGGAAGGCATGCCGGAGCGCGGCCTCCAGCTCGCCGACCTGCGCATCGCATGCGACCACATCCGCCTGCGACAGATACAGCAGCTCATCATCCGCGACATTCAGCGTCATGGCGTCGCCTCCGCGCTCAGCCAATCTATCGCAATCGCAATCGCCATCGCCGCACGCACCTGATCCATCCCCCAACTATTCCTGTATTCAGATAAAAATTCAATGCTGTCTTCTAGGCAGCCAGGTCCTGAAATCCCTGGGGAAAGCGGACACATCTGAAGGGAATTTGAGCGCCGCGACGTTTTTTTAGCCACGCCCCGGCAGCGGCAATTGCGGCAGCGCGAGCTTCGCCGGGACCGTCCGAGACGCGCGTGGGCTGGAGCGCGGGCGCCCGTCGGTCAACGCGGTCGACCGGATCGGAAACGTCCGCACGACGACGATCACGCAGAGCCGGCGCTTCGTCGTCGATACCGCCCGCCTGACCGTCAGCACCAAGTTCGGCGTCGCACCGGTTGATCCCTGGCCGGCGGCGCGATCATCCCACCCAGTGAGCCCGCTGCATCAACACTCCACCAGGTCGGTGTGGCCGAATCCCTTGGAATAGCCGAGCAGCGAGATCACGGTCGGCGTCAGACCGATCAGGCGAACCTCGGACGGGTTGGGCATCGGCAGGCCGGCGGCCTTTTGCTCCGGATAGCGCGACATCAGGAGGCCGATCGCCTTCTCGATTTCGGCCGGATCGGTCAGGGTTCGCGCCCGCGCCGCCATGGAGAGGCCGGTGATCTCCATCACCTCTGCCGGGTCGTCATCGATGGCGAGCGAGACCCGATCGTCCCGGGACAGGTTCTGCGCCTTCTGGCTGTCGAGGCCGCACAGGAAATAGATGGTGAGACCTTCGTTGGCATAGCCGACGGTCGTCACCTGCGGCCAGCCGTCGGCCCGCAAGGTCGCAATCCGCATGGTCCGGTGCCGGTCCAGCAAGGTCTGGATCTTTTGTCTGATTGCATTGTCCATCGCACGCCTCTGCATGTCGGCCCCTGGTCAGGATAGCCGGCCTCGCGCACGAGGATGTTGACGCGCCTCAAATCGTGAGGCGCGACGTTGGACGGCGTTGGTTTGAGTGCACCATCACCGTCATCCGGGCATCACCTCCATCGTTTCCCCTGAACTTTCTTGCCGCTCCGCCGTTCTCTGAGGCAACGGAGGACGGCGACAATGATTTTTGATTTACGGGTTGTGGCGATTGCGGCGAGTTTCATCCTGGCCTCCATCGCAGTGGCCGCGGCCGAAGGCGGACACGAGCAGCCCGCACGGGTCGCTTCAAGCGTGAGCGACCACGCCGGCGAGGCCCGGCCCATTCGCGTGATCCTGCCGGCTCCGTGGGAACCCGCACCGGCCAAGACCGGCACGCAAAGCGTGGTGCAGAAATAGGCTCAGCGATGCGCGTCCAGGAGAAGTCTCCTGGGGCGCCCTTCCTGTTCACAAGTGCACATACGCGGCCAGCCCGCCCCGCTATGCGAGCCCTGAAGCAAGTCGCGGGAGAATTGGGCTGATGCAGTCGACCTGGCCGTTGGTGAAGCGCTGGACGGCCGAGGAGCACCACCGGCTGAAGACCCTGGCGGAATCAGGCATGCGCGCCGACGAGATCGCGGCCACTCTTTCGCGCAGTGAAAAGGCTGTCAGGGCCCGCGCCTGGCAGCACGGCATCACCCTCAAGCTGCTGGCCCCGAAACCCGGACCGCCAAAGCGTGTGCACGTCAAGACAAGGTGATGCCCGAAGCGGCGACATCTGCAAGCAAGTTCACTCCGCGTCCTCGCCATTCAAAAGCGCAAGCGCGCGCGGCACCTGATCGCGGTCGGCAACCAGCACATATTCCTGCCGCTGCAGGCTGGCGCCGCTCGCGACGACGATCGACTGTTTCGGGCAGAGCCCGAAGCAGCCGGTCATGACGAGCTTTGCCGCCTTGCTGCCCTCGGGCCTGCTCGCCTTCATCAGCGACTTCAGCGCACGCCTGACATCGGCGCCCTCGTCGCTGCGCTTGAGGCACTTGCGGCACACCAGCACCGGCGCCGCGCGGCGCGGGCGGACGATCACAGGCTTTGCGGATTTCACGGACTTGTCAGACATGGCATTCCCAAATGGACTTCGGCTCATATAGGGACGGAACCGCGATCCTGCCGCCGGCACGGCTCCGGAAAGCGCTTCCGCCTTCGCCGTGCGAGCTCCGGCGGACACGTCGCTCATCCCGTCCACGAACGACAATTCGGTGTCGTGCCTCGATCCGCCCCGCCCCCGAGCCGGCCATAATTTCTCCTTCGCACGCGCGTTGTGTTGGCCGACGGCGAGGCCTATCCTTCCGACGATCGGACTGCCGCACTCCCATTGACGCCCGACTGGATGGAGCGCGCATTCGTGCCAGACGACCCCAAACCTGATGCCGCCAAACCTGATGCCGTCAAGCCGGACGAGGCGCGCGCCGATGGCGGGCTGGCGCGGGCCTATGACCGGATCAAGAGCGCAGAGGAAGACCTCGCGCGGCTGGATCGGCTGGTTTCCGGAATGGAACGCGGCAACGAAGCTCCGCGGCCCGCGCAGGCAAGCGCCGGAGCGAAGGCAGCCGAAACTCCGGAAGACAAGACTCCCAGGGACAAGGCACCGCCACCGGACAGCAGGGTTCGCGATCAAGGCCTGAGGGGAGATCGGACCATGATGCGTGCCCTGGTTGGCCTCGTGCTGGCGATCGGCATTCTCGGTGCCGCCTTCGCCTCGCAATATCGCGATGAAGCAAAGGTGATGACCAGGTCGATCATGGCGCGATGGGCGCCGCCGGCGGCGAGCGAGCCCCCGCCAGCGTCCGCGGCGGAAAGCCCGACGCAGCCACCGGCCGTGCTCCTGGCTGCTGCGGACGGGCCAAGTTCAATGCCCGCGCCGCCGGTAGCCAAGGAAACGGAAAGCGCCCCAAAGCCTGCCGCCACAGCTGAGCCGTCATCTTCCGATCTCGCGCAATCGCTCAAGACCATCACCGGCGAGCTTGCGAGCATCAACGCAAAGCTCGAGCAACTGAAGAGCCGCAACGAGCAGACGCTGCGCGAGCAGGCCGACACCATTCAACAGCTCAAGGCCGCGCAGGAGAAGGATGCGGCGGACAATGCGCGCCTCGCCGCGCAGGTCCAGGCGCTGCAGTCCCAACTGACGACGTCATCCACGTCCGCCTCCGCCAGACCCGTCGTGCGGAGCGCGACGGGCAACGATGCGGCTGCGCCGGTGCGGCCGCACGTGCAGACGGCCTCACCAAGGCGGCCCAGGCCGCCGCCGCGCGGGCCCTGGATGCCGCCGCCCTATATGGTCGATCCCTACGGCGATCCGGATTGGTGAGCCGACGGCGCGGAGCGCCTGCTGTGGCCACCCTACTCCCGCGCCCGACGCACCGCCGCTTCCAGCTTGATCCGCTGCTTGTCCCACCGTCCCTCCTCGGCCCCGGCACGTTCGTCCAGCGCGGCCCGCTCGGCTTCGATCTCGTCCGACCGCGCCGCGTGGTCCTGCCTCGCCTGCTCCAGTGCCGCCTCGGCGGCTGCGACGGCTTTCTCCCGGCGCGCGCGCTCCTTGGCGCGGGCAGCCTCTTCCTTGCGGCGCGCGGTGTCGCGTCGCTGCTCTTCCTTGGCAAAGGCCGCGGCGGCTGCGCGCGCTTGTCGATCGTCGCTCCCGGACTTCGCCGCATGCTTGGCTGGACGCTTGGCCGAACTCTTGCCTGAACCCTTGCCCGAACTCTTGGCCAAACTCTTGGCTGAACCCTTCTTCGGCCTCGACCTGGATTTCACCTTGCCGTCGTCCCCGGCGAGATCGCTCGGCAGTTCGGAATGCTCGGTGAATGCGCCGTCCGACCCGACCGGCCGCCGGAGCACGATTCCGGGGGCCGCCAGGGTCGCCGCGACGATGTCGGGGTCATCGGTCTCCCTGGCGATGCCCTGATGGAACAGGTTGGACTTGGCGCCCCACGCGTCCAGCGCCGCCTTCATCGAGGGTGCGGCGATCGCCTGGTCATAGAAGCCGAGCGAGGTCTGATAGGTCTTCAGCTTTCTTGACGGCTTTGTTGGCATCTCGCCTCACGGCCTGATCATGCGGAGCGGGCTGCGGAGTCCTGCCCGGCGCCGAACCGATGCCTATCAACGTCCGGGCTGATGGATCTCGCAACGGCTCACCCCATCCTAGCCGGTCCCACAAGTCCCATGCCAAGGAAAAGCAAGCGCCTGCGCCCACGCGTTCGCAGCGGGCCTGCGAGGCGCCTGGTGGGTGCACACCACGTGCACGCGCCCCGCCGCATGGTCGGGTATATCTGGATCGCAATGTGGCCGATGTCGTCGCGCGCGCCGGCGAAGTGACGGCGAGTGCGCAGCCGGTCTAGGCATTCATCGTCGCGAGGCCGCGCGATTCATGCTGCGGGCCGGCGCTGCGCGGCGGGTCGATATCCCGCCAGCTCCGGTCGCTCTGATGCACGGCGAGAACGTTGATGCCGAGCGCCATGGCGTGATAGCCGTGCTCCCGCAGCCACTGCTCGAGCTGCCGGCCATCCGTCTTGATCTTTTCGATCAGCAGGATCGGGCGATGCTTGTGGATCGTCTCGCGGGCGCCCGCGAGGGCCTCCATCTCCATGCCCTCGATGTCGATCTTGATGAAATCGACGCGCGGACAGTCGAGTTCGTCCAGCGTCAGCTTCCGGACGACGACGGTGTTGTCGGTATAGCTGATCGGCTGACCGATGAATTCGTTGCCCGGGCGCTGCCGCAGCTCCAGGCTGCCGAAGCTGGACGGCGCAAAATAGTTCGGGTTCGGGATCTGCATCGTGCCGGACTCGGAGGACACGGCCGCATTCACCGCCAGCGCGTTGAAGCAGTTGTTGATGGCGATGTTGCCCGCCAGCGCATAGTAGATCCGCTCCTGCGCCTCGATCGAGATCACCGAGCCCCAGCCCGTCATCGCCGAGGCCCATTCGATCGTGTGCACGCCGATATTGGCGCCGCAGTCGATGGCGATCACGCCGTCGCCGTGGTACTTGCGTCGCAACGCCAACAATTCGAGCGCGACATTGACCTCGACCGGGTCGAAAGCGGCCGTCTCCAGGATCTGAAATCCCACGCCGTAGCCGTCATCGGGACCGGTCATCCGATAGTCGAAGCGATTGACGATCATCGTCCCGTGGTTGGACGAGGCCATGACAAAGGCCAGCTTTTGCCCCGCGATCGGCATTGCAGAATCTCCTCTACCCCAAAGTGGAGGCCACCATCGCAGCGCGCGCTTACGCGAGGCTTGTCCCGGCATCGGCTCCAGCCCGGATGCGCGAGGTGGTGCGTAGTGCGTAGCCCGGATGAAGCGCAGCGCAATCCGGGATGTTGCCTCAGGCTACGCCGGCCGGGGATTGCGCTGCGCACCATCCGGGCGACAAACCGCTGGCCGTCGCACCTGCCGACCTTCTCATACTACCCCTGTTTTGCCCGACGCGTCAAATCATTTTCGGTTTTTACGAACAATTGAAAACGCTGGCGATTTCTACTGTGCATGGGGTTGTTTTCGAGATTTTCTTGAACGGCATCCGTCCGCCTTGCGCAACACCAGCTTTTCCTTGCATTCCCTCGCGCCGCCCCTACGGTGCGGCCGCGCAACGCGCCCCGAGACGTTCCGAGCGACGAGACCTGCCATGACCGATGCCACCAAATGCCCGAGCTGCCAATCGGAGCATGCCTATCAGGACCGCGATCTCTGGATCTGCCCGGAATGCGGCCATGAATGGAGCGCTGCGGCCGGCGCCGAAGCGGATGCGTCGCAGGAGACGGGCGTGCGCGACGCCCATGGCAATGTGCTCGCCGACGGCGACAGCGTCATCGTGATGAAGGACCTCAAGGTCAAGGGCTCCTCCTCGGTCGTCAAGGGCGGCACCAAGGTCCGCAACATCCGCCTCCAGGAGGCCACCGACGGCCACAACATCGCCTGCAAGATCGACGGCATCGGCGCGATGAACCTGAAGTCGGAGTTCGTGAAGAAGGCATAGCCTGCTCGCGGCCATCCGCGCGGCAGCGCTGTCTCGGCCGCGTTCGCGCCGTCCCGTCACCGCTGCCGCTGTGCCAGATAAAACCCGCACAGCACCGTCACGAGTCCGGCCGCCTGCAACATCGTCGGCGGCTCGCCGAGCAGCAGCCAG
>NZ_AKIY01000209.1 GCF_000282615.1 Bradyrhizobium sp. YR681 | reverse complement strand
CCGGCGGCGAGCCGCTGCTCCAGGTCGATGCCGATTTGATCGACGCGCTCCATGCCCGCAGCTTCGAGATCGGCGTCGAGACCAACGGAACGATCGCCGCGCCGGCGGGGCTCGACTGGATCTGCGTCAGCCCCAAGGGCGGCAGCGAGCTCGTTCAAAAGCGCGGCCACGAATTGAAGCTGGTCTATCCGCAAGCCCTCGCCTCACCCGAGACCTTCGAGGACCTCGCCTTCGAGCGCTTCTCGCTCCAGCCGATGGACGGACCCGAGGTGATCCAGAATACCGCACGGGCGATCGACTATTGCCTGCACCACCCGCAATGGCGGCTGAGCGTGCAGACGCATAAATCGCTCGGCATCAGATAGGATTGGTTTTCGAACAGATGTGGGAATTGACGAAATCGTTCCGCTTCGAGGCGGCGCATTCGCTGTCGGGAACGACGTTTGGCGCGGCGAGCGAAGAGATCCACGGCCACTCCTTCCGCGCCGAGGTGACGGTGCGCGGCACGCCTGATGCCAAGACCGGCATGGTGGTCGACCTCGGCCTGCTCCAGCGCGCCATCGAGGAGGTGCGCTTGACGCTCGATCACAAGTTCCTCAACAAGATCGAGGCGCTGGGGACCCCGACGCTGGAAAACCTCTCGCGCTTCGTCTGGGAGCGGCTACAGCATATCGGCAAGCTGACCCGCGTCAGCATCCACCGCGACAGTTGCAACGAGAGCTGCACCTATTACGGTCCGCAGGGGTGAATTCGTAGGGTGGGCAAAGCGGAGCGTGCCCACCATTCGAGATGATGGAGAGAGATCGTGGGCACGGCGCAAGGGCGCCTTTGCCCACCCTACTGGGCCGGTTTGGGATTTGGACATGGACGCCTCGACGATCGAAGACCGCAAGAGCCGCGCCCGCGCCTGGTTCGAGGCTCTGCGCGACGACATCTGCGCGAGCTTCGAGCGGCTGGAAGACGACGCGCCGCAAAGCCTTTATCCCGGCGAGGCCGGCCGCTTCAAGCGCACGCCCTGGCAGCGCACCGACCACAGCGGCACGGCCGGCGGCGGCGGCGTGATGTCGATGATGTCGGGCCGCCTGTTCGAGAAGGTCGGCGTGCACTGCTCGACCGTGCACGGCGAGTTCGCGCCGGAGTATCGCGCACAGATCCCGGGCGCCGCGGAAGATCCGCGCTTCTGGGCCTCGGGCATCTCCCTGATCGCGCATTTGCGCAATCCGCATGTGCCCGCCGTGCACATGAACACGCGCTTCGTCGTCACCACCAAGGCTTGGTTCGGCGGCGGCGCCGACCTCACGCCGGTGCTCGACCGCCGGCGCACGCAGGAGGACGCCGACAGCATCGCCTTCCACGCCGCGATGAAGGAGGCCTGCGACCAGCCGAACGGCGTTGCCGATTACGACAAGTACAAGAAGTGGTGCGACGAGTATTTCTATCTGCCGCACCGGAAAGAGGCGCGCGGCATCGGCGGCATCTTCTACGACTGGCACGACAGCGGCGACTGGGACGCCGACCTCGCCTTCACCCAGGACGTCGGCCGCGCCTTCCTGAAGATCTACCCTGATATCGTGCGCCGCAATTTCGCGACGAGCTGGACGGCCGAGGACCGCGAGGAGCAATTGATCCGCCGCGGCCGTTATGTCGAATTCAACCTGCTCTACGACCGCGGCACCATCTTCGGACTCAAGACCGGCGGCAATGTCGACTCGATCCTGTCGTCGCTGCCGCCGGAGGTGAAATGGCCATGACCACGATGAAGCCTGCAATGAAGCCCCTGCCCCGCGCCATGCTGATCGACATGGACGACACCATCCTGTCGGCCTATGGCCGGCCCGAGATCGCCTGGAACACGATCACGAACGAGTTCGCCGAAGAGCTCGCGCCGCTGCCGCCGGAGCAGGTCGCAGCCGCTGTGCTCGCCTGTGCACGGCAATTCTGGTCGACCGCGGAGCCGATCTGGCGGATGAAGCTTGGCGAGGCACGGCGGCTCACGGTGCGAGGCGGCTTCGCCGCACTCGCCGCCGCTGGCCACCGTGCCGTCCCCGACGATCTCGCCGATCGCCTCGCCGACCGCTTCACCACCTATCGCGAAGAAGCGATCTTCGTCTTCCCCGGCGCGCATGATGCGATCGACGCGTTTCGGGCCCACGGCATCAAGCTCGCATTGGTGACCAACGGCGCCGCGGACATGCAGCGCGCCAAGGTCGAGCGCTTCGAGCTCGCGCACCGCTTCGACCACATCCAGATCGAAGGCGAGCACGGCTTCGGCAAGCCCGAGGAGCGCGCCTATCTGCATGCGATGGAGGCGCTCGGTGTCACCGCAAAAGACACCTGGATGATCGGCGACAATCTGGAATGGGAGGTCGTGACGCCGCAGCGGCTCGGCATCTATGCGATCTGGATCGACGTGCATGGCGAGGGCCTGCCCGAGGGATCGACCATCAAGCCCGACCGCATCATCCGCTCGCTGACCGAACTGGTGCCGGACCGGGTCTGACGCAAAACATCGAAAACAACCCCATGCACAGTAGCCGGCCGTCGTAAAATCAAAGGCTTGAACTCAATCGTTTGCTGATTTTACGAAATCGGTTGACCCGTCGGGCAAAACAGGGGCATGATGCCATCATCGCGGCGCATGGGACGGACCAGCCCCTGCGCAACCCGTCCGACAGGCGTTCTCGCCTCTCGCAATGGCACCGCTCCGACTTGAACCTCCGTGATCGGCGTTTCCCAGTCTGGCCGCGGATGCGCGCTGCCGCAGCACATCCACTGATCCCGTATCCCGTGATCGGCGTGTCATGCCGGCTTGCTAGCTTCTTCAATCAATCAACCCGAAAGGACCATCCATGGAACTGAAAGCCGGCGATATCGTCATGCTCAAATCCGGCGGCCAGCCGCTGACCGTCGCGGAAGTGAAGGGCGACGACGTGATCTGTCTCTGGATGGGCGTGGAAGGCGACCTGTTTCGCGAAACGCTGCCGCTCGCCGTGCTCGAACACCTGGAAGAGGTGGACGAGGATGACGATGAAGACGAGGACGACGAAGACGAGGAATAGGCACGGCTGAGGCCGCATCCCGGCCAGATCTGAGCGCCCGGCTCCGGCCGCAACTGATGTCCGCTTCTGCGCCAATCACGGCGCGGCAGCGGACATCGCTGCATGGCGCAGGTCGGCCAAGATGCGAAACCCCACGCAAGCAAGCGCAATCCGCCGGACCAGACCTGACAGCCCCCTGCCTCACCTGAAGTGAAATGCTTCACAATCCGCAATTCGGGATTGCGGTATCCTTGCCCCATGGGGCGTGGAGTGAGTTGGAGGCGACCATGGAGCAGAGCCAGGACGCAGCGCGTACGCAACCCCCGGCCGACACGCCGAGTGCGTGGCAAAGGATCCAATCCTGGGACAGCCGGCTCTCGGTCACGAAAGGATTGACGGCGGTCACTTTGCTGACCGGCCTGCTCGGCGGATCCTTCCAGTACATGAGCTCCTATGAGCAAAAGGTGGGTGAGCAAGCCAAGGCCGACATGGACATGGCGACGAAAACCTTCCTCGACATTTCGGAAGCCTTCGCCGAAGTGCAGACGCAGCAGGAGAACATGCTGCCCGGACAGTTCGGTTCGCTGAAGGCGCAGGCAAATCCCGCCTTCATGCCGGTGGACGAGAAGACGCTCGAACCGTTCTCGGATTATCGGAAAGCCCGGGCATCGTTGCGGCGGAACGGCACCATCTTCGCGCGCAAGGCGGAGATCTACATCGATTGGCCCAGCGATATGGGCCGCGATGCAGCGGCGGAGCACACGCTCGACCAGGATCCCCTGACGGCATCGCTGCTCACGAAGTACAATTTCGATTGCGAAGCCGAGGCCAACCAGCCGCAGTTCAAGGGAGCAATCTACAATGGCGGCGATCCGGGACGCCCCAGCGAAGACCTCTGCAACGATCCGACGGCCGACGGACTGAAGGCCTATGTCAATCTCTGCGCCAGGCATGCGGACGGGACGATCGATCCCTTGCAGAAGGTTGTCACCGTCAACTGGTGGAGCGCCAAGCACCACGTTCTGGTGATGCACCATTGCTTCGAGGCGCTCCGCGGTCAATCGACCACGCTGGCTTCGAGCAGCGACACCCCCAACAGGCCGGAGACGACGAGGCCGCCGGCCAGCAGCGAGCAAAGGCTGCAGCTTCAGGCCCGCCGGCTCGATGCGTTCATGACGTTGACCATGGCGCAGCTGGACCGCATCAGGGTGCGATACCGGCCCACTGGCTTCGTCTGCCATGTTCCGCTGGTGCGCGGCGCGATCGGTTATTTCAGCAACCAGTGCCTGCCGATACCGGCCAAGAACGAGCGCACTTGAGAAACAAATCCACGCGGCGCCTCGCGTGATCGCCGCGTGGTCACGCAGCGCGCCAATGTCCCTTGTGAATGTCGAACTTCACGGCGCCGTCGTCGCGCATCTTCAACAGGAGCGATTGGCAGTCGTCCTGGTTCTTTATGTTCACGCGCTTCATGATGTCGAAAGTCTTCAGGGGCTTTTCGCGAAGCGCGATGAGAATCTTTTCTCGATCAGTCATTGGGATTCCCCAGGGGTTGCTTGGATTGGCATGGGCGCGATGGTACGCGCTTTACGATCGCCCGCAACAGGGCGGCGAGACCACGGTGACAGTGTCGGACTGCACCGTCAACGTAATCCACGTCTGCTAGTGCACGGCCTTGGGCCCCAGGTATTTCTCGTAGATGGCCTCAAAGCTGCGGTCGTCCTTCATACTCGTCAGTGCTCGATCGAAATCGGCAATGACTTTCGAATAGTCATGCTGCTTGTTGAATGCCAGATAGCTTGGAATCTCGTCGATGCCCGGAGACAGCTCCCTGATCTTGTCCAGATAGCCCTTGTTGCGCGCGGCTTCGAGGACGACATGCCGGTAGCCGATCGCCAGATCGATCCGCTTCAGAGACAGCATGCCAACGAGGTTATCGACATTGTTGGTTTCGACAACGGTCGACCATACCCCTGTCCTGAGCGCGTTATCGACCTTGAGGCCGTAACTCGTGCCCCTGATGGTCCCGATTCCAAGCCTTCCCAGCTTGCCGATGTCGCCGTCAAACTGCACATCGGAATCGGCAGGGACAAAAAACGCCAGCACCTGGGTGATGACCGGGACGCTGGTGTAGGTGAGAAACTCATTTCGCTCAGGCAGCCTGAAAACGGAGAATATTCCGTCGACACGACCGCTGCGAACTTCCGCCAGGCAACGTGCCCAGGGCATCACCTGAACTTCAACCGGCTCGCCAGCCCTTCGAAAGGCTTCGGTCACGACATCGACAAGTATTCCGGACGGCTTGCCATCCCTGACATAGGCCGTGGGCGAACTGTCGGCGGCCACGAGGACAAGGCCGGCGGGATACGCATTGCCGCAGCCGATTGTCGCGATCGCAAGGGCGAGCAGGAAGGATCTCAGGGAGGCTGAATTCCGGATGCGCTGATGTCGCATCATGTTGAACTTTCGCGGCGCAGGCTCACGCGCAAATCGAAGTCACGCACGAATCTCGCACTTCGCCGGGGAGTTGACAAGCGCAAAGGAATTGGAGCTGCGGGAGGCATCGAAATTGGCAACTGAAGTTCCTTCCGGCGCGATCCGCAGCGCGGACGCAGCCTTCAACCGAAGGAACGGATGCGGTTTGCATACGACAACTTGAAGCGACCTGGGAGAGGTTCGATCCGCATGCGAGGCACGAATGCGAATTGGACCGGCGTCATCTACCCGATCAGCTGCCTCGCCGCGGCCGAGATCATCACCAGCCCGCCGGTGATCACGGCAACATCGAGGATCGCGGTGTGGATGTGCACCGGCATCCGCTCGACGAAAGCTTTTGCAAGGAACGCGCCGGGGATCGCGATGCCGCCGATCAGCAGCGCGAAGGCGAGCACCTGTGCATTCACGGCGCCGGCGAGGCCGAACACCGAGATCTTGATGAGGCCGGTGCCGAGCGAGATCATGGCGTCGGTCGCGATCACGGCGGCGCCCTCGAGGCCCGCGGCCATCAGGAGCGAGAGCAGGATCACGCCGGAGCCGGAGGTGCCGCCGACCAGCACGCCGTAGCCGACCGAGCCGGCGGCAAGGCCGCTGTCGCCGATCCTGACCTGGCGCCGTCGCAGCACGCGGCGCAAAGGCACGCTGAGGATCAGCATGGAGCCGATCACAAGCGCTGCGCCCGCATTGGTGAGGCGGGTGTAGCCGTAGGCGCCGAGCGCGGTCGTCAATGCCGCGCAGGCGAGCACGATCATCGCGCGGCGGCGATCGGCATAGCGCAAATAGGCAATCGCGCGGCTCGCATTGGTGAAGATCGCGGAGATCGCGATGATCGGCACCACCGGCTCGGCGCCGACCAGCGGCACCAGGACAAGCGGCATCAGGGCGCCGGTGCCGTAGCCGGCGAGACCACCGATGATCGAAGCAAACAACGCCATCATTGCTACCAGCAGGAGCTGGAAAATCGAGATATCGGCGAAGCCCGAGACGATGGTCAATTTTTCCCGTCGCGGCCGATGCGGGCCGCTGCTTGATCGGCGATGGAAGCGAGTGCGGCTTCCTCTAGTGGAAAATCCGCCGCAAGCCAAGCGTCCTCTGCGAGCGTCAACACATGTCCGAGCGCGGGCCCTTCCGCCATCCCGCGTGCGATGAAGTCGGCGGCGCGAAGCGGAAATTTCGGTGCCGTCCAGCGCTGCGGCAGTTCGGCGAGCGCGCGCCAGCGCGACGAACCGACGTCGCCGCCGGCCCGTGCCCAGCCGAGCAACACGCGATCGTGATAGCGCTCTGGCCCGAGCCGGTAGAGCAGCCGCCGCGCATTGGCCTCGTCCTTGGTGGCAAAACGCCACCAGCGATGCCCCATCGAATCCAGCGCCTTGGCCTCGGCATTGGAGAGGCGCAGCCGCGTCGCGACCCGCCTGGCGTCTTCGGTCACGGCGACCGCCAGCGCGGCGAGGCGCCGCGTCGGGCTTGCGGCAAGGCCGAGCTCGCGCTCGATCGCGATCATCGCCGAGAGCGGGCCGGGATAGGCGACGCCGCCGATCAGGGCTTGCAGCAATCCGCCATCGGCCATCGCCAGCGCGGCGGCGGATGCGCCTGACGTCACCAGCAGCTTCAGCATCTCCATGCGCACCCGCTCGGCCGACAGGTGGGCCAGGCCCGCGCGCCCCCGGATGCAGGCGAGATAGCCGTCGCGGTCGGGATCGCCGGCGCCGAAGGCGGCGTGGATGCGGAAGAAGCGCAGGATGCGTAAGTAATCCTCGGCGATGCGCTGGTCGGGATTCCCGATGAAGCGAACGCGGCGCGCCTTGGCATCCGCGATGCCGCCGACATAATCGTACACGACACCATCAGCGTCGACCGACAGGCCGTTCATGGTGAAGTCGCGCCGCTCGGCGTCCTTCACCCAGTCGCGGCCGAACGCGACCTTGGCCTTGCGGCCGAAGGTCTCGGTGTCCTCGCGCAGCGTCGTGACTTCGTAGGGGTGGCTGTCGATCACCAGCGTGACGGTGCCGTGGTCGATGCCGGTCGGCACGCTCTTGATGCCGGCGGCCCTGGCGCGCCGCACCACCTCCTCGGGCCGCGCCGTGGTCGCGATGTCGATGTCGCCGGGCACGAGGCCAAGCAGCGCGTTGCGCACGGCGCCGCCGACCACGCGCGCCTCCTCGCCATCGGCGTTGAGCAATTGCAGGACGCGCGCGGTCCCGCCTGCGGTCAGCCAGGGCGCATCGGCAAGGACCGGCTCAAGGATCGGCTCCGCGCTCATCGTCCAGCCCTTATCTTTCCATTCAGCTTTCCCTGCCCGGCACGAGCTTGCCGTTCTCGATATGGGCGGGAATATAGGTCGAATCCGGTGGGGCGCCGGAGTAATGCGCGAGGCCGATCAGCCCCGCGATGACCAGCACGAGCGCGGCCAGCACGAGCCGCGCGACGACGGTGACCGGCCAGGACGATCGCGCGAACACCCCGGAGCGGCTGGCGGCCAGGAACAGCGCATAGACGGCAAAGGGGATGAGGAAGATTCCGATCTCGGTGAGGACCGGCCGGATCATGATGAGTAGATCCGCTCATACAACACACGCAGCATGCCGGCCGTCGCGCCCCAGATGTAGCGTTCCGCGAACGGCATTGCGTAGTAGAAACGCTCCATGCCGCGAAACTCCTTGCTGTGCAGCTGGTGGTTCGCCGGGTTCATCAGGAAGGAGAGCGGCACCTCGAAGGCGTCATCGACCTCGGAATGGTTGATGGTGAGGTCAAAGCCGGGCCGCACTCTTGCGACCGTCGGCAGGATGCGGAAGCCGAAGCCGGTGCCGTAGAGATCGAGATAGCCGATCGGCTCGACGAAGTCCCTGGACAGGCCGACCTCCTCCTCGGCCTCGCGCAGCGCCGCATCGAGCGGCGAGGAATCGGTCGCGTCGATCTTGCCGCCGGGAAAGGCGATCTGGCCGGCGTGGTCGTTGAGATGCGCCGAACGCTGCGTCAGCAGGACGGTCGGCTCGGGACGGTCCACCACCGCAATCAGGACCGCCGCAGGTCGCACCGGCTGCTCGCGGGCGACGATCTCCAGCATCTTGTCGGTGCCGGGATCGCCCGAGGCCGGAATGATGTTCGGGTCGAACAGGCCGGGCGGCACGTCGAAGCCGAGCCGCGCGCGCGTGCGGGCGAAGAAATCCGCCGCGCCGAGGATGGCGGGATCGCTTCTGGGGATAGGCTTGTTCAAAGCGCGGCCCTCACCTGCTCCGCATCGGCCATGGCGAAGAATTCACCGGCCGACTCGACGCCGAACATCGGCTGGCCATCGACCATCCGCTCCTCGCCCATGTCAACCAGATCGTAATAGAGCGCACGCGTCACCTTGGCCCAGAGATCGGCGCGCACGTGCAGATAGGGCGTCAAGCCGCCATCCTGCGCCTGCTCGAAGCGGAGCCGGTGCGCGGCATCGCAAGTGACCCAGTCGTCGACATTGGTGCGGAAGCTCAGCACGCGATGGTTGTCCTCGCCGTCTTTCTGCATTTCGACCGCCATGAACGGCGCATCGTCGACGCGGATGCCGACCTTCTCCACCGGCGTCACCAGAAAATGCTTGTCGCCCTCGCGCTTGAGGATCGTCGAGAACAAGCGGACCAGGGCGTGACGGCCGATTGGCGTCCCCATGTAGAACCAAGTACCATCGCCGGCGATTCGAATGTCGAGATCGCCGCAAAACGGCGGATTCCACAGATGCACCGGAGGCAGGCCCTTTTTGGCGCCCTCGGTACTGGCAGCACTTTTGGCGGCGGCAGTGAGCCCCTCAAGACCGCGATCGGCGCTCTGCCCTTGGTTCGCCATGGTTTGCCCTGACTTTGTCATTTGGCACGATTGGTGCAGGTCTGATTTGTACGTCTACGTTGTATGTCGGCGCTCGGTTCCACCCCGGATTAGCCCGGTGTGGAGGTCGCCACTTCGTGATGCCCTACATAACCCTAAGCCGATAAGGTGGGGATAGGTTAATTCAACGAATACATGGCCTTCCTGCAAGTCTAGCATAGGGCCCATGATCACCTGATGTGGTGAGTTGACGTGACGACGCAAGAAAGCCGCGTGGCGGACTTAAGGAGCTGACGGATGGCGGAGAGTGTCGAGAAACTCGAGGACGGAATCGTTCGTTCGGCCGAGCAGGTGTCAGCCCAGGTTCGCGCGGCGAAAGAGGCGATCGCCTCCGTCATCTTCGGCCAGGACCGCGTGATCGAGAACACGCTGGTCACGATCCTCTCCGGCGGCCACGCGCTGCTGATCGGCGTCCCAGGTCTGGCGAAAACAAAACTGGTCGAGACGCTCGGCGTCACGCTCGGTCTCGACGCCAAGCGCATCCAGTTCACGCCCGATTTGATGCCGTCGGACATTCTCGGCGCCGAGGTGCTCGACGAGAGCACCGCGGGCAAGCGCGCCTTCCGGTTCATCGCAGGTCCGGTGTTCGCGCAGCTGCTGATGGCCGACGAGATCAACCGCGCCAGCCCGCGCACGCAGTCGGCATTGCTGCAGGCGATGCAGGAGCAGCACATCACCGTCGCCGGCGCGCGTCACGACCTGCCGAAGCCGTTCCACGTGCTCGCGACCCAAAACCCGCTGGAGCAGGAAGGCACCTATCCGCTGCCGGAAGCTCAGCTCGATCGTTTCCTGATGGAGATCGACGTCGACTATCCCGATCGCGACGCCGAGCGCCGCATCCTGTTCGAGACCACCGGCGCCGAGGAGACGCTGGCCAAGGCATCCCTGACGGCGGATGCGCTGATATCCGCGCAGCGGCTGGTCCGCCGCCTGCCGGTCGGCGATTCCGTGGTGGAGGCGATCCTGTCGCTGGTCCGCTCGGCCCGTCCGGGACCCGAGAGCGGCGAGGCCGGCAAGTTCATCGCCTGGGGCCCCGGCCCGCGCGCCAGCCAATCCCTGATGCTCGCCGTGCGCGCCCGCGCACTGATCGACGGACGGCTCGCCCCGTCGGTCGACGACGTGCTCGACCTCGCCGAGCCCATTCTCAAGCACCGCATGGCGCTGACGTTCCAGGCGCGCGCCGAGGGCCGCACGATTCCCGACGTGATCAAGCAGCTCAAGACACGGATCGGTTGATGGCCGCAGAGACCGGGCACGCAGCAAAGGAGACACTGGCGGTCCGACGTGCCGATGGCGAAAGCCGCACGCTCGCCGCTTCCCTGCCGCGCCTGGTGCTCGAGGCCCGCCGCATCGCCGCCAACGTCATCCACGGCCTGCATGGACGGCGCCGCGCCGGCTCCGGCGAGAATTTCTGGCAGTACCGCCGCTTCGTCTCCGGCGAGCCGGCGCAGAACGTCGACTGGCGCCGCTCGGCGCGCGACGATCATCTCTATGTCCGCGAGCTCGAATGGGAGGCCTCGCACACGGTCTGGATCTGGCCGGACCGCTCGCCCTCGATGGCGTTCGCCTCGAAGACCGCGCGTGAGTCCAAATTGGAGCGCACGCTGATCGTCGCCTTCGCACTGGCCGAGCTGCTGGTCTCGGGCGGCGAGCGCGTCGGCATTCCCGGCCTGATGGCGCCGACCGCGAGCCGCAGCGTCATCGACAAGATGGCGCAGGCGATGCTGCATGACGATGCCGACCGGCTGAGCCTGCCGCCGTCCTTCGTGCCGTCAGCGCTTGCCGAGATCATCGTGCTGTCGGACTTCTGGTCACCGGTCGCGGAGATCAGGACCACGCTCGCAGGGCTGTCCGGCTCCGGCGCGCATGGCACGATGGTGCAGGTCGTCGATCCCGCCGAGGAGTCGTTCCCCTATTCCGGCCGCGTCGAGTTCGTCGAGCCCGAAGGTTTTGGCGTCATCACCGCCGGCCGCGCCGAGAGCTGGGCGCAGGATTACACCGCGCGCCTGGCGCTGCACCGCGACCAGATCCGCGCCGAGACGAGCAAGCTCGACTGGCTGTTCACGACGCACGCGACCGACCGCTCCGCCGCCGAATTGCTGCTGTTCCTGCATGCCGGCATGCAGGTGAGCAAGTCGGGCGCGCGCACCACGACCATCAAGGCGGGGCCGGCCGCATGATGGGATTGCCGCTCGCCTTCACCGAACCGCTGCTCCTGATCGGCCTCGTCAGCCTTCCGGTGCTGTGGTGGCTGCTGCGCGTGATGCCGCCGCGGCCGCGCCGGATCGAGTTTCCGCCGACGCGCCTGCTGTTCGACATCGCGCCGCGCGAAGAGACGCCGTCGCGGACGCCGTGGTGGCTGACCGCGCTGCGGCTGCTGGCTGCGGCCCTCGTCATCTTCGCCGCCGCCGGCCCGATCTGGAATCCGCAAACCGGCATCGCCGGCAGCAAGGCGCCGCTGATGATCATGCTCGACGACGGCTGGAGCGCGGCGTCGAACTGGGACGTCAGGATCCGGGCCGCCGACGAGTTGATTGCCAATGCCGACAACGACCGCCGCGCCATCGCGCTGGTGCCGCTGTCTGAGCCGAACCGCGATATCACGCTGATGCCGGCGGGCGCGGCGCGCGTCGCACTGCGCCAGCTCGCGCCGAAACCCTATTCGATCGACCGCGTCGACACGCTCGCTGCGGTGGACCGCTTCCTGAAAGCCACCGGCGACTGCGAGATCGCCTGGCTGTCCGACGGCGTCGACACCGGCCGCGGCGAGGAGTTCGTGCAGGCGCTCGGCAAGACCATCGGCGAGCGCAGCCTGACCATCTTCGAGGGCGGCACCGCCTCGCCGCTGGCGCTGGTCGCCGCCGAGAACGCCGCCGCCAGGATGACGGTGAAAGTGCTGCGCACCGACAGCGGCATTGCGGTGGGCACCGTGCGCGCGCTCGACCAGAAGGCCTCGCCGATCGGCGAGGCGCGCTTCTCGTTCGGCCCGCAGGACAAGGAGACCGACGCGGCGTTCGACCTGCCGGTCGAGCTGCGCAACGACATCTCGCGGCTCGAGATCTCGGGCGAACGCTCCGCCGGCGCCGTGCAGCTGCTCGACAAGCGCTGGCGCCGCCGCGCCATCGGCATCGTCTCGGGCGCGAGCAGCGAGACCGCGCAGCCGCTGCTGGCGCCGACCTTCTACCTCACCCGCGCGCTGGCGCCGTTCGCCGACGTGCGGCTCGCCGACAAGGGCTCGCCGCAGCAGGGCATCACGCAGTTTCTGGACCAGAAGCTGCCGATGATCATCCTGGCCGATGTCGGCACCATCGCGCCTGAGATCCGCGAACGCCTCAATGCCTGGGTCGACCAGGGCGGCGTGCTGGTGCGCTTCGCCGGGCCGCGCCTCGCGCAGGCCGAAGACGATCTGGTGCCGGTCAAGCTGCGCAAGGGCGGCCGCACGCTCGGCGGCAGCCTGACCTGGGAGAAGCCGCAGCACCTCGCCTCCTTCGCCGCCGACGGACCATTTGCCGGCGTCTTCGTGCCGAAGGACGTCACCGTGAGCCGTCAGGTTCTCGCCGAGCCGGACGCGGTGCTCGCCACCAAGAGCTGGGCCTCGCTGGAGGACGGCACGCCGCTGGTCACCGGCGAGCATCGCGGCAAGGGCATCGTCAGCCTGTTCCATGTCAGCGCCGACATGCGCTGGTCGGATCTGCCGATGTCGGGCACCTTCGTCGAAATCCTGCGGCGGGTCGTCGACATGTCCGGCTACACCGCCAAGCCCGGTGCCGGCGTTGCCAGCGAAGCGACCGCCGAGACGGTGGCGCCCCTGCACATCCTCGACGGCTTTGGCGCCTTCGGTCCACCGCCGGCCACCGCCAAGCCGCTGCCGGCCGATTATCGCGACCGCGCCACCCCCGATCATCCGCCGGGCTTCTATGGTCCGCCAGAAGGACCGCTCGCCGTGAACACGCTTGCCAGCGCCGACCGCATCGCAGCCCTGAACACCGCGAGCCTGCGCGCCCGGCACGCCACCTATACCAATGCCGAACCGCGCGACCTGCGCGGCTGGCTGCTCTCGACGGCGCTCGCGCTGTTCCTGGTCGATGCCGTCATCGTCGCGCTGCTCGGCGGCGGCCTCGCCGCGCTGCTGCGCCGACGCGCCGCGACGGCCGCGATGGTTCTCGGACTGATGCTTGCGGGCCTCGTGTCGCTCGCGCCGACGCCGTCGCGCGCCGACAGCGCATCCGACGAGTTCGCGATGAAGGCGGTGTCGCAGACCCGCCTCGCCTATGTCGTGACGGGCAATGCTGACGTCGATTCCATCGTCAAGGCCGGGCTGTCAGGACTGACGCTGTTCCTGGCGCAACGCACCGCGCTCGAGGCCGGCGATCCCGTCGGGATCGATCCCGCGCGCGACGAGCTCGCCTTCTTCCCGCTGATCTACTGGCCGATCGTGCCCGGCGCGCCCAAGCCGCCGCAGGACGCCATCAACAGGATCGACGCCTACATGAAGCAGGGCGGCACCGTGCTGTTCGACACCCGCGACGCGATCGAGGCGCCGCCCGGCGACAACGGCGCGGGGCAGACGCCGGGCATGCGGACCTTGCGCGAGATCCTGTCCTCGCTCGACGTGCCCGAGCTCGAGCCGGTGCCGCGCGAGCACGTGCTGACCAAGACCTTCTACCTGCTGCGCGACTTCCCCGGCCGCTTCAACACCGGCCAGACCTGGGTCGAGACCCTGCCGCGCGAGGACGACGACGAGAGCGCGCAGCGGCCGGCGCGCGGCGGCGACGGCGTCTCGCCGATCATCATCACCTCGAACGATCTTGCCGGCGCCTGGGCCGTGCGCCCGGACGGCCAGTACATGCTGCCCGTGACCAGCGGCGACCCCCGCCAGCGCGAATTCGCCTACCGCGCCGGCGCCAACATCGTGATGTACACCCTCACCGGCAACTACAAGGCCGACCAGGTGCACGCACCCGCCCTGATCGAACGGTTGGGGCAATGAGCACCGCCGTCATCCTGAGGTGCGAGACCTGCGGTGCGCCTGCACCGCTGGGCGAGCCTCGAAGGATGGGCCACACCCACCGCCCGAGCATCCTTCGAGGCGCGTCGCAAGTGCGACGCGCTCCTCAGGATGACGCCAACGTGCTGGATCTCATATGAATTACGGCATCGCGTTCACGCCGCTTGTTCCTGCGATCGTCCTCTGGCTCGCGCTGGCGGCGATCGTCGTCATCGCGCTCGTGCTGCTGCTGGCGCGTTCGCGCGGCGCGGCGGTACGCGTCGCCGCGCTGGCACTGTTCCTGCTGGCGCTCGCCAATCCCTCCTTCACCCGCGAGGACCGCGATCCCCTCACCTCGGTTGCGGCCATCGTCGTCGACAAGAGCCCGAGCCAGAATTTCGGCAACCGCACCCGCGAGGCCGCCCAGGCGCAGGAAGCCCTCGTCGACGGCCTGAAGAAGATCAAGGGCCTGGAGGTCCGCGTCGTCGACGCCGCACAGGCCGACGGCGAGACTGACGGCACAAAACTGTTCGGGGCGCTGGCCTCCGCGCTCGCGGACGTGCCGGTCGACCGCGTCGCCGGCGCGTTCCTGATCACCGACGGCCGCGTCCACGACATTCCCGCCAATGCTGCCGCGCTCGGCTTCCAGGCACCGGTGCACGCGCTGATCACCGGGCAGAAGGACGAGCGCGACCGCCGCATCGCGGTCACGGCGGCGCCGCGCTTCGGCATCGTCGGCCAGAACCAGACCATCACCTACCGGCTCGACGACCAGGGCGTCTCCGGCGAGCGCGCCAAGGTCACGGTGCGCCGCGACGGCGAGGTCATCAACGAGCGCACGCTGTCGAGCGGCCAGACCGCGAGCGTCGACGTCGACATCAAGCATGCCGGCCCGAACATCGTCGAGATCGAGGCCTCGCCGCTCGAGCGTGAGCTGACGCCGGTGAACAACCGCGCCGTCGTCGCCATCGACGGCGTGCGCGACAAGCTGCGCGTGCTGCTGGTCTCGGGCGAGCCGCATTCCGGCGAGCGCACCTGGCGCAATCTGCTCAAGTCGGACGCCAGCGTCGACCTCGTGCACTTCACCATTCTGCGTCCGCCGGAGAAGCAGGACGGTACGCCGATCAACGAATTGTCGCTGATCGCGTTTCCGACCCGCGAGCTGTTCCAGCAGAAGATCAACGAATTCCAGCTGATCATCTTCGACCGCTACGCCCGCCAGGGCGTGCTGCCGGTCGCCTATTTCGACAACATCGCGCGCTATGTGCGCGCAGGCGGCGCGGTGCTGGTCTCGGCCGGCCCCGACTATGCCTCCAACACCAGCATCTGGCGTACGCCGCTGGATTCGGTGCTGCCGGCCGAACCGGTCGGCGTAAGTGAAAAGCCGTTCTATGCGCATCTGTCCGACGTCGGCAAACGCCATCCGGTCACGCGCGGCCTGGAAGGCTCCGCCAGCGAGCCGCCGCGCTGGAGCCGCTTCTTCCGCACCGTCGACACCCGCAATTCCGTCAACCCGCCGGTCATGACCGGCCTCGACGGCAAGCCGCTGCTGTTCCTGTCGCGCTTCGGCGAGGGACGCGTCGCGCTGCTGCTCTCCGACCACATCTGGCTGTGGGCGCGCGGCTATGAAGGCGGCGGCCCGCATCTCGATCTGCTCAGGCGGATGTCGCACTGGCTGATGAAGCAGCCCGACCTCGATGAAGAAGCGCTGCGCCTCCAGGTGCAGGGCAAGGATCTCGTGGTGGTGCGCCAGACCATGTCCGACAGCGTCCAGCCGGTGAGCGTGACCTCGCCGTCGGGCGTCTCGCGCGATCTGACGCTGAGCGCCGGCGATCCCGGCGAGTGGCGCGCCAGCCTGCCGGCCAGCGAGCTCGGCCTGTGGCAGGCCACCGACGGCACGCTGAAGGCGCTGATCAATGTCGGCCCGACCAATCCGAAGGAGTTTTCGGAAGTCACCTCCACCACCGAAACCCTGAAGCCGCTGACGCAGGCAACCGGCGGCAACGCCGTGCGCGTCGCCAGCGGCTCCAGCGTCGAGCTGCCGCGCATCGTGCCGGTGCGCTCGGTGAGCACCTTCGCCGGCGACGGCTGGATGGGCGTGCGGATGCGCGACGCCAGCGTCGTCAAGGGCGTCGGCGTGCTGCCGATCTTCGCCGGCCTGATCGGCCTCTTGCTGCTGCTCGGCGCGTTTGCGGCGACCTGGGTGCGCGAGGGGCGGTGATTCTGAGGCGTACTGGGACGGGATCTGCCTAGCGCCGCAGCGGCGGTGCGTTTCGCTGCTTAGAGGATTGCCTCAATGCCTTTACGACGGATCACGTTAAGCAGCACCAGGGCGGGGCCAGTAGGATGTTTGTCGCCGCGTTCGATCTGTGACACGTAGCCAGCCGTTACGTTGAGGTAGCGGGCGAAAACCGCTTGGCTCAGTTTTGCCGCCTCGCGGATTGCCCTTATGTCAGCACCCGAAATTTTCGCCGTGACCGCGGCGGGGATATCGGAGGCTCCGAGATGTCGCATGGTAATCTTGTCGCGTGCCGCCTTCGTCAGCAGACCGCTCTTCTGCAGATCATTCGCCGTTTCCAGCAACTCCTTTGCGAGACGACTGGTCTTTGCCTTCTTCTTTGCTTTTGTTGTTACCATTGTGCACCTCGATTAAAGTTCCGTCGCTTAACGCTTGGTCGATACTCTTTTTGTACGCGTCCAAAAACGAGGCTGCGATTTCACGCAGCGTGAGCAGCTCACCGCTGCCAATGTTCTCGCGCTCGTTTTTTGCGAAGGCAAAGAGGTAGACGGCGCGATCAGAGCCGAATCCGATCAGCATCCGAAATCCCCCTCTCCTGCCTTGCCCCGGACGAGCGACCCGTTGCTTGATGACCTTGCCGCCGAGATCAGCGTCGATTAGGCCACGCTTGGCACGGTCAACGGCATCTACAAGGGCCGCATCGCTGATGCCATTCTGGCGGGTAAACTTCGCGAGAGTTTTGGTCTTGAAAATACGCACCAGCGCTTCTCTAGTTCCATAAACTATAGTTTATAGTGCGACATTTCAAGGCGATGGACCCAAGAGTCGTGCGTTTTCTTGAGGAACGCAATCAAGGCGAGCGTCGGTCATCTCGGCTAGTTGCCCGAACGACACATCGCGGGGCTACACGCACGAGATCGCCTGACCGCCGTTGACATCCGCGGAACGTTCCTGCGATGTTACATTATAACATCGCGAACGCCGAGGGGATCGGCGCCTCGCGATGCGGGGTGGCGTTTCCAGATGAAGTGGTTCCGATCGAATATCAGGCACGGCGCCCGGCTCGCGTTGTTCGCGATGCTGGTGCAGTTCGCGCTGACCTTCGGCCATAGCCACTGGTTCGCCCAAGCCGCTCCCCTCGCGGCGGCCTCGCTTCAGCAGACCGACGGCGGCAACGGCGTTGCTTCGACCGACCGCGCCACGGTCCAGAAGCAATCGCCCGCAAGTCCCGACCGGGAGCAGCCGGGCGAGGACAATTGCGCGATCTGCGCCTTGGTCGCGATGGCGGGCACCGTCCTGTTCGCGACACCGCCGCTTCTACAGCTGCCGCAGGCCATCGAGCTGCTCCAGCTCACCACCGATGCAGAATTCGTCCATCTGAGATCGGCCGGCACGGCGTTCCAGCCGCGCGCCCCTCCAGCATCCTGACTTCCAACGTCGCTTGATCACGCCCGGCTCGCCGCGCCACACGCGCGGACGATCGCCCGGGAGAAGTTGAAGTCGAATTCCGTCGCGCAGCGACGGCAGGCCGCCCCCGATCATCAAACAAGCACGCGGACGGCGCCTGACTGGAATCAGGACCATGTCATTTGAATTGCGACGCGTGCAGCGTCTCGCCGGAGCGAGCCTGCTCGTGCTCGGCGCCGCCGCCACATCGGCGCGCGCGGAAGACAAATCGTCGACCGAGCTCCCCTCCGTCACCGTGACGGCCCCGAGCCCCATCGTGCGCAGAGCAGTGGTGCCGACCCGCAGCCCGGTCCGCGCCACGCGAACCGCGCGGGTGCGCAGCCAGCAACGCACGGCGGAAGCGACGCCGGCAGCGGCCCCGGCCGCAGCACCCCAGCAGGGCGTGCTGCCTGTCGTCACCAACCAGTTCGCCACCGTCACGGTGGTGCCGAACGAGGAGATCCGCCGCGAGGGCGGCGGCCAGCTCGGCGATCTCCTGTTCTCGAAACCCGGCATCACCGGCTCGAGCTTTGCGCCCGGCGCCTCCAGCCGGCCGATCATCCGGGGCCTCGACGTCAACCGCGTCGGCATCGTCGAGAACGGCACCAATTCCGGCGGTGCCTCCGACCTCGGCGAGGATCATTTCGTCCCGATCGATCCGCTCGCGACCAACCAGGTCGAGGTGGTGCGCGGGCCGGCCGCGCTGCGCTATGGCTCGACCTCGATCGGCGGCGTCGTCAGCGCCACCAACAACCGGATTCCGGATGCGCTGCCGTCCTGCGCGCCGTCGTTCCAGGCTTACGGCCTGCCGACCAAGGCGCCGCTGGCGACAGCTGCGACCTCGCCTTGCGTCACCGCCGAAACGCGCACCGCGTTTTCTTCGGTCGATCGCGGCATCGAAAGCGGCGTGCTGCTCGACACCGGCGGCGGCAATTTCGCCTTCCATGCCGACGCCTATGGCCGCACCACTTCGGACTATGCGATTCCGAGCTACCCCTACCTGAACGACCAGTCGCGACCCGTGAACGGCCGCCAGCCGAACTCGGCGACGCGCTCGGACGGCGCATCGATCGGCGGCTCCTACTTCTTCCAGGGCGGCTATATCGGCGCGTCGATCACGCAGAACGACGCGCTCTACCACATCCCCGGCATCGACGGCGCCGACCACCACACGCGGATCGACGGCCACCAGACCAAGATCAACGTCAAGGGCGAATACCACCCCGACGCGGCCGCGATCGACACCGTCCGCTTCTGGGCCGGCGCGACCGACTACCGGCACAACGAGATCGGCCTTGCCGATCCCGCCGACCTCACCAGCGACGGCGTGCGGCAGACCTTCACCAACAAGGAGCAGGAGATCCGCACCGAGGTGCAGCTGATGCCGTTCAACGCGCGCTTCGCCGAGGTAACGACGGCGCTGGGTTTCCAGGTCGGTCATCAGGAGCTGAGCGCGCCGAGCCCGGACAATCCCGGCACGCTGTTCAACGGCCTGTGGGATCCCAACAACAGCACGCGCGTTGCCGGTTACGCCTTCAACGAGTTCAAGTTCACCGACCAGACGCGGGCGCAGATCGCCGGCCGCATCGAGCACGTCGAGCTGCACGGCACCACGCCGGACTTCCCGGCGGACTATCTGCCCGACGGCACGCCGCAGGCGGCGATCGCGCGCAACCCGTCCTTCACGCCGAAGAGCGGCAGCATCGGCCTGTTGCAGGACCTGCCGGGCGGCATGGTCGGCAGCATCACCGCGCAATATGTCGAGCGCGCGCCGAAGGCGGCCGAGCTGTTCTCGCGCGGCGCGCATGATGCGACCGCGACCTTCGACATCGGCAATCCCAACCTCAAGATCGAGACTGCCAAGTCGGTCGAGCTCGGCGTGCGCAAGGCGACGGGACCGTTCCGCTTCGAGGCCACCGTCTACTACACGCATTTCGACAATTTCATCTATCGCCGCCTCACCGGCGTGATGTGCGACGACGACTTTGCCTCCTGCGGCACGCCGGGCGCCGAAGTGAACCAGGCGGTGTATTCGCAGGCCAACGCCAACTTCCGCGGCGGCGAATTCCAGTCGCAGCTCGATGTCGGCGCGTTTCAGGGCGGCATCTGGGGCATCGAGAACCAGTTCGACGTGGTCCGCGCCACCTTCACCGACGGCACCAACGTGCCGCGCATTCCACCGGTCAGGCTGGGCGGCGGCGTGTTCTGGCGAGACGACAACTGGCTGATGCGGGTCAATCTGCTGCACGCCTTCGCGCAGAACAATGTCGCCGTGATCGCGGAGACGCCGACATCAGGTTACAATCTGCTGAAGGCCGAGGTCAGCTACAAGACCAAGCTCAATCCGAATCCGTTCGGCGCGCGCGAAATGTTGGTCGGCCTCGTCGGCAACAATCTCCTCAACGAGAACATCCGCAACTCGGTGTCCTACACCAAGGACGAGGTGCTGATGCCCGGCATCGGCGTGCGGGCGTTCGCGAACTTCAAGTTCTAGGCTTGATCAGGTCGGGGCCTAACGGGCCCCGACACACACCGTCATTGCGAGGAGCTCTTGCGACGAAGCAATCCAGGCTGCCGCTGCGGCAAGATTCTGGATTGCTTCGCTGCGCTCGCAATGGGCGGAGGATGGGGCACCGCCGCGTTGTAGCCCGGATGGAGCGTAGCGTAATCCGGGACGGTGGATCCGCGGCGGCGGTTTGCCGGATTGCGCTTCGCTCCATCCGGGCTACGGGTCTCCGAGACCTAGGCGCGCGTCAGCTGCTTCTCGAAGCGCCACTGATCCACCGGGAAAGGGCCGTTCGGGGTCTCCGACAACATCACGAAGGTGCCGGCGTTGCGCCAGCCGCTCTTCTCGTAGAACCGCGCCGCGCGCATGTTGCCGACCGCACAGGCCAGCCACGCCAGCTCGACACCGCGCGCGGCAAGCCGTGCCTCGGCATCAGCGATCAGCGCCGCAGCCACCCCCGTCCCATGCGCCTTTGGCGACACGAACAGCTGGTACAGTTCGTCGCCCTTGAGGGCGCACAGGCCGAGCGGTGCGCCGGCCGGGCCGACGACGCAGACATCGGCAAGCATGGCCGCCAGGCGATCGCGAAAGTTCGCGAGGGTGCGGAGCCGGACAAGTTCGGGCGGCGCAAGATGCGCGTGCGATCCATGCCAGGCATCGTGCCACAGCTGCGCGAGATGATCGATCTCAGCGGGGTCAGCGGGACGAACTTGCATTGTCGAGACTCCCTGAGGCAAGCCGCATCGTAGCCCGGATGAAGCGTAGCGTAATCCGGGGCAGAGCATCTGCAGCGACAGGTTTCCCGGACTGCGCTTCGCTCCATCCGGGCTACGAGCTACCCGCGCGCCTTGCTCCAGTCCGGCGCGACCTGCCCGGAGACGCCCTCGAAGGCGCCGTCGACGAGCTCGAACACCAGGATGCGCGCAGCGTCGACCGGGCCCGGCATGGTGACGCGGCCCTTGGCGACCGGCTTGAAGCCGACGCGGCTGTAATAGGGCTCGTCGCCGACCAGCAGCACGATGGCGTGGCCTTTCGCCTTGGCGTCCTTCAGCGCGCGCTCCATCAACAGACGGCCGATGCCGCGGCTGCGGAACGGCGGCTCGACGGTCAGCGGCCCGAGCAGCAGCGCCCTGGTGTCGCCGATCATAATAGGCAGTTGCCTGACAGAACCGACCAGCAGCGTGCCGATGCGGGCGGTGAAGGAGACGTCGAGCAGATGGTCGACATGCTCGCGGATCCGGTAGGCGCTGAGCACGAAGCGGCCCGGACCGAAGGTGCGCTCGTGCAGCCGTTCGATCGCCTGGGCGTCGCCGGCGGCCTCGGGAAGGATGGTGAGCGAGAGATCGGTCATGTCGGCATGCGTCTTCGAGCGAAGTGGTTTCAGGTTCGCGTCAAAAAACGCGTCAATGCGAGGTGCGGGATAACATCTCGGAGGGCCGCGGTCCATCGGCCTTGTGGGCCTCAGAACCCTGCGGGCCGCGGGTGAGCACGGCCGCGAACAGCAGGGTCCAGAGCGACAGCATCAGGACGGGAATGATGTAGTACGGCGTGAAGACCGGATGCGTGGCGAAGAACGCCAGATTCAGCGCAAGATTGGCGCCGACCAGCAGCGTCAATTGCCTGACGCCGGCATGGTTGGCGAAACGCCACAGCAGCGCGGTCCAGACACCGGCAAACACGATCAACGGGAACTGGGTGTCGCGGAGATAGGCGAGCAGCACCGCCGGGTCGAGGCTCGGCGCGGCCGTGTCCTGGCCGCCATAGGCCGAGACCAGCGGGTTGCCCGAATTGACCAGGTTCGCCGCGAACACGGGGAACAGTCCGGCGAGGAAGGCGAGCCCGAGCACGAGGCTTGCGGCGAAGGTCTCGCGGCTGCGCCAGAACAGGAACGACAATCCGAAGAACAGGAAATAGCCCGCCGACAGAATCACGTTCGCGATCCTGAAGCTCGCGGACAGGCCGAGCAGAATCCCGACCGCCGCGACCAGCAGCAGGCGCCTGTTGTCGCCGACGAACAGCCGCGCGGTAAACAGGCCCGCCAGCGCGCAGACGACCATGGTCGGCGCCATCGAATAGCTCGCCTTGGTCGGATTGATCATGAAGGTGATCGCGAGGGCGCCGAACACTGCGGCAAGCGCCAGCGACGCGGGCTCCCGCGCCCGCCACAGGCCGTATAACGCAAAGCCGGCGATGATCACATTGGCCAGCGCATAGAGCGGAACGACCTGGAAACCTTCCGGGAACAGCGCCAGCGCGAAACCCGTGCCCGGCGGCGGCGTCATCACCCATTTGCTGCCGTCGGCGGTCTGGGTGTGGCAGGGCGCCCGGGTCGGCTCGTTCCAGTTCGGAAAATCGATGCTGCGCAACCTGGCCGCAAGATAGCCGTCGGTCTCACGGGCGAGGCTGGTGTCGAGCCCCTGCCAGCCGAAGCGCTGGAACAGATGCGCCTGCCTGAGATAGCAGATGTCGTCATAGACGCCGCGGCTCTCGCTCCAATGCGAGATCAGCCTGATATTGCTGGCCAGAATTGCCAGAAACACAATTGAAAAAAAGACTTTAACAGCTCTCATCGGCATTCGCCGGGCGGCCCTGCACAGCTTGAAATAGCCCGCCGCCTGTACAGGAAAAGCACCGGCAAGTATAGCAAGGTGGGGATTTTGGAGGTGAGGCGGACGTGGCCGACATGGGCATGGTGGGTTCAGGCTTGGGTTCAACCGACACGTGCCACGACGGTGCCGCCGCACCGCAGCACGGCGCGTCGCGAGTCCTGCTCATCATTCCCTGCTTCAACGAGGAGGCCTCGATCGGCGGTCTGCTCGGCGAGATCGCGGCAACCGGCTGCGGCTACCACACCCTGGTGGTGGACGACGGTTCGTCGGACACGACAGCCGCGGTCGCAGGCTGCCGTTCGCGGGTTGCCCGCCTCGCTCAGAATCTCGGCATCGGCGGCGCCGTCCAGACCGGCATCAAATACGCGGCGCGACAGGATTTCGACTTCTGCATCCAGATCGACGGCGACGGCCAGCACGATCCGCGCGCCATCGAGACGCTGCTGAACGCCTATCGAAAGCAACCGTCCAACATCACCATCGGAAGCCGCTTCATCGACCATGCCGGCTTCTGCTCCACGCGGATGCGGCGCGCCGGCATCAGGCTGATCGTGCTTGCGCTCAACGGCCTGTTCAGCGGCGGCGGCCGCATCACCGATCCGACCAGCGGCATGCGGCTGATGGACCGCGCCGCCATCGAATTCTTCGCCAAAGCGTATCCGACGGATTTTCCGGAGCCGATCTCGCTGGCTTGGGCGATGCGCGCGGGACTCACGGTGAACGAGGTGCCGGTCGAGATGCGCGCGCGCGAGACCGGCGTCAGCTCGATCGACGGGTTGAAGTCGGCGAGCTACATGATCCGCGTGCTCGGCTACATCCTGCTCGCGCGCCTGGTGAGATCGCCATGACGCTGCGCTTGCCGTGCCCATTTTCAATCCCGTCATCCATTTGAACAACTGGAGAGGAGGCGCCATGACAAACGTCCTTCCGAGCGCAGAGACCGTCGTCGTCATCTCCGCCTTCGCGCTGATCTACATGCTGGTGCTGCTGAAGAAGACGTTGCAGGGCAAGTTCGACCTCTACGATTTCCTGATGCTGTCCATGGTGGCGATCATACCCGCGGGCTTCACGCTGTTTCCCGGCCTCGCCTATCTCGTCAGCCATCTGACCGGCGTCGTGTTTCCGTTCGTCGTGATGTTCGGCGCGCTGTTCCTGGTGGTGTTCGCGTTCATGCACAACATGACGGCGCGGCTGCACAAATTGGAACGGCAGAACTGCGCGTTGATCCAGGAACAGAGCCTGCTGGCGCTGGAACTGAAGACGAAGGACAGCGGCCAGCCCGGCGGTTAGGGCCGGGTTGCTTCGACATCAGGACGCTTCAGCGCAAGACGTCTTCACCGCCACGTCGAAATCACAGGCTTGCCGTCGAGCACTTCCGCGAGCCGTTGCCGCGTGCCGTGCGTGGTCCCCTCGGGCAGCGCATCGATCGCGAAGAATCCGCATTCAACGATCTCGTGATTGGGCTCAGGAACGCGATCCTGCCTGAACTGCCTGACGATATAGACCGCGACGTGATCGCGGCGGGAGACGTGGCTGTTGAGGAAGATGCCGTGCAGCACGGCCTCGCCGGTGAGGTCGATGTCGCCCTCCTCCTTGAGCTCGCGCCGCATCGCCTGTTCCATGGCCTCGCCGAGGTCGACGCCGCCGCCGGGCAGATACCAGCCGGTGATGTAGCTGTGCCTGACCAGGAACACCCGGTTCTCGGAATCCAGCACCACGGCGCGCACGCCCAGCGTCATGCCGCGCACCAGCAGGAAATAGGCATGGAAGATCCGCCGCAGCAGCGGCTCGAATTTTCGTCGGATACGGTTGAGACGATCCCCCATCAGGCTCCCTTGAGGCCCCGCTTGCGCGTCGCCCACGACCTTGCCATTACAACAAACGAATAGCGAGGCAATCGCGCGTCATGGCTCCCTACACGCTCGCCCATCTGTCCGACCCGCATCTGCCGCCGCTGCCAAGGCCGCGGCTGATCGAGCTCGCGGGCAAGCGTGTGTTCGGCTATGTCAACTGGACGCGCAACCGGCACAAATACCAGCGCCGCGAGGTGCTCGACGCCCTGGTCGCCGACGTCAAGGCGCAGACGCCGGACCATATCGCGGTGACGGGCGATCTCGTCAACCTGGCGCTGGAGGCGGAGTTCGCCCCTGCGCGCGCCTGGCTCGACGGCGTCGGCCCGCCCGACCGCGTCACCACGATTCCCGGCAATCACGACGCCTATGTCCGCGCCACCTTTGATCGGTTCGGCGAGACCTTTGCACCCTATCTTGCCGGCGACGACGGCAGCATCGGCTTTCCCTCGGTGCGCCGGCGCGGGCCGCTCGCCCTGATCAGCCTGTCCACGGCGGTGCCGACCCGGCCGCTGATGGCGACGGGCACGCTCGGGCGCGATCAGCTCGCAGCGCTCGCACATATTCTCGAACGGCTCGCGACTGAAGACGTCTTCCGCGTGCTGCTGGTGCATCATCCGCTCAAGTCCGACGCGCGCCTGAAGCGGATGACGGACTCGGCCGATCTGCTGGCGCTCTTGAAGCGCCACGGCGTCGAGCTGATCCTGCACGGGCACGACCACATTCATTCGACGATGTGGTTCGAGGGTCCGAACGGCAATATTCCAGCGATCGGCGTGCCCTCGGCCTCCGCGCTCGCGCACGGGCACTACCCGGCGGCGGCGTATAACCTGTTCACGATCGAAAAGGACAATGCCGGCTGGCGCTGCGAGCAGACGGTGCGGGGGCTGGGGTCGGGATTTCAGATCCGGCAGATCAAGCATGCGAGGTTGGTTTAGCAGGCCGTCCGTAGCCCGGATGGAGCGCAGCGCAATCCGGGACGCCTGTATCCGTTGCACGAAGGCCCCGGATTGCGCTGAGCTCCATCCGGGCTACGACGCCACGGTCACCAGCTCCGCAGGGCCGCCAGCACGGCAACGCCGAACAGTGCGGCGGCACCGAGCACAAAGCCGAACACGAACGGCCAGAACCGCGAGCGGCGCGGTGGCGCGACAGTCGGGGCTTGCGGCTCGGGCAACACCACCATGGCGTGCTCGCGCTCGATCATGCGGCGGGCGACATAGTCGGTGACGGCCTCGACGATCACCGAAATGTCGTGCGATTCGGCGAGCACGATGCGACCGAAGCGGGTGTCCTGGACGAAGCGATATTGCCGCTTGTCGCGCCCCATCATGATGTGGGCGACGACGTCGATCCAGAGTCTGGGCGTATCGCCCTGGCTGATGCCGCGGTCGAACAGGTCGATCTGGTCGGGCACCTGGGCGAACAGCGGATCGAGCGCGTCGTTGAGGATCTCGAGCCGCGCCACTTCGGCGTCCCGCAAGTCGACGACCACGCCGGTCCGGTCGGCGGCCTCGATCCGTGCCCGCAGCAGCGCGTCGCGCAGCCGTACCGGGCGTGGCTGGCTGGGATGGGTCCCGCTGGTCTCGGGCTCTGACATTGTCGGCCTCGTCCTCACTTGCTGAAGTTAACCTATCAGCAACCAAACGGTCCGCAAAGGGTCCACAATTCCAGAGACTTAACCAGCCCACAGCCGGCTCGCCTGTGCCAAAAACAGACGATCCCACCCGGCTTGCGCCGGATGGGACCCTCCGTCCTTGGACGTCTTCTTAGTTCAGGCCGGCAGGTAAGGCCTCAGGCCGAGACCCGCGACGGCTCTTCCACGATCGAGAAGCGGACGCCGGCCTTGTGGCGGTTCTCTTCCGAGACCGAGCGCCAGGCATCTTCGGCTTCCTTGCGGGTCTTGAACGGACCCTGCACCTGGGCCGAGCCTTCCACGAGCTTGTGGAAGTTCATCGAGCCGAACTCGCCGCCGATCACCCAGAAATTGCTGCCTTTGGTCATTGTCAGTCTCCTGTCGAAGCGCGTGATGGGTTAGCCGAACTGGTTCATCGTGTTGTGGGCGCCGCCCGCCTTCAGGGCAGCTTCGCCCGCGAAGTATTCCTTGTGGTCGTCGCCGATGTCGGAGCCGGCCATGTTCTGGTGCTTGGCGCAGGCGATGCCCTGACGTATCTCGGCGCGCTGGACGTTCTTGACGTAGCCCAGCATGCCCTGCTCGCCGAAATACTCGCGAGCGAGATTGTCGGTCGAGAGCGCCGCCGTGTGATAGGTCGGCAACGTGATCAGGTGGTGGAAGATGCCGGCGCGCTTGGCCGAATCCGCCTGGAAGGTGCGGATGCGCTCGTCGGCTTCGATCGCCAGCGGCGTCTCGTCATATTCCGGCTTCATCAACTCGGCGCGGTTGTACTTGCTGACATCCTTGCCCGCTTCCTTCATCGCGTCGTAGACCTGCCAACGGAAGTTGAGGGTCCAGTTGAACGACGGCGAGTTGTTGTAGGCGAGCTTGGCGTTCGGCACGACCTTGCGGATTCGGTCGACCATCTTGGCGATCTGCTCGATATGCGGCTTCTCGGTCTCGATCCAGAGCAGGTCGGCGCCGTTCTGCAGCGAGGTGACGCAATCCAGCACGCAGCGGTCCTCACCGGTGCCCGGGCGGAACTGGTAGAGGTTGGAGGGCAGCCGCTTCGGACGCATCATCTTGCCGTTGCGGTTGATGATGACGTCGCCGTTGCGGGCGTTCTCCGCGGTGATTTCCTCGCAGTCGAGGAAGCTGTTGTACTGGTCGCCGATGTCGCCGGGCTTGTGGCTGACGGCGATCTGCTGCGTCAGGCCGGCGCCGAGCGAGTCGGTGCGGGTCACGACGACGCCGTCTTCGACGCCGAGCTCGAGGAAGGCGTGACGGCAGGCGCGGATCTTCGCCAGGAAGACGTCATGCGGCACGGTGACCTTGCCGTCCTGGTGACCGCACTGCTTCTCGTCCGAGACCTGGTTCTCGATCTGGAGCGCGCAGGCGCCCGCCTCGATCATCTTCTTGGCGAGCAGGTAGGTCGCCTCCGCATTGCCGAAGCCGGCGTCGATGTCGGCGATGACGGGCACGACATGGGTCTGGAAGTTGTCGATCTTCTCGATCAACTCCTTCTCGCGGGTCTTGTCGCCTTCCTTGCGCGCCTTGTCGAGCAAACGGAAGATGTCGTTGAGCTCGCGGGAGTCGGCCTGGCGCAGGAAGGTGTAGAGCTCTTCGATCAGCGCCGGCACCGAGGTCTTCTCGTGCATCGACTGGTCGGGCAGCGGCCCGAACTCGGAGCGCAGCGCCGCGATCATCCAGCCGGAGAGATAGAGGTAGGTGCGATCGGTCTTGCCGCCGAAGTGCTTCTTGACCGAGATCAGCTTCTGCTGGGCGATGAAGCCGTGCCAGCAGCCCAGCGACTGGGTGTACTTGGTGGGGTCGTTGTCATAGGCCGCCATGTCGGCCCGCATCAGCGCCGCGGTGTAGCGGGCGACGTCGAGGCCGGTCCTGAAACGGTTCTGCAGGCGCATGCGCGCGACGTGCTCGGCCGTCACCCCGTTCCAGGTCGGCTTGGTCTCGAGGAGCGCCTGGGCCGCATCGATCTCGCTCTGATACGAGGCCGGCGCCTGGAAAGTGCTGATGCCACGGGGCTGGTAGTTCATGTCCTGATCCTTTCGCTGACGATGGCGATGAGGCCATCGACATTCTTGACAGTGCATTGCGAAATGCGTGTCAGGAGCTAAACGCGAAAACGGAAACTTCGGATAGATGGCTTGTTTTTTATTGGTGATGTCATGTAACATCAGAACATGTAATAGATGTTATGTTGTAAAATTTGTAACAAATAGGTCAGTAAGACTGTCCTGATGGCGCCGATAGTTCCCTTGGAGATCTGACAAATGCCCGCCGTGTCGGGGAAGAAACTGTTCGTCGGCCCGCGCTTCCGGCGAATCCGGCAGCAATTGGGGCTGTCGCAGACCCAGATCGCCGAAGGGCTCGGCATCTCCCCAAGCTACGTCAACCTGATCGAGCGCAACCAGCGCCCGGTGACCGCCCAGATCCTGCTGCGGCTGGCCGAGACCTACGACCTCGATTTGCGCGACCTCGCCACCGCCGACGAGGACCGCTTCTTCGCCGAACTCAACGAGATCTTCTCCGACCCGCTGTTCCGCCAGATCGACGTGCCCAAGCAGGAACTGCGCGACCTCGCCGAGCTCTGCCCCGGCGTCACCCATGCGCTGCAGCGGCTCTACGCGGCCTATACCGAGGCCCGCCAGGGCGAGACGCTGGCGGCGGCGCAGATGGCCGACCGCGACGTCGGCACGCGCTATGAGGCCAATCCGGTCGAGCGCGTGCGCGAGCTGATCGAGGCCAACCGCAATTATTTTCCGGAGCTCGAGCAGGCCGCAGAAGCCTTGCGCGATGAACTGAACGTACCGGCCGAAGGGCTCTATGCGGCGCTGGCCGCACGCCTGCGCGAAAAGCATTCGGTGCAGACCCGCATCATGCCTGTCGACGTCATGCGCGAGACGCTGCGGCGCTTCGACCGCCACCGCCGCCAGTTGCTGATCTCGGAGCTGGTCGATCCACCCGGCCGCGCGTTTCAGCTCGCTTTCCAGCTCGGTCTTGGCGAATGCGCGCAGCAGTTGGAGGCGATCATCGGCCGCGCCGGCCCGCTCGACGACACGCCGCGGCGTCTGTTCCGCATTACCCTCGCCAACTATTTTGCAGCGGCCGTGATGATGCCCTACCCGGCATTTCTGGCTGCTGCCGAAGCGCTCAACTACGACATCCATCTGCTGGCGCAGCGCTTCAATTCCGGCTTCGAGCAGGTCTGCCACCGCCTCACCACCTTGCAGCGGCCGAACGCCCGCGGCATCCCGTTCTTCCTCTTGCGCGTCGACAATGCCGGCAACGTCTCGAAGCGCTTTTCCTCCGGCACGTTCCCGTTCTCGAAATTCGGCGGCACCTGCCCGCTCTGGAACGTGCACTCGACCTTCGACACGCCCGATCGCCTGCTCAAGCAGGTGATCGAGCTCTCCGACGGCACGCGCTATTTCTCGATCGCGCAGATGGTGCGCCGTCCCGTCGCGCCGCATCCGCTGCCGCAGCCGCGCTTCGCCATCGGCCTCGGCTGCGAGATCCGCCACGCCTCGCGCCTGGTCTATGCCGCGGGCATGGATCTGGAGAAAACCGAGGGCACGCCGATCGGCGTCAACTGCCGCCTCTGCGAACGCGAGAACTGCGCCCAGCGCGCCGAGCCGCCGATCACGCGCACGCTGATCCTGGACGAGACGACGCGGCGGGTGTCGAGTTTCGCATTCTCGAATGCAAGGGAGTTGTGAGCGGCGTGCGTTTGGCGGAAAGCGCACGCTCCACACACAACTGTCATGCCCCGCAAAGGCGGGGCATCCAGTATTCCAGAGACGTCGAGATTCCCAACAATTGCCGCGGCATACTGGATCGCCCGCCTTCGCGGGCGATGACAGTTGAATGTGAGGCGAGAGCGTGCAGCTCGAGACCTCACGCCAGCGTATGCACGATCACCGGCCCCGCCGCTGCGTGCGCGTCGCCGGCGAGCAGCGGGCCGATTTCCTTCTCGATCCAGGCGATGGCGCGCCGGTTCGCCTCCTCGGCCTGCTCGAACTTGTCGAAGATCGAGATCGCGGTGACCGTATCGTCGCCGGCATAGACGACGTAATAGGCCCTGAAGCCGTCGACGTCGCTGATGATCGGAACGGCGCCGTCCTTGATGCGGCGCGCCAGTTCCTCCGCGCTCCCGCTTTTCGCCTTGGCCTGACGGATGGCGGCATACATGGCATCCTCCTCCGGCTTCTGATGTGGGGCTTGCTGCCCTCGGGTGAATCTACACCTCAGTACCCATCCCGTCATCCTGAGGTGCGAGCCCTTGCGAGCCTCGAAGGATGCACGGCCCCGATGCAGCCGGGCCGTTCATCATTCGAGGGCCGCTAAGAAGCGGCCACCTCAGGATGACGGGGACAAGCCAGCACTCGCGGCCTATGCCTTGGTTAACCCGTCCCTAACCCGCCTGCGGGATCTGCAACCAACAGTTAAGCACGCCTCAACATCGCTCCCGTAGTCTCGCCCCACTCACTTTTCGCAAACAACGGTGGCCTATCCTGCCGGGCGAAGTGACATCAGGGGGTTCATCATGCGCATTGCGTTGCTGCTGACCGCGACCATCGTCGGCGCGCTCTTTGCCAATCCGTCCAATGCCGGATCACTCGATGCCGACGCAGCGCAGGCTCTGCCGCCGGGCTTCCAGAGCTACCGCGGCTACATGTTCGACATCTCCGAGAACCGCGACCGCAAGGATGTCGACAAGCTCACAGACAATCTGAAGAGCCAGATCGACGTCGTCGAAGGCGTCGGCCTGTCCCCGCGCGTGCTGCGCTTCTTCCATACCGTTCCGATCGTCGCGAGCGAGCTGGCCTGCCTCGACGAGGGTGCCGCGACCGCATGCTACGGCCGGGTCACACCCGACATGCAGCGCACCGCGCCCCGGACGCTGACGGTCTGGGACCCCGGCAAGCAGCGCTGGACCAATCCGAATGCCGTCGACCTCGCGGTCGATTCGGGGCTCGGCGTCATCATGCTGCGCCCCGACATGATGCGGTATGAGAAGGAGGCCGTGCTGCTGCACGAGCTGCTGCATGCCTATCACGCCCGGCTGTTGCCGGACGGTTACGCCAACAAGGGCGTGATCGGCTATTTCGCCCTGGCCAAGTCCAAGGACCTGCTGCCCAGGGAATCCTATGCGATGAAGAACCCCATGGAGTTCTTCGCCGTGACCGCCAGCATCTTCCTGGCCGGAAAGAGCGAATTCCACGATCCGAAATCGCGCGAGGTGCTCAAGGAGAAGATGCCGGACTATTACAAATATCTGGTCGGCGTGTTCGGCTTCGACCCCGATCCGGCAGCGTCCAGCGGTCCGGTCGCCTCGCTTAAATAGACAGGCAGAGCGCCTCTGCGCCAGACAGGACCAAAGGCGGCGGCAGCATCGCGGCCCTGATGCGTTGAGGGGATAGCGAGCGTCCGCCTCCGCAACTGCAAGACCTCGCTGACGCTCTGTGACGTCGAGCACAGCTGCATCATGAAGGATCAGGCATCGTCAGCGTCATGGGGACTGCATCGGGCAGCCGCAAATCGAAAGTCAACAACCATGACAAAGCTCGCGCTCTTCGCCTCCGCCGCCCTTCTCGCCACCACGCTGCTCGCCGGCTCTGCGAGCGTCTCGCCGGCCTCCGCCGGCAATCTCGACTTTCTCAGCAACCAGAACTACATGCGCTGCCTCCAGTATTTCAGCATCCGCGCCCACGGCGATGGGGCTGCGTACGATCAGGGCCGCAGGTTCTGCAACCGGCAATATTTCCCGGGACGCCCCGGCGGCCAGTACTGAGCCGGGCACCGGCGACAGCGGGGCCGCGCGAACAGCGCGGCCTTTTCGTTTTGGATACAGGAGGTGTTGATCACCGCCCCCCGGGGAATTGCCAAGCCGGGGCCCGATCTGCATAGTCCCGCCCGCATCGATACCTGTTTTCAAGAGGATAGAACAACATGGCGGACGCCGACCTGGATGTCGTGATCCGGCAACTGGCCAGACAGCTGCATACGGGCCTGATAACCCGCGCCAAGGAGCGGCGGGATCGCTTCAACGGCCTTGCGGCCAAGGCCAAGGGCAAGGAGACCAGCGCCCGCTTCAAGCTGATGGCCAAGGCCACCATGGAGCAGGCCACCGCAGCCGCCAGGCGCCTCCAGATGTCCGCCGACAACGTCGCCGACAGCTACGCAAGATCGATGCGCATCGCCGCCAGCACGCCGGTCGAGGTGAAAGCTGAGAAGCCGGCGAAGGCGAAGCCGGTCAAGAAGGCGGCCAAGGCGAAGACGGCAAAAGCCAAGAAAGCGAAGTAGGCCCGATCTCCTCTTCCTTCGCCCCTTGCGGGAGAAGGTGGCGCGAAGCGCCGGATGAGGGGTTCTATCCACGCATTCAAATCGCGAGATGATTCCTCGCGGAGCCGCTTCGCAGCTCTGGATATCGCTACCGCCGCGGCGCCGCGAGCCGGGTCGGCTCGACGCTGGCGAGTTCGGCCAGCTTGGCGCGTGCCGCATCGCGCGTACGGGTATCCTTGCCCGCCGGCAGCGCCAGCGCGGCCTCGAAATCGGCGCGCGCATCGTCGGCCTGGCCGCGGGCGAGGAAGGCAAGGCCCCGGTCGAGGCGGGCCTGCGCATTCGAGGGATCGAGGCGGACCGCCGTGTTGTAGCTCAGGATCGCGCGATCGAGATCGCCGGCGGCGGCGAGCGCCAGACCGCGCTGGTGATAGGGCGCGGAAAGTTTTGGATCATGCGCGATCGCCTCGTCGTAATCCTCGATGGCAAGCGCGAGGTCGCCGCTCTGCCAGCGCGCAAGCGCGCGGTCGCGATACAGCGAGGCGCGGTTGGGGTTGAGGTTGATGGCCTCGTCGAAATCGGCGATCGCCCGCCTGAAGTCGCCATGGCGCAGCGCGATCCGCCCCCGCCCTTCATAGGCAAAGGCGATCAGCGATCCGCGCAGCGGCGAGAAACCGATCACGGCCGAACAGACGTCGGGCTCGTCCTCGTCGCCGCAATTCACGACCGTATGCGTGGACAAGCCAATGAGCACGCCCAGGACGATCAGCAACGGTACGGCAGCTCTTTTCATCTTCGGCAGTGACCGGCACCGGGCCGGCCACGCATCCCCTTTCGAAGAAACGGTCACGCCGAGGTGTTAGCACCGACCGGGACCTTCCTGTGTGCTCCAGGTCACAAAGCCCGCCACAAATCCCGCAGATCCTGATCAGCCCCAAGGTCCACGCCGAGGCCCACGCGAGGACGAGCGACCCCACGGGCCCTGCGGCGGATAATTCTCATTGGCCCCGACCGACGGCGCCGCCTGGGCCCCGAGCTCGGCCGCGAGCTGCTGGAGCGCGGCGATACGGTTCTGCGTCGAGGGATGGGTGGTGAACAGATTGTCCACGCCGTGGCCCGACAGCGGATTGATGATGAACATGTGCGCGGTGGCGGGATTGCGCTCGGCCTCGAAATTCGGGACCTGATGCGCGGCGCCCTCGATCTTCACCAGCGCGGAGGCCAGCCACATCGGCTGCCCGACGATGCGCGCGCCGAGATTGTCCGCGGCATATTCGCGGGTGCGGCTGATCGCCATCTGCACCAGCATGGCGCCGAGCGGGGCGAGGATCATCATCAGGATCGAGCCGACGATGCCCGGGCCGTTATTGCCGCGATTGCCGCCGAAGAACATGCCGAACTGCGCCAGCATCGAGATGGCGCCGGCGATGGTCGCGGTGATGGTCATCAACAGCGTGTCGTGATGCTTGATATGGGCCAGCTCGTGCGCGATCACGCCCGCGAGCTCCTCGCGGCTGAGCTGATGCATCAGGCCCGTGGTCACGGCGACCGCGGCATTCTCGGGATTGCGACCGGTCGCGAACGCATTGGGCTGCGCCTCGTCCATCACGAACACGCGCGGCATCGGCAAGCCCGCACGGCCGGCAAGCTCGGCGACGAGCCCGACCAGCTCCGGCGCGCTGGCGCGGTCGACCTCGTGGGCGCCGTACATCGAGAGTACCGCGCGATCGGAGTTCCAATAGGCGAAGAGATTGGTCGCCGCGGCAATGACGAGCGCGATCAAGGCGCCTGAGGCACCGCCGATCAGATAGCCCACACCCATGAACAGGGCGGTGAGGGCTGCAAGCAGCATTGCGGTCCGAAGATAGTTCATGGCCGTCTCCCGGGGCGGCCGCGGGCAAAACCTCTGGCCGGCAAGCATCAGGTAGGAATGACCCCGGCCCGGCCGCAAGGTTTCCGGGTGCGTCGCGGAGCCGCGGCACTGGCTTGAGCCAGATCATTCCATTAAACTTCGTCAAGAATCCAAGCGTCTCTCCCTCCGGAAAACTCATGCTCAAGACCCGATTTGCGATCGCGGCCGCCGCCCTGCTCACGCTCGTCCTTCCCGCCTCCGCCCAATTCGCGCCACCGCCGGCGAGGCCTGCCGCGCCCAAGGCCATTGCGCCCTCGCCGCGCGCGGCATCGTGCCACAACGGCGCGAGCTTCGATCGCTTCCTGGCCGACGTGAAGAGCCAGGCGGTGGCCGCAGGCGTCTCGCAGCGGACGATCGCGGAGGCCTCGCCCTACCTCGTCTACGACCAGGGCATCGTCAACCGCGACCGCGGCCAGCGCGTGTTCGGACAGCTCTTCACCGAATTCGCCGGGCGCATGGCCGCGCCCTATCGCATGCAGAATGGCCAGCAGCACATCAAGCAACATGCCGCTGCGTTCGCGCGCGCGGAAAAGGAGTATGGCGTGCCGCCGGCGGTGATCGCCGCGTTCTGGGGGCTGGAGAGCGATTTCGGCGTCAACATGGGCAACCTGCCGACGCTGAAATCGCTGGTGTCGCTGGCCTATGACTGCCGGCGCTCGGAGATGTTCGTGGGCGAGACCATCGCCGCGCTGAAGATCATCGACCGCGGCGATCTCACCCCGGACGAGATGATCGGCTCCTGGGCCGGCGAGCTCGGCCAGACACAGTTCTTGCCGGTGCATTACGTCAACTATGCCGTCGACTATGACGGCGACGGACGGCGCGATCTGCTGCGCAGCGAGGACGACGTGATCGGCTCGACAGCGAACTACATCGCCAACGGATTGAAGTGGCGGCGCGGCGAGCCGTGGCTGGAGGAGATCAAGGTGCCGCAGAACCTGCCGTGGGATCAGACCGACCTCACCGTGCAGCTGCCGCGCTCGAAATGGGCGCAGCTGGGCGTGACCTATCCGGACGGCCGTCCGCTGCCGAACGACAATCTCGCCTCATCCGTGCTGCTGCCGATGGGACGCCTGGGGCCGGCCTTCATGGCGTACCCGAATTTCGCGGCCTACACCGAGTGGAATAACTCGCTGATCTACTCGACCACCGCGGGCTATCTCGCCACCCGCATCGCGGGCGCGGCCCCGATGCGCAAGCCGGCCCAGCCGGTCGCGCAGCTGCCGTTCAACGAGCTCAAGCAGTTGCAGCAGCTTCTGGTCCAGGCCGGCTTCAATGTCGGCAAGGTCGACGGCGTGCTGGGCCAGCAGAGCCGTGCGGCGGTGAAGGCGATGCAGATCAAATACGGCCTGCCGGCGGATTCCTGGCCGACGGCGGAGCTGCTGGCGCGCATGCGTGGCGGCACGGCGCAGGCGCAGCCGGCGGGGACGATCCGGTAGAATTTTCGCACCGCACAAGCCGCTTTCGCGATTGTATTTTTCCATGAGGTTCCCATGTGAGTGGCTCAGGTTTTCTCCTGAGATTTCCCATCATTGAAGCGAGCATCACATGTCCTTCTACGACGCCGTCGTCCCCGCGTACCTGCAAATGCTCAACAGCCTCACCGGCCTGCTCACCAAAGCCGAGGCGCATTGCGCGGCCAAGAAGGTCGACCCCAGCGTCCTGCTCGGCTCCCGCCTGTTTCCGGACATGCTGCCGCTCTCGAAGCAGATCCAGCTCGTCAGCGATTTCGCCGCCAAGGGCTGCGCGCGGCTGACGCATAGCGAGGTGCCCTCGACGCCCGACACGGAAAAGACGTTCGAGGAGCTGAAGCAGCGGCTGGCCAGGACCATCGACTACGTGAAGTCGTTCAAGACCGAGCAGTTCGAGGGCGCCGACAGCAAGGACGTCACCTTCCCGGCCGGCCCGGACAAATCCATCACCATGAAGGGGCAGCAATTCCTCAGCGCGTTCTCGCTGCCGAACTTCTATTTCCACGCCGCGACCGCCCACGGCCTTCTGCGCCATGCCGGCGTCGAGATCGGCAAGCGCGATTTCCTCGGCGCGAGCTGATTTTGCCAAATCGCACGGCCGCGTAGTGGAATTCCGCTGCCGCGGCTCAAATTGCACATGAATTATGCTGCGCGGGCCTTGCCGCGCAGCTCGCCTGCACTTTCCGTATGGCTCGTCTCTTGCGCTGATTGCCGCGATGCACAAGTGTTCCGAACCTCTCACCGCCTGGAAGCATCCCCATGAGCCGCCCGACCAAATTGTTTGAGACCTACAAGCTCGGCCCGATCACGCTGGCCAACCGTTTCGTGATGGCGCCGCTGACGCGCAACCGGGCCGTTCCCGGCACATTCGTACCCGGCGCGCTCGCCGCCGATTATTACGCCCAGCGCGCCTCCGCAGGCCTTCTCATCACCGAAGCGAGCCAGGTCTCGCAGCAGGGCCAGGGCTACCAGGACACCCCCGGCATCTATTCAAAGGACCAGGTCGCCGGCTGGCGCAAGGTCACCGACCAAGTGCATGCGCGCGGCGGCAAGATCTTCATCCAGCTCTGGCATGTCGGCCGCATCTCGCATGTCGACCTCCAGGCCAATGGCGCAGCCCCTGTGGCGCCGAGCGCAATCCGTGCCAAGGGCAAGACTTTCGTCAACGGCACCTTCGCCGACGTCTCCGAGCCGCGTGCGCTCGAACTCTCCGAAATTCCAGGCATCATCGACGACTTCAAGCGCGCCACCAAGAACGCGCTCGAAGCCGGCTTCGACGGCGTCGAGATTCATGGCGCCAACGGCTATTTGCTTGAGCAATTTGCGAAGGACGGCGCCAACAAGCGTACCGACGCCTACGGCGGCTCGATCGAGAACCGCGCCAAGCTGATGCTGGAAGTCTCCAGGGCCGTCGTGGCCGAGGCCGGCGCTGAGCGCACCGGCATCCGCATCTCGCCGGTGACCCCGGCCAACGACATCTCGGATTCCAACCCGCAAGCCCTGTACGACCATATCGTCGACGGCCTCAGCGCGCTGAAGCTTGTCTATCTCCACGTCGTCGAGGGCGCCACCGGCGGCCCGCGCGACATCGCGCCGTTCGACTATGCGTCCCTGCGCAAGCGCTTTGCCGGCGCCTACGTCGCCAATAACGGCTACGATTTCGATCTCGCCACCAAGGTGCTGGACGCGAAAGCCGCCGATCTCATCGCGTTCGGCAAGCCGTTCATCTCCAACCCCGATCTCGTCGAGCGTCTGAAGCAGGGTGCGGCGCTCAACGACTGGGACAAGAACACGTTCTACGGCGGCGGCGCGAAGGGGTATACGGATTACCCGGCTCTGGCGGCGGCGAAGTAAGCGCCTCCCCGCTCGCGGCAGGGCAATTGAGAAAAGGCCGGGATCGCTCCCGGCCTTTGTCTTATCGAAGCGGCGCTTGCAACCCCGACACGCACTCCGCGCCCAAAAAAGCCATCGCGGCGTCCATCTCGGCGACGATCATGCGCAGGACCGCCTCTGCACCGGCTTCGCCGCCCGCGGCGAGGCCCCAGAGCGGCAGGCGGCCGAGCAGGACGGCTCCGGCGCCGAGTGCGAGATATTTCAGGACATCGGTGCCGCGCCTCACGCCGCTGTCCGCCAGAACCGTCAGGCGTCCCCCGACGGCCTCGACGATGGCCGGAAGGCACTCCGCGGGCGCAGGCAGGCAGTCGAGATTGCGGCCGCCATGGGCTGACACAACGATGGCGTCGCAGCCGAGCTCGGCCGCGGTCTCCGCATCCTTGACGGCCAAGACGCCTTTGATGATCAGCTTGCCCGGCCAGAGCTGGCGCAGCCAGCGCACGTCGTCCCAGTTCAGGCGATGGTCGAGCCGCACGGCCTCGGCGATGTTCGGCCGGGTGATCGCCGCGCGGAACTCGTCCGGATAGTGCCCATAGGTCGGCATGCCCTCGCTCAGGAGATAGCGCGCCAGAACGCCGACGAGCCAGCGCGGATGCCGCGCGACGTCGATCGTGCTGCGCAGGCTGGGGACGAACGGAATGCCGAAGCCGTTGCGCCTGTTGTACTCGCGGTTGGGCGAGACCGGCGTATCGGCCGTGACGACGAGGGTCTCGCAGCCGCAGGCGCGGGCGCGCTCCAGAAGTCCTGCCGTCAGCGCCCGATCGCGCCAGACATAGAGCTGAAACCACAGCGTCGCATCGGGCGCGCCGCGCCGGATGGTTTCGACCGTCGTCACCGATTGCGTCGAGATGCAGACGGGAATGCCGACGCGCGAGGCCGCGCGCGCCAGCTTGGTCTCGCCGTCATGCGCGACCAGACCGGCGAGCGCGGTCGGCGCGACGACGAGGGGCACCGCGAGGCGCTGTCCCAGCAGCGCGGTGTCGAACGATCGCCTGTCGTGCCCGGTCAGCACCGACGGCATCAGCGTGATCTCATCGAGCGAGGCGCGCAGGCGCCTCAGCGCGACCTCATCCTCGGTGCCGCGATCGATGTAGTCGAACAGGCCGCGCGGCAGGAATTTTCGCGCACGGCTGCGGTAGTCGTCGGCATTCAGCAGCATCCGCATCAGGCGGCGTAGCGGTTGAATTTCGACTTCGAGATCGAGGTCGCGGCGACGTGGACATGCTGCACGAGCTCCGCCTCGGCGCGCTCCCTGGTCCAGCGCGTGGTCGGCACGGAGATGTTGACCGCGGCGACCGCGCGGCCGTGCTCGTCGATGATCGGCGCCGCGACGGAAATGTCGCCCATGACGCTTTGGTTGACCTGGATCGAATAGCCGCGCGTGGCGGCGACGCGCACCTGCTCCAGAAGCTGGTCCGGATCCGTGATCGTATAGGGCGTGAGGGGCTCCAGCTGCGTACGCTTCAACAGATCGTGCCGCGTCTCCTCGGGAAGAGCCGACAGGATGGCGATGCCGGACGCCGTGAAGTAGGCCGGCAGCCGGCTTCCGATCACGAAATCGATGTGGATGAGGTGCCGGCCGGGAAAGCGTGCCACGAACACGACCTCGTGGCCGTCGAGCTCGTGCAAATTGCAGGTCTCGCCGAGGTTACGGCTCATGTCGAGCAGATAGGGCGAGGCCTTGTCGATCAGTTCGTTGGCCTTGAGATAGCTGTGCGAGAACTGGAGCACCTTCGACGTGAGGCCATAGTTGCGCGTGCCCTCGATCCGCCTGAGATAGCCGAGCGTCTCCAGCGTATAGACCAGGCGCTGGGTGGCGCTGCGGTCGAGACCGGCCGCGCGCGCGATATCGGCCAGCGTCATGAAGCGTCGCGGCCCATCGAAGGCGTGCAGGACCTGAAAGGCCTTCTCGGTCGAGCCGACGAACAGCGACGAGCGCGCCGGCTCGGCGCTTTTCTCGACGTGCTTTCCTGCACGCGCCTTATCCGGGCCCGCTTTGTCCAGGCTTTTGGCCTTGACAGCCTTCCTTGATCCGCCCTGGCCGCTGCGCGCCATGTCGCCGTCCTCTCGTCACCCAACGTTTTCAGTGAGCGCCAATTGCTTCTTGAGCTCGGCGCGGAACGCCGAGACCAGCGCCGGCGCCGGCTGGACCAGCGGCGCCAGCATCCGCGGCGCATCGACACCGACGAGATCCATCACCGCCTTCATCGGCCCCGGATTTGTCTCGGCAAACGCCATGTTCATGAACGGGATCAGGCGGCGGTGCAGGCTCAGTGCCTCGGCGGTCCGACCAGCAATCGCCGTCTCGTATATATTCCGCCAGGCACGCGGCAGCAGGCAGGCGGTGACGACGATGCCGCCCGTCGCGCCGGCTGCAAGATGTAGCGGAAACAGGCTGTCCTCGCCGCTCAGCACCGCAAAGCTCTCGTCGACACCGGCCACGACCTGGAGGAAATGGTACATGTCGAGATTGCAGGCCTTCATGCCGATGATGTTGGGATGCCTGGAGAGCTCATGCAGGATTTTGGGCTCGATCGCGATCCGGGTGCGATAGGGAATCTCGTAGATCAGGACGGGCACAGGCGAAGCGTCGGCATAGCGCAGGAAATAGTCGCGAATGCCGATCTGAGTCGGGTTGGTATAATATGGCGTAAGAACCAGCAGACCGTCCACGCCTTCGGCTGCGAATTCACGGCCGGCCTGGAGGGCATCGTGGAAACCGGTGTCGAGCACGCCGGCAATGACCGGGCCCTTGCCCGCCATCGCCTTCACCGACAGGCCGGCCATCTTGATGCGCTCTGCGCGCGCCAACGCCCCGTATTCGCCGGTGCCGCCGAGCGGCACCACGCCGTCGATGCCCTGTTTGTTGAGCCAGGTGAACATGGCCGCGACCGCGCCGGCATCGATGCTGTCGTCCGCCTTGACCGGGGTCGGAATGGCCGGGAACAGGCCGCGGAGACGATTGGCAGTGAGCATGATTGAGAACCTCTGGTTGGAATGCGGAGCTTCTATCTTGCGGCGGCACGCCGGCGCAGGCGTTCGGCGACGAAGATCAGGAGCCCCATGAAAACGAACAGGCAGGTCGAGACGGCGGCGATGGTGGGCGAGACCTGAAGTGTCACCTCGTCCCAGAACTGCTTTGGCAGCGTCGCGTTGAGGCCGCCGGTCGCGAACAGCGCGATGGTCAGCTCGTCGAACGAGGTCGCGAAGGCGAACAGGAACGACGACATCATGCCGGCGGCGAGGATCGGGAAGGTCACGAAGCGCAGCGTCGCGAACGGGCGCGCCCCGAGGCTCTGTGCGGCGTGGTCGAGCCGCGTGTCGTAATTGCGCAGCACCGCCATCATGGTCATCACCACATAGGGCACGGCGACGACGGTGTGGCCGAGCACGAGGCCGAGGGCACTGCCAACCAGACCCATTTGCGCGAAGACGTAGAACAGGCCGACCGCGATGATCATGCGCGGCACCACGATCGGCGACAGGATGAAGGCGAGCCACGCCGCCTTGCCGCGGATCTCGCTGCGCACCAGCAGGAACGCGGCCGGCGTGCCGATCAGCATGGCGAGCAGCCCGGTGCCGATGCCGACCAGCAGCGAGCGCAGCATGGCCTGGGTCCAGACCGGCGAATTCAGCACCGTCTCGTACCAATGCAGGGTGAAGCCCTGCGGCGGCCAGTTGAGGCCGCCGGTGCCGAACGACAGCGGGATCATCAGGATCGTCGGCGCGCTGATGACGAGCAGCATGGTCCAGACGAAGGCCTGCAAGCCGAGGCCGGCCTGATCGGGATTGCGGTCGCGGCGGCGTGACGGCAGCAGCAGGATGATGCGGTCGGAGATGGCGCCGAGCAACGTGAGCAGCGCATCGCCCGCCCTCGCGACCGGGCCCGACAGACGCGATGGCTTCGCATTGCGCGGCGCGGATGCGCCGGTCATGCTCGACAGGCCGAGCAGCCGGTCATAGGCGGCAAAGACGATGAGGACCACGACCAGAAGCAGCACCGAGATCGCACCGGCAAAGCCCCAGTTCATGGTCTGCTGGACCTGGTCGATGATCAGCTGCGTGATCATGGTCTCGCGGCGCCCGCCGAGCAGCGCCGGCACGATGAAGAAGCCGATCGCGGTGACGAACACCATGATCCCGGCAGCAGCGACGCCCGGCAGCGACAGCGGAAAATAGATCTTCCAGAACGCCATGCCCGGCCGCGCCCCGAGCGTGGCGGCGGCGCGCGGCAGGGTGCGGTCGATGTTCTCCATCACCGAGAGCATGGTCAGCACGGCGAGCGGCAGCAGCGCATTCACCATGCCGACGAGAACGCTGCCGAAATTGTAGAGCAGGTTTGCGGGACTCGAGATGATGCCGAGCGAAATCAGCGTCTTGTTGATGACGCCGTTGCGGCCGAGCAGCACGATCCAGGCGAAGGCCCGGACCAGGAAACTGGTCCAAAACGACAGCAGCACCCAGAACAGCAGCGTCGCCTTGCGCTCCTTGCCGACGACCGAGATCAGATAGGCGATCGGATAACCCGTGACGACGCAGACCAGCGTGGTCACCAGCGAGATCTTCAGCGTGATCAGGAGAACGTCGAGATAGACCGACGAGGCGAAGAGCTGACGATATTGCGCAAGCGTGAAGCCATTGTCGCCGTAGATGCTGAGCAGCAGCAGCTGGCCGACGGGATAGACCAGGAACAGCACGAGCAGCAGCACCAGCGGCGCGCCCATTGCAGCCCGCGTCCAGGCCAGCCTCCGCGATATCGCGCGCATGCCGGCCAAGCTCAGATCCCCTTGCCGTCGTGGATGGCGACGGCATCCGCCGCATGCCATCCGAGCGACAGACGCTGACCGATCTCGTAAGGCGCGCTGCCGCTGCGGGTCGGATGCGCGGCAACGAGCTGCGGCAGGCCCGCCGTCTCCGGCGCGATGTAGAGCCGTGTCAGGCTGCCGCTGATCATCACGTCGGTGAGCCGGCCGGACAGCTGGCCGCCCTCACCTACCATGAGGTTCTGCGGCCGCACCATCACCTTGATCGGCTCGCCGGCGGCGAAACGGGAGCCATTGCCGACCGCGCGCGACGCTGCAAGCTGCTCGGCGAGGACGATGTCGAGCCCCTCGCCATCGACACCGCGAACGGTGGCGCTGAGCAGATTGGACTCGCCGAGGAAGTCGGCGACGAACACCGAGCGCGGCCGGAAGTAGAGATCCCGGGGCGTGCCGAGCTGCTCGATCGCGCCCGCATTCATCAGGCAGATGCGATCCGACATCGTCATCGCCTCTTCCTGGTCGTGGGTGACATAGACGATCGTGGTGCCGAGCTCGCGATGGATGCGCTTGATCTCGAGCTGCATCTGGTCGCGCAGCTTCTTGTCGAGCGCCCCCAGCGGCTCGTCCATCAGGATGATCGCGGGGCGGTAGACGATGCAGCGCGCCAGCGCGATGCGCTGCTGCTGGCCGCCGGACAATTCGTGCGGGTAGCGCTTTGCGACATGCGGCAGGCGCACCGTCTCCAGCGCCGCGGCGGTGCGCCGGCGCGCGTCCGCGTCGGACACTTTCCGCATCCGGAGGGGAAATGCGATGTTGTCCTCGATCGTCATGTGGGGAAACAACGCGTAGTTCTGGAACACCACGCCGATGTCGCGGTCATAAGCGGGGCTATGTGTGACGTCGCAATCGTCGATCAGGATCCGCCCCTCGTCGGGATGGGCGAGACCCGCGATCAGGCTGAGCAGCGTGGTCTTGCCCGAGCCCGACGGGCCAAGCAGGGTGAGGAATTCCCCCTTGGCGACGTCGAGGCTGGTCGGCGCGAGCGCGACGAAATCACCGTAGCGCTTGCACAGCTCTCGAATACGCAGGCTCGACGAGACCATGGGCCGCTCCGATCCGCCTGACCCGATCAAGCCAGGATCCAGCTGTTGAAGCGCTCGATCACGGCGGCCTGGTTGTCGTACCAGAACTTCGCATCGATCTTCAGCCCGGCCTTGATGTTGTCAGGATAGGTCGGGCAGTTCTTGGCGACCTCCGGCTTGACGTAGTTGAAGGCCTCCGGCTGCGTGAGCCCGGCCGGGAAGTATTCGACCAGCGCCGCCTGCCGCTTCGGATCGGACGCGAACTTGATGAACTCGCGGCAAGCGTCCGCATTCGGCGTGCCGGCCAGGATCGACCAGTTGTCGCCGCCCCAGACGCCCTGATTCCAGACGATCTCCACCGGTGCGCCAGCCGCCTGCGCAGACTGCGGACGCGACACCCAGGTCGGCAGCAGGTCGATCTCACCCGAGATCAGCATCTGCTCGACCTGCGCGCCGCTGGTCCACCACACCGCGACCGAGGACTTGATCTTGTCGAGCGAGGCAAACGCCTTGTTCAGATCGCAGGGATAGACCTGCGCGGTCGGCACGCCCGCGCCCATCAGCGCCTCCTCGATCGTGTCGAACGGATGCTTGCGCACGGCGCGGCGTCCCGGAAACTCCGCCACGTTCCAGAAATCGGCCCAGGACTGCGGCGCCTTGCGGCCCTTGAAGGCGTCGGTGCGATAGGCCAGCACGGTGGTATAGACGTTGGTGCCGACACCGTAGGGCGACATGAATTCGGCGGGGATCGACTTGATCACGGGCTCGGATTCGAGGCCGTGCTTTTCGAGATATTGCTTGCTGCCGTTGGTCAGCAGCAGGATCGCGGGCCAGCTGATCTTGGCCATGTCCCAGGTATAGTTCTTGGTATCGACCATGGTCTTGATCTGCGCGACCGGCTCGGCATTGGCCTGCACCCCGACCACCTCGATCCCCGTCGCTTCGGTGAACGGACGGTAGAACACCGCGCCATAGGCCTTGGTGTAGATGCCGCCATCGTCGCGCACCACGATGCGTTTTCCGGCGGCGCGGGACGGCGACCAGACGGAGGGAGCGGCGAGTGCGACGGCGCCGGCTCCTGCGCCAAGCAGCAGGCGGCGGCGGGAGGTGATGATCTTCGGTGCGTTGGTCATGTCAGGCCCCTCTTTGCGATGTTGCGGTGGTCGGCGAAGCGGCGGCATCCGCCGCGGATGACGGCGGCAGAACGCGGCCGGGATTGAACAGATCCGACGGGTCGAACGCCTGCTTCACCGCCCGCATCAAAGCGAGCTCGACCGGCGGCTTGTAGCGGGCCATCTCACCCGTCAGCGTGCGGCCGACGCCGTGCTCGGCGCTGAAGGTGCCGCGCAAGGCGCTTGCGACGTCGTTCATGGCGCGGCGAATTTTCTGCCCGACGGCATCACGCTCCGGCAGCGCGTCCCATTCGGCAAAGCTGAAGAAGGGAATGAGATGGATGTTGCCGTCGCCCATGTGGCCGACGATGATGAACGACAGATCCGGCACGATCGCGCGCACCGCGGCCATCGCCTGGTCGATGAAGTCAGGCACAGTCGAGACCGGGACGGCGGTGTCCGAGGTCAGGCCGACACCGGCCTTCTTGTTGGCTTCCGAGACGCTGTGCCGCACCAGCCACATCGCCTTGCGCTGCGCCTCGCTCGCAGCGACGACGCCGTCGCTGACGAGCCCCGCCTCGAGCGCCTGCTCGAGCACCGTCTGCATCGTCGCCGCCAGTGCCGCAGCGTCGCCGGTGTCGGAGAGTTCGACGAGGACGTGCCAGGTGTCGATCTCGGCGACCGGACAGCGCCGGCCCGGCACCTGCTCCAGCACCAGCTGGATCTGCTTCGCATTCATCAGCTCGAAGGCGGAGAGCCGTGAACTGCAGGCGGCCTGGAACAGGCCAAGCACGCCCAGCGCCTTCTGCGGACTGTCGACAGCAAGCCAGGCGACGGCCTCCGCCGTCGGCAGCGGATGCAGCTTCAGCACCGCGCCGGTGATGATGCCGAGCGTCCCTTCCGAGCCGATGAAGAGATGCTTGAGGTCGTAGCCGGTGTTGTTCTTGCGCAGCGCGTAGAGACCGTCCCAGACCGAGCCGTCCGGCAGCACCACCTCGAGCCCCAGCACATTGTCGCGCGTGTTGCCGTAGCGCAGCACGCCGGTACCGCCGGCATTGGTGCCGATGTTGCCGCCGATCTGGCACGAGCCTTCGGCGCCGAGGCTGACCGGATAGAGCCGGCCGGCGGCCGCGGCGAACTCCTGGATGGTCGCCAGCACGCAGCCGGCATCGACCACCATGGTGTTGTTGACGGGGTCGAGCGAGCGGACCTTGCGCATGCGCGTCAGCGCGACGATGACAGGCGGCTTGCCCTGCCCGGACGGCGTCGCACCGCCGCAGAGGCTGGTGTTACCGCCCTGCGGCAGGATCGGCGTTTCATGCGCGACGCAGAGACGGACGATGGCCGCAACCTGCTCCGTGGTCGACGGCAGCACGGCGCAGAGCGCCGGCGCGCGATAGCGGCCGCGCCAGTCCTCGGTGAGGCCCGCGAGATCCTCCTCGCGAGTCAGCACGGCCGTGTCGCCCAGCAACTGCCTGAACGCCTCGATCAATGCCATCACAGCCTCCGGGACGGGCCGACGCTGGCCCAAACGGCTTTCGCGAACGTAATCGAAATACGATTACTTCAATCGCATTATGCTGATCATGAATTCGATGTGACAGCGAGTCAAGCGGGGGCGTTCGGCTGCGCCGCGGGACGCGCCCCGCACCACTGCTGTCATTCCCGCGAAGGCGGGGAATCCAGTCGCCACCGGCAGCACGATTCGATCGAGGAGCCACGGCGTACTGGATCGTCCGCCTTCGCGGACGATGACACCGAGAATGTGGAGAGCACCTGCCGCAAATGCGTCATTGCGAGCGCACAAAAGAAAAAGGCCGGGATTGCTCCCGGCCTTTCGTCGTTATGAGACGTTGCTTACTGCAACGAGGCGCGCTTGGGCGGGGTGGCCGGCCACGACTTGATCAGCGTGTCGTAGTCGACCGTCTCGCCCTTCGGCTTCTCGTTGGCGAGCTTGCGCTGCGGGGCGATGGTGCCGTCCTTCTGGGCTTTGGCGTACCAGTACTCGGCCGACTCCTTCTTGTGCAGCTTCGGACCGCACTCCTTCTGCACGCCGGACTTCTCCAGACGCTCCATCACGGAGTCCTGGGCCGCGGCGAGCGAGTCCATCGCGGCTTGCGGCGTCTTCGCACCGGACGACGCATCGCCGATGTTCTGCCACCACAGCTGCGCCAGCTTCGGATAGTCGGGCACGTTGTTGCCGGTCGGGGTCCACTGCACGCGCGCGGGCGAGCGGTAGAACTCGATCAGGCCGCCGAGCTTCGGCGCACGCTCGGTGAACGACTTGTCCCAGATGTCGGATTCACGGATGAAGGTGAGACCGACATGGCTCTTCTTCAGCGACACCGTCTTGGAGACGATGAACTGGAGGTAGAGCCAGGCTGCCTTGCGGCGATCTGCCGGGGTCGACTTCAGCAGCGTCACGGAGCCGGCGTCCTGATAGCCGAGCTTCATGCCTTCCTTCCAGTACGCGCCGTGCGGCGACGGAGCCATACGCCATTTCGGCGTACCGTCCGCGTTCATCACGGCGATGCCCGGCTTCACCATGTCGGCGGTGAAGGCGGTGTACCAGAACATCTGCTGGGCGATGTTGCCCTGGGCCGGCACCGGACCCGACTCGGAGAAGGTCATGCCCTGGGCCTGCGGCGGGGCATACTTCTTCATCCACTCGAGATACTTGGTGATCGAGTAGACCGCGGCGGGACCGTTGGTGTCGCCACCACGCTCCACGCTGGAGCCGACCGGACGGCAGCCTTCCATGCGGATGCCCCATTCGTCGACCGGCAGACCGTTCGGAATGCCCTTGTCGCCGTTGCCGGCCATCGACAGCCAGGCGTCGGTGAAACGCCAGCCGAGCGAGGGGTCCTTCTTGCCATAGTCCATATGGCCGTAGACCTTGACGCCGTTGATCTCCTTGATGTCGTTCGTGAAGAACTCGGCGATGTCCTCATAGGCGGACCAGTTCACGGGAACGCCGAGCTCGTAGCCATACTTGGCCTTGAACTTGGCCTTGTAGTCGGGGTTGGTGAACCAGTCGTAGCGGAACCAATAGAGGTTGGCGAACTGCTGGTCGGGCAGCTGATAGAGCTTGCCGTCCGGCGCGGTGCCGAACGACTTGCCGATGAAGTCGTTGACGTCGAGCATGGGATCGGTGACGTCCTTGCCCTCGCCGGTCATGTAGTCCGACAGCGCGATGGTCTGGCCGTAGCGGAAGTGCGTGCCGATGAGGTCGGAATCGTTGATCCAGCCGTCATAGACGTTCTTGCCGGACTGCATCTGGGTCTGCAGCTTCTCGACGACGTCACCTTCCTGGATGATGTCGTGCTTGAGCTTGATGCCGGTGAGCTCGGAGAACGCCTTGGCCAGCGTCTGCGATTCGTATTCGTGGGTCGTGATGGTCTCGGAGACGACGTTGATCTCCATGCCCTTGAAGGGCTCGGCGGCCTTGGCGAACCACTCCAGCTCCTTCTTCTGGTCTTCCTTCGACAGGGTCGAGGGCTGGAATTCCGCAATCCACTTCTGGATCGCGGCGTCGTCGGCGGCGCGGACCGGCACCGAGACGGCGAACGACACCGCAACGAGCGCGGCGACGCTGGACATGGTCAGAAAGCTATTCTTGGTCAATGGACGTTCCCTTCTCCTAAACTGTCGCATGTTGTTCCTCCGTTGCAGCGACAAACTTTTATACAGACCCGGATTGCCCCCGGATCTGGCCGTTCCTTCGCGAGCTTCAGACCGTGCGAAAAATGAGCACAGCCGTGACCAGCGAAATTCCACTTGCGAGCCACAGGCGCGAGATCTCGACGCCCTCCTCGCCGATCGGCAGCGTCGCGATCGCGTCCGTGCCGAAGAAAGCAATCCACAAGAGATGGATGACCGCGGCCGCGATTAGCGAAACGAACAGGCGATCACCGCGCGTGGTCGGAATACTGAGCACGCCGACGCGCTCGGCCTCAGGATAGACCGCGGCGAGGTACGTCATGACAGCGAGGGTGCAAGCAAGCGCCGCGAAGAAGATCGCCGTCGGCAGCGTCCAGGCCATCCATGCGATGGATTCCATTGATGCCTCCCTAGACGCGGCCGAGCGCGAAACCGCTCGCGATGTAATTGCGGACGAACCAGATCACGAGCGCGCCCGGAATGATGGTGAGGACGCCGGCGGCTGCCAGCAGTCCCCAGTCCATGCCGGCCGCCGACACCGTTCGCGTCATGATCGCGGCGATGGGCTTGGCCGAGACCGAGGTCAGCGTGCGCGCAAGCAGCAGCTCGACCCAGGAGAACATGAAGCAGAAGAAGGCGGCGACGCCGATGCCGCTCGCGATCAGCGGCACCAGGATCTTGATGAAGAAGCGCGGGAACGAATAGCCGTCGAGGAAGGCGGTCTCGTCGATCTCGCGGGGCACGCCGGAGACGAAGCCTTCGAGAATCCAGACCGCGAGCGGAACGTTGAAGATGCAGTGCGCGAGTGCAACGGCCCAGGGCGTGTCAAACAGCCCGATCGCCGAATAGAGGTTGAAGAACGGCAGCGCATAGACCGCGGCCGGCGCCATGCGGTTCGACAGCAGCCAGAAGAACAGATGCTTGTCGCCGAGGAAGCGGTAGCGCGAGAACGCATAGGCCGCCGGCAGCGCCACCGAGATCGAGATGATGGTGTTGAGGACGACGTATTCCAGCGAATTGATATAGCCGGAATACCAGCTCTCGTCGGTGAAGATGCGCTTGTAGTGCTGCAGCGTCGGAGCGTGCGGCCACAGCGTCATCGTCGAGACGATCTCGGCGTTGGTCTTGAAGCTCATGTTGACGAGCCAGTAGATCGGCAGCAGCAGGAAGATCAGAAATAGCCCCATGATGAGGCGACGGCCGGGGATCGAATGCATCACGCGGCTCCTTCCTGCGGCTTCCGCTCAGCGCCGGCATTGGTCATGACGGTGTAGAAGATCCAGCAGACGATCAGGATGATGAGGTTGTAGACCAGCGAGAGCGCGGCGGCCTTGCCGAGGTCGAACTGGCCGAGCGCGATCTTGACCAGCTCGATCGACACGAAGGTGGTGGAGTTGCCGGGCCCGCCGCCGGTGACGACGAACGGCTCGGTGTAGATCATGAAACTGTCCATGAAGCGCAGCAGCACCGCGATCAGCAGCACGCGGTTCATCTTCGGCAGCTGGATCGCCTTGAACACGGCCCAGCGCGAGGCGCCGTCGATCTGGGCGGCCTGGTAATAGGCCTCCGGGATCGACTTCAGGCCGGCGTAGCAGAGCAGCGCGACGAGGCTGGTCCAGTGCCAGACGTCCATCACGATGACGGTGACCCAGGCGTCGATGTCGTTGGAGACGTAATTGTAGTCGAGGCCGATATGGTTGAGGACGTACCCCATCAGGCCGATGTCGGGCCGGCCAAAAATCTGCCAGATCGTGCCGACCACGTTCCACGGAATCAGCAGCGGCAGCGCGAGGATCACGAGGCAGGCCGCGACGGTCCAGCCCTGGCGCGGCATCGACAGTGCGATGACGATGCCGAGCGGCACCTCGATGGCGAGGATCACCAGCGAGAAGAACAGATTGCGGCCGAGCGAGGCGAGGAAGCGTCCGCCGAGATCGGTCGAAGGATCCAGCAGCTCCTTGAACCAGCCGACGCCGTTCCAGAAGAACTGGTTATTTCCGAACGTGTCCTGCATCGAATAGTTCACCACCGTCATCAGCGGCAGCACCGCCGAGAAGGCGACGACCAGGAACACCGGTAGCACCAGGAACCAGGCTTTTTGATTGACGGTCTTGTCCATCAGGCGGCTCCCTCCACCAGAAGGCTGTCGGCATAGACGTGGATATGCGACGGATCGAGTTTCAGCCCGGCATTGCCGTCGGAGCTGGTGAAGCCCGCCGGCGCACGCGCCGCGAGCTTGGCCTCGCCGAGGCGCGTCCGCGCAAAGCGGATGCGGCCGAGATCGTCGATGCGCTCGATTTTTGCGGTGAGCAGGCCCGGTCCGGGCGCAACGACCTCCACAAATTCCGGACGCACGCCAATCTCGATCTTCGCGCCCGCGGGAAGCTTGTCGTAAGCCCGGTTAAGCGCGATGACGTGGCCGTCGATGTGCGCCTCGCGGCCCCTCACCTCGGCCGGAATGATGTTCATGCCGGGCGAGCCGATGAAATAGCCGACGAAGGTATGCGCGGGCTTGTCGAACAGCTCGGCCGGCGTGCCGCTCTGCACCACGCGGCCGTCATGCATGACGACGACGGTGTCGGCGAAGGTCAGCGCCTCGGTCTGGTCGTGGGTGACGTAGATCATCGTGAGGTCGAGCTCGCGATGCAGCGCCTTGAGCTTGGAGCGAAGCTGCCATTTCAATTCAGGGTCGATCACGGTCAGCGGCTCGTCGAACAGCACGGCGGCGACGTCGGAGCGGACCAGGCCGCGGCCGAGCGAGATCTTCTGCTTGGCGTCGGCCGTCAGCCGCGTGGCCTTGCGATTCAGATAGGGTTCGAGATCGAGCAGGCGGCCGATCTCGGCGACGCGCTTGTCGATCTCGGCCTTCGGCACGCCGCGGTTCTTCAGCGGAAACGCCAAATTCTGCCCCACCGTCATGGTGTCGTAGATCACCGGAAACTGGAACACTTGGGCAATGTTGCGCTTCTGGGTTGACAGCGGTGTGATGTCCTGGCCGTCGAACAGGATTTTCCCCCGCGACGGCGTGATGATGCCGGAGATGACGTTCAGCAGCGTGGTCTTGCCGCAGCCGCTTGGGCCGAGCAGTGCATAGGCGCCGCCCTGCCGCCATGTCATCGTGACCGGCTTCAGCGCAAAGCTGTCCTGCGGCGCATCATTGCCGCCGTAGGAGTGGGCGAGATCGACGAGGTCAATGCGAGCCATGGCGCACCTCCCTCACGAGCTAGGAGCGGCGACCAGACGGTCGGCCGCATCGAACACGAAGACGTCGTTGGGATCGAGCACGGCGTCGAGCGTCTGGCCGGGCTCGAACTCGTGCACGCCGTGCAGCACCGCCACCCAGTTCGATCCGTCGCGGGTCAAATGCACAAAGCTCTCCGAACCGGTGATCTCGGTCACCGTGACAGTGGCATGGAAGGCATGGCGGTCGGTCTCGCCATTGGCGAGCGCAAGCTGATGCGCGCGAAAGCCGACGCGATAGGCGCCGTCGGCGAGAGCGGAGTAGAGACCGGATGCCGGTGCGGCGATGCCGCCCGCATATTGCACGGAGCCGTTCTTCTTCTCGATGCCGACGAGGTTGAGCGGCGGATCGGAGAACACCTGGGCGACACGCAGCGTCTGCGGCTGGCGGTAGACCTTCGGCGTCTCGCCGATCTGGAGCGCCTGGCCTTCCCACATGCAGACCGTGTTGCCGCCGAGCAGCAGCGCCTCGGTCGGCTCGGTCGTGGCATAGACGAAGATCGCGCCCGAGGCCTCGAAGATGCGCGGCAGCTCGGCGCGCAGCTCCTCGCGCAGCTTGTAATCGAGATTGGCCAGCGGCTCGTCGAGCAGCACGAGATCGGCGCCCTTGACCAGGGCGCGTGCCATTGCGGTTCGCTGCTGCTGGCCGCCGGACAGCTGAAGCGGCGTGCGCTTCAGGAACGGCTCGAGCCGGAGCAGCTTTGCTGCCTCCGCCACGCGCGCCTCGATCTCCTCGCGCGGTTTGCCCTGCACGCGGAGCGGCGAGGCGATGTTCTCATAGACCGTGAACGAGGGATAATTGATGAACTGCTGATAGACCATCGCGACGGAACGCTGGCGCACGTCGACGCCGGTGACGTCCTTGCCGCCAACCAGCACCTTGCCTGAGGTCGCCTTGTCGAGACCGGCAAGCAGCCGCATGATCGAGGTCTTGCCCGACAGCGTCGGCCCGAGCAGCACGTTGAGCGTGCCGCTCTGGAGCGTCAACGAGACGTCGCGGATGTGCTCGATGCCATCGACGGTCCGGGTCACGTGGTCGAGTGTCACGCTCATGAGCGTCCTCCCGCTTCCAGCAGGGGACTTTGCGGCACTGCATGGGTTGCAATCCAGTCGCTCAGTGCCGCGATCTCGTCGGCAGATAGTCGCAGGCCGAGTTTCGAGCGACGCCAGACGATGTCTTCCGCCGTGACGGCCCATTCGTTGGCCATGAGGTAGCGGACCTCGCGTTCGGTCAGTGTCGCGCCAAAAGCCTGACCGAGATCGGAGGCCGATTTCGCATCGCCGAGCAGCTTGAGGGCGCGGGTGCCGTAGGCGCGCGCGAGGCGACGGGCATGTTCATGGCTGAGGAAGGAATAGCCGCGCTGGAGCTCGGCGATCAGGCCGTCGATATCCGACACATTCATGTCGCCGCCGGGCAGCGGCCATTTGCCGGTCCAGCCCTCGCGCGCTTTGGCGCTGCGAAGATAGGGCGCGAGCCGCTCCAGCGCTTCTTCGGCGAGCCGGCGATAGGTCGTGATCTTGCCGCCATAGATCGATAGCAGCGGCGCGCCACCGGGCGTGTCGAGCTCGAACACATAGTCGCGCGTTGCGGCCTTGGCTTCGCTGGCGCCGTCGTCATAGAGCGGACGCACGCCGGAATAGGTCCAGACCACGTCGGCGGGCGTGACCGGCTTCGCGAGATATTCGCTGGCCGCCTTGCAGAGATACTCGATCTCCTCCGGCGTCGCCTTCACCTTGGCGGGATCGCCGTCATAGTCGCGGTCGGTGGTGCCGATCAGCGTGAAGTCGTCCTGGTACGGGATCACGAAGATAATGCGGCCGTCGGCGTTCTGGAACATGTAGGCGCGGTCGTGGTCGTACAGTTTCTTGACCACGATGTGCGAGCCCTGCACCAGGCGCACCTTGGCTTTCGCGTTGACGCCGGCACCGCGGCCGAGCACGTCCTCGACCCAGGGGCCGCCGGCATTGACCAGCGCCTTCGCGCGGATCGATGAACGTTCGCCGGTCAGCGTGTCGACCATGCTGACGGTCCAGACGCCGTCGGACTGCTTGATATCCGTCGCGCGGGTGCGGGTGCGGATCTCGGCGCCCTTGTCGGCGGCATCGCGCGCATTGAGCACGACGAGACGGGCATCATCGACGAAGCAGTCGGAATATTCGAACGCACGGCTGTAGCGATTCGGGATCAGCGGCTTGCCGACCTCGTCACGCCCAAGGTCGACCGAGCGCGTCGCCGGCAGCAGGTGGCGGCCACCGATGTGGTCGTAGAGGAAGAGACCGAGGCGCAGTAGCCAGGCGGGCCGCAGGCCGGCGTGATGCGGCAAAACGAAACGCAGCGGGCGGATGATGTGGGGCGCGATGCCCCAGAGGATCTCGCGCTCGATCAGCGCCTCGCGGACCAGCCGAAACTCGTAATATTCGAGATAGCGCAGGCCGCCATGCACCAGCTTGGTCGACCAGGACGACGTCCCGCTCGCCAGGTCGTTCATCTCACAGAGGAAAACCGTGTTGCCCCGGCCCACGGCATCGCGCGCGATACCGCAACCGTTAACACCGCCTCCAATGATGGCGAGGTCGAAAATACGCTCCAACAGACGCATCCCCCGGCGACTCGCTCGTTCCTTCGAGCGACTACTTTCGCTTTTGATTAGATCACACCGAAAAACGAAAGCAAGATGAAAGAGAGGCGACGGGAAGTGAAAGAGGAACTTTTTCAGCGCCAGAAAGCCGGAGAAATCGGCAGGAGCACGAGCCGGTTTATAGGCAAAGGGCCAATTGGTTAGCCGTTAGCGAACATGCCAATCAACTTGAATGTAGTAACGTAACTACATATAATTTGGCCAGTGAGCTGAAAAGGCACTGAGGATGGTGACCACCCTGACCAGCCGCGAATTCAACCAGGATACGAGCGGCGCCAAGAAGGCGGCCTCGGAGGGCCCCGTCTTCATTACGGATCGCGGCCGCCCGGCCCATGTCCTGCTGACGATCGAGGACTATTTGCGCCTGAGCGGCGGGCATATGAGCCTTGCCGAAGCCTTGGCACAGGCGAACGCGGACTTTGATTTCGATCCGCCTCGACTTGCCGGCGGGATCGCCAAGCCCGCCGATCTCGACTGATGTTTCTGCTGGACACCAATGTCATTTCCGAACTGAGACGGCCGGATAGGGCTGACCGCAATGTCCTCGCCTGGGCCAGCGGTGTGCCTGCGGCGCATTTTTTCATGTCCGCCATTTCGGTCCTCGAAATTGAACTTGGCGCGCGCCTGATCGAGCGCAAAGACGCGATGCAAGGCACCATCCTGCGCGCCTGGATCGACGATCACATTCTGGTCCGCTTCGAAGGGCGGATTCTGGCGATCGATACGGCGGTGGCGCAGCGTTGCGCGCAGTTGCACGTTCCCAACCCGCGGGCTGAGCGCGACGCCCTCATTGCAGCAACCGCGCTTGTTCACGGCCTGATGGTCGTTACGCGTAATGTCGGGGATTTCGAACCGACGGGCGTGACGTTGATCAACCCGTGGAGTGGTCAATAAGCCCTTAGCGCAGCCGCACCACCGGCGAGGCTTCCTGTACCTCGGCCTGCGCGTCATCGATATCGGACGCGTCCTTCGGCATCGCCGCCATCACCTCGATGCCCTTGCTGTGGCAGATGGTGGCGAGGCGCTCGGGGAGCTCCTGGTCGGTGACGAAGGTCTGGATCTGGGTGATATGGGCGATGCGCACAGGGGCACTGCGGCGGAGTTTTGTGGAATCGGCAACCAGCATGACGCTGCGGGCGTTGGCGATGATGGCCTGGGCCACCTGCACCTCGCGATAGTCGAAGTCGAGCAGCGCGCCCTCCTCGTCGATCGCGGATGCGCCGATGATGGCGTAGTCGACCTTGAACTGCCCGATCAGCTGCGTCGCGGTGGAGCCGACCACGGCGCCGTCGGCGCGCCGCACCGTGCCGCCGGCAACCACCACCTCGATGCGGGGATGGCGGTAGAGCAGCATCGCGACATTGAGGTTGTTGGTGATGACGAGAAGGTCCTCATGCGAGGTCAGCGCGCTCGCGACCTCCTCGGTCGTGGTGCCGATATTGATGAAGAGCGAGCAGCCGTTCGGGATCAGCGATGCGGCAGCAGCGCCAATCGCCTTCTTCTCGTCGGCCGCAACGAAACGCCGCGCCTCGTAGGCGAGGTTTTCGACGCCTGAGGCGATGATGGCGCCGCCGTGGATGCGCGTCAGCGATCTCCGCTCGCAGAGATCGTTGAGATCCTTGCGGATGGTCTGCGCCGAGACCTCGAATTTGCGCGCGAGCTCTTCGACCATGACACGGCCCGAAGCACGCGCGATGTTGAGGATTTCGGCTTGGCGATGGGTCAATCCGGTCACGGCGATGGCCTCAAATCAGGACGGTGCATGGTGCGGCGGTTCGCGCCATCGGTCAATGCGTGCGCCGATCACAGTTAACGGCTGGCCCCCTCACCATGCCATCGCGGCGGCGAGACGCGCGAGCAGGTCCGGATCGTCGAAGGCGCTGGCGGAGGCGACGGCACCCGCGCCGACAAGGTCAGCATGGTTGAGGCTGGTCCGGATGCCGATGGTCGGAATGCCCGCGGCGGTCGCCGACTGCACGCCGGTGCGGGAATCCTCGAACGCGATCGAGGCCGACGCGCTGGCGCCGGCGAAGCGCAACCCTTCCTGATAGGGCAGCGGATGCGGCTTGCCGTGCGCCAGTTCGTCGCCGATCACGATCGCCTTGAAACGATGCGTGATGCCGAGGCCGGAGAGCAGCAGTTCGGCGTTCAGACGCGGCGCGTTGGTTACCGCAACCATGGGGATGCCGGCGGCATCCGCACGGTCGAGCAGCGCCATCAGGCCCGGCAGCGGCTCGATCTGTCCGGCGACAAGCGTGCGGAAGACCTCTTCCTTCTCGCCGAGGATTGCCGTCCGCCGCTCCACCGTTTCGTCGGGCAGAAAGCGCTCGCCGATCGAGACATTGGCGAAACCTTGCAGCTCCTTCGAGAAGCGCGCGTGATCGAATACATGGCCGCGAGGACCAAGCACCTCGTTGAAAGCCTTCAAATGCAGCGGGTCGGTATTGGCAAGCGTACCGTCGATGTCGAACAGCAACGCCCTGCCCGTCGCATCGTCCTTGGCCTCGATCATTTCCGTACTTTCCCAAATGCACGACGCATCGATGCGCGACACGTATCAATATGCCTTCAATCGCGCAATGACGCACGTGCATGACCGCCACGTGACACTCGACAAAGCCGCGCGCGGCTGCAACACTCGCTCCAAGATCAAAAAGGAGGAAACGATGACGATCAACCGACGCGATCTGGCTCTCTCGACTCTTGCTCTCCCGGCCCTTGCCGTCTCCGCGCTCGCTCTCACCAGCCCGGCGCTGGCCGCCTCAGCGGACGAAGAGGCCGTGGCGAAGAAGGTCGAGGCCTTCCGCCTCGCCCAGATCGCGGCCGACCCCAAGGCGCTCGGCGCGCTCTGCGCCGACGAAGTGAGCTACAGCCATTCCAACGGCCGGGTCGAGGACAAGGCGACCTTCGTCACCAACGCCACCGACGGCAAGTCAAAATTCCTGTCGATCGAATACCAGGACCCGACCATCAAGGTCGTCGGCCCGGCCGCGATCGTGCGCTTCCACTGGGTCGCCGAACAGGAAATGGCGGCCGATGGGAAGAAAGTGCCGACCAACCTTCACATCCTGATGAACTGGCAGAAGCAGGGCGACGACTGGAAGCTCCTGTCGCGGGCGGCAACGAAATTGTGATGCTGCTTCTCACCCTCTTCCCTTGGGGGAGAGGGTGGCTTGCCGCAAAAGCGGCGAGACGGTGAAAAATCTCTCTGTGAGTGGATTTCTCACAGTTGAATCCGTCGAAACAACCGCTCATCCGGCGCTTCGCGCCACCTTCTCCCGCAAGGGAGAAGGGATGACCGAGTGCACGGCAACTACGCCGCTTCCTTCACATCGCCGTTAACCAGCTTGCGCGCGGCGCGCTCGGCTTCGCGGGCATTGCGGAAGAGCTGGCCTTCGAGACGATTGAATTGATGGGACGAGGCGAAGAAGCAGTAACCGCCTTGGCCGCGAACGACGATACCCGCGGTCTCTGAATTCACTTCGATGATGTAGCTGTCCGGCATGGCCCGTGGATTCCTCAAGTGCGGGCAAATAACGACGACTTTGCCCAAAGGTTCCTGAGGCAAATCGGCCGTTTCCCACCCCGAATCGACACGCAATTGAGTACGCGGGGACCTCATCCGTTTTATGACTTGTTCTTGGCGAAGACGCGACGCGTTGACCCACGCGCGCCGCGTTTGGCTTGACGTCGCACGCCTTGGCGCGACGAGGCGCAAGGTCGCGCGCGCTTACGTCGCAATCGGCGTGTCGGTGCGGCTGATCGGTTGCGGGCGGCCGTGGTCGTCGATGGAGACATAGGTGAAGTTGCCGTCGGTGACGAGGAACGGATGTTCCTCCCTGCGGCGCAGCGCCCAGGCCTCCAGATGCACGGTGATCGAGGTGCGCCCGACGCGGACGACGTTGGCATAGACCGAGACGAGATCGCCGACATAGACGGCCTTGCGAAAGTTCATCGCCTCGATCGCGACCGTCACGGTGCGCGACTTCGCGACCTTGGACGCGAACACGCCGCCGCCGACGTCCATCTGGCTGAGCAGCCAGCCGCCGAAGATATCGCCATTGGCGTTGGTGTCGGCCGGCATCGCCAGCGTGCGGATGCAGAGATCCCCGCTCGGCCCGACGTCGGACGTGGTGGCGGCGTGGACGGGCGTGTCGGACATTTGATTGATCTCCCGGACTCTCGGCTCTGGATACAAAGCCGCGCCAACTTGCGCAACATCGGCGGGAGACCAGTTCGCGCTATCTGACCGGCCGTGGCTCCCCTGCGAGGAGGCCGGTGTCGTTGAGTTTGCGGTGCCATTCCGCATCGTCGGCCCGCGGCGCGCGCCCGGTCGTAGCCGTCACGAGCCACTCCAACTTGCTCCAAAGCCCGAGCCGATCGCATGGATAATTGGCCCATCCATTGATGACGCAATAACGGACGGTATGGTCGCCATGATGACGCCAATGATGCTCGGGTGAGCAGACCAGATGAAGCCGTTGCGCCAAGCGCAGGAGCGGCGGGCGGACCGGCCAGTGCGCGAGATTGTGAAAGCTCATGCCGAACAGCATGCAGGTCGCGATCACGAACCAGACGATCATGAGCGTATAAGTCAGCGCGGAAACCGGGAACGACGCCGTGACGGCGGCCGCACTCCCGACCACCACGGCGCTCGGCGCCGCACCGAGGGACGCCTGGTCGAGGAATCCGTAGAGCAGGACGTGGCTCGGGTGGGTGTGGTGCTCACGCGTCATCGCGATACCGCGGCCAAGCATCCCTTCGTCCACCCAGGTGTCGACCACCCAATGCACCAGCCCCGAGAAAAGGTCGGCAAGGAAATAACCGACCAGGAGCGCCACGATCAGCCACGGCCAGCGCAATCCCACCGCGTCGTAACACCGGAGGAGATAGCCCCCGCAACACAGGATCACGACGGCGTCGGCCCCGCAGCACAGCCGCGTGATGATGATCTCGCGCAGGGTGGCGTGCTTGAAGAACGGGATCGTCGGCATCGGCGATACTCCATCGGGCTGCACTACCCTTGATAGCATCTTATGCCGGCACCGCCGCTATCTCAAATTGTCCCAGCCCGGATCGGGCGCGAAGCGATCGCCGAATCGCTCGGCCAGCGCGCGCATGGTGGCTACGACATTCTCCACGCCGCGCGTGCGCGCATAGTTGAGCGGGCCGCCGCGGAACGGTGCATACCCCGTGCCGAAGATCATGGCGCCATCGACCGCATCGGGATCATCGACGATGCCTTCCCGAAGCGCCGCGACACAGACGTTGGACATCGGCAGCACCAGGCGGTCGATCATCTGGTCGGTGACGCGCGGGCCGGTCTCGGGCAATGGCGCCTTCTCCGCCTTGCCGTCTTTCCAGGTGTAAAAGCCCTTGCCGGTCTTGCGGCCGAGCTCGCCCCTGGCGACCTTCTCGCGCAGCCAGGCCGGCGTCGGCGGCAACAGGTCGCCGAATTTTGTGCGCAGCATGTCTCCGACGTCGAGGCAGATGTCGAGGCCGACCTGGTCGGCCAGCTCGATCGGCCCCATCGGCATGCCGAACTGCTCGGCCGCGGCGTCGATCAGGCGCTGGTCGGTCTTCTCGTCCAGCATCACCATCGCTTCCAGCATGTAGGGCGTCAGCGCGCGGTTGACGAGGAAGCCGGGCGAGCTCTTGACGGGCAGCGGCAGGCGGTCGATCGCACCGACGAAAGCGAGCGCGTCCTTCAGCACTTGCGCATCGTTGCCGTCGTGGCTGACGATTTCGACCAGTTGCAGGCGCGACACCGGATTGAAGAAATGCAGGCCCACGAGCCGCTCCGGTCGCGCCAGCGTGGTGCGCAGGTCCTGAAGCGGAATGCTCGACGTGTTGGTCGCGAGAATCGCACCCGGCTTCATCTTCGGCTCGAGGCCGGCATAGACCTTCTGCTTCAGCTCCAGCTTTTCCGGGACCGCCTCGATGATGAGATCGGCATTGCGGACACCCTCGCCATCCATGTCAGGCATGAGGCGATCAAGCGCGTCACGCACCTCGGTGGGTTTTCGGATGATCTTGCCGTAAAGCTCGGCCGCGCGCTTCACCGCGCCCGCGATCGGCTCGGCCTTCATGTCGGCGAGCGAGACGCGCAGCCCCTGCCCGGCTACCCAAGCGGCGATGTCACCGCCCATGGCGCCGGCGCCGATGACATGAACGTGCTGGATGGTGTTGCCGCTGCCGGCCGTCTTCTTCATCTGCTCGCGCAGGAAGAACACGCGGATCAAATTCTGCGCGGTCGGCGTCACCATCAGTTTTGCGAACGAGGCCTGCTCGGCCTTCAGCATCGCGGCCTTGCCGCCGCCATGCGTCTCCCAAAGGTCGATCAGCGCGTAAGGTGCCGGATAGTGCTCGCGGGATGCGGCCTTCGCCGCCTCCGCCCGCATCCGCTTGGCCAGGAGCCCGCGCACCGGTCCGAGATTGGCCGCACGCGTGAGCAGGCCAGGCTTGGCCCGCTTCAGCCGGCCGAACAGCACGTCCTTCACGGCGCCACGGACATGGCGTTCCTGCGTCACGGTATCGACGAGGCCGAGCGATCTGGCGCGGCGCGCATCGATGGTGCGGCCGGTCAGCATTAGCGCCATCGACTGCGTGGGATTGACCAGCGCGGTGAAACGCGCAGTGCCGCCGAGACCGGGATGCAGGCCCAGCATCACCTCAGGAAAGCCGAAGCGGGCGCCGTCGATGGCAATACGCGACTGGCAGGCGAGCGCCACCTCGAGACCGCCGCCGAGGCAGAAGCCGTGGATGACGGCAACCGTCGGCAGCTTCAGCGCCTCCAGATGGTCCACCACCGCGTGCGCGGCGCGGATGCGCGTCTCGACCATTTCGGGATCGGACGCGCCGCGGAATTCGTTGACATCGGCGCCCGCGATGAAGCCGGACGGCTTTGCCGAGCGGATCACGAGGCCTGCGGGACGCTCGGTCTCGATCGCCGCGAGCACGGCGTCGAACTCCTCCATCACGTCGGACGACAGCGTGTTCGCGCTTGTCTCGGCGCGGTCGAACAGCAGCCAGGCGACACCGTCGGCATCGCGCGTCAGCTTGAAGTGCCTGTAGGGGCTGTCGGCCGCAGGCTTGGGCCCGAGCTCCAGCACGCGGTCGCCGAGCGCGGTCATGATCTTCGACTCCATGATCACACCGCCTCGATCAGCATGGCGCCGCCGAGCCCGCCGCCGATGCACTCGGTGGCAATTCCGCGCCTTGTGCCGAGCCGCTTCATCGCGTTGACGAGATGCAGCACGATGCGGTTGCCGGAGGTGCCGACGGGATGGCCGAGCGAGATGGCGCCGCCGTCGACATTGAGCTTGTCGCGGTCGATCTCGCCGGCCGCGCCGTCGAGGCCAAGAATCTCGCGGCAGAATTTGTCATCGTTCCAGGCGGCGAGACAGCCGAGCACCTGGGTCGCGAACGCCTCGTTCAGTTCCCAGGTCTCGACGTCCTGAACCGTGAGGCCGTTGCGCTGAAGCAGCGGGGTTGCCGACATCACGGGACCGAGGCCCATGATGCTGGGATCGAGCGCGGCCCAATTGCTGTCGACGATCGCGGCCTTCGGCGACAGCTTGTGCTTTGCCACAGCCGCGTCGGAAGCGAGGATCACCCAGGAGGCGCCGTCGGTGATCTGCGAGGAATTGCCGGCGGTGACCTGGCCCCAGGGACGCTCGAACACCGGCCGCAGCTTTGCCAGCGTCTCGGCTGAGGAGTCCGGGCGCACGCCGTCGTCATGGCCGAAGAATTTGCCGTCGCGGGAGAAGGCGGTCTCGACCTCGCCCTTGAGAAAGCCTTCGGCCTGCGCGTGCGCGAGGCGGCGATGGCTCTCGGCGGCGTAGGCGTCCGACTGCGCGCGGGTGATGCCGAAGAGATGACCGACGACTTCGGCGGTCTGGCCCATGTTCAGGTCGGTGATGGGATCGGTCAATCCCCGCTCCAGGCCGATGATCGGCTTGAGATCGCGCGGGCGCAGCTTGAACGCGGCGGCAAGCTTGGCGGCCACGCCCTTTGCGGTGGCAAGGCCGGCGAACCATCGTACCCCGGAATTCGGCCAGACCAGCGGCGCGTGGCTCAGCGCCTCGGTGCCGCCGGCGAGGATCATGTCGGCATGGCCTTCGCGGATGTAGCGGTAGGCGGTGTCGATCGACTGCATCCCGGAGCCGCAATTGATCTGCACGGTGAAGGCGACCATGTCCTCGCCCATGCCGAGCCGAAGGGCTGCGACGCGCGCCGGGTTCATCTCGTCAGCGATGACGTTGACGCAGCCGAGGATGACCTGGTCGAAGTCATCAGGCGCAAACGGCTGGCGCGCCAGCAGCGGCCGGCCGCATTGCACGGCGAGATCGACCGGCGTGAACGGCCCCGGCCCCGAGCGCGCCTTCAAGAACGGCGTCCGGCTGCCGTCGACGATGAAAACCGGTCGTGCCATCAGCTCGCCGCCCTCTGTTCACCGAGTTCCTGGAAGAACTGATGCACATCTCCGGTTTTCTTGTAAATCGGCGACAGCGCCTCCGGCGCGAAATCGTCGACCTCGATCACTTTGGTGACGGCCTCGTGAGCGGCGGCGAGCTGCTCGCCCTCGGCCTGCGTGATCACGCCCTTGGCGACAGCGTCCTTCCAGTCGCGGATGTGCGCCGCGCGCATGCGCTTGGCGATCGCATCGGTGCTCGTGACCAGCTTGAATGCACGCTCCAGCCGGGCAAAGCCGCCGTCGTCATCGACATGGGCGAGGTCCGGCGTGAGCCGTTCGCGTGCCGCAGATGGCTCCAGCACGAGGCTCGCGCATCGGTGCACGATTCGGTCGGACGGGCCGAGCACGCGCGCGCCGAACGGCTGCACCACGAGCTTCAGGATGACGGCGACGAAGCGGTTGGGCAGATTGGCGAGAATTTCGGCAAGCCTGACCTCGATGGTTTTGAAGCCCGTCGCCATGCACCATTCCAGCGCGGCAAAATCCTCCTTCTGCCGGCCCTCGTCCTGCCATCGCTTCAGCGCGGCCGACAGCAGATAGAGCTCGGAGAGAATGTCGCCGAAGCGTGCCGACAGCATCTCCTTGCGCTTGAGCGCGCCGCCGAGCGTGAGCAGCGCCATGTCGGCGCAGAGCGCAAACGCCGCGGAGTAGCGCGAGAGCTGGCGATAGAACGGCGTCGCATCGCCCGCGTCGGGCGCAAGCGCGAAGAAGCCAAAGGTCCAGCTCCGGCCGAAGGCGCGGAGCAACGTATTGAAGCTGTGGCTGACGTGCTTCCAGAACGTCTTGTCGAAGGCAGTCAAGCCGCGCTCGCGATCGGTATCGGCAAGCGCGTTCATCTCGTCGAGCAGATAGGGATGCGCGCGAATCGCGCCCTGCCCGAACACGATGAGATTGCGGGTCAGGATGTTGGCGCCCTCCACCGTGATGCCGACGGGGACGGCGCGGTGCAGATTGCCGAGATAGTTTTGCGGGCCGTCGATCACGGCCTTGCCGCCGTGGATATCCATGGCGTCGTCGACCGCGGTGCGCATCCGCTCGGTCGCGTGCAGCTTCATGATGCCGGAGATGACGGCGGGATGGATGCCGGCATTCAGCGCCGCGCAGGTCAGCCGCCGCGCCGCGTCGAGCTGATAGGCGGTGGCGACGATGCGCGCGAGCGGCTCCTCGACGCCCTCGAATTTCGAGATGGAGATGCCGAACTGCTCGCGGATGCGGGCATAGGCGCCGGTGGTGCGCGCTGCATAGGCGGCACCGGCCGCCGACAGCGAGGGCAGCGAGATGCCGCGGCCCGCGGCGAGCGCCGTCATCAGCATCTTCCAGCCCTGCCCCAGCCGCTCCTGGCCGCCGATGACATAGTCGAGCGGAATGAAGACGTCGCGACCCCAGTTCGGGCCGTTCTGGAACACCTGCATCGAAGGCAGATGACGATGGCCGATCTTGACGCCGGGCAGGTTGGTCGGGATCAGCGCCACGCTGATGCCGAGCTCGTCCTGGCTGCCCACGAGATGATCGGGATCGTAGGCCTTGAAGGCGAGGCCGAGCAGCGTCGCGACGGGGCCGAGCGTGATGTAGCGCTTGTGCCAGTTGAGCCTGAGGCCGATGACCTCGCGACCCTCGAAATTGCCCTTGCAGATGATTCCCGTGTCCACCATCGAGGCCGCATCGGAGCCGGCTTCCGGGCTGGTGAGGCCGAAGCAGGGAATGTCGCGGCCGTCGGCCAGGCGCGGCAGCCAGCGCTCCTGCTGCTCCTTGGTGCCGAAGCGCATGAGCAGCTCGCCGGGGCCGAGCGAGTTCGGCACCATCACGGTGACGGCGGCCGCGATCGAGCGGGTCGAGATCTTGCGCACCACTTCCGAATGCGCGTAGGGCGAGAAGCCGAGGCCGCCAAATTCCTTCGGGATGATCATGCCGAAGAATTTCTCGCGCTTGACGAAAGACCAGACGTCCTGCGGCAGGTCGCGCCATTCCCAAAAGATCTTCCACTCGTCGAGCATGGCGCAGAGCTCGTCGACGGGGCCGTCGAGGAAGGCCTGCTCCTCGGCGGTCAACCTCGCCTGCGGGACCTTCAGCAGCTTGGTCCAGTCAGGATTGCCGGTGAAGAGATCGGCGTCCCACCAGACGTCGCCTGCCTCCAGCGCCTCGCGCTCGGTGTCGGACATCGCCGGCAACACGCCGCGCGCCCAGGAAAAGATCGGCCTTGTGATTTTGTCGCGGCGGAAGCTCATGGCGGACCTCATGGATCGGCGCGGATATCGGGCATTTTAGCGGAAACCGGCCGGCGGAAGGGAACTCTTCGGCGGCAAAATTGACGCGGCCGGGCGGCCGCCCCGGGGACCATAACGGTCGGGGCGCGGGGGCAGTTCCGGGAGGGGAATGAGGCTGAATGTCTCCCCACGTCATTCCGGGGCGCGCCTCTTGGCGCGAGCTGCGCCTCGCCCCGGAATGACGGCGTGGAGCGAGAGGCCCGGGCCTAATCCGGCCGTTTCATCTCGAACATGTTTTCCGGCTTGATCTCGAAATAGTCGCCCTGGCGGCCGGCGCGGACGATCGGGCGAGCGGCGGCGGTCTGGTAGACGCCGTCCTTGATCATGGCCTTGTCGATGTGGACGGCGACGACCTCACCTAACGTCAGCCAGGCATTGGCCTCCTTGCCGTCGGCACCCTTGAGGCGGACGATGTCGGACACCTTGCACTCGAAGGCAACGGGACTCTCGGCGACGCGCGGCACATTGACGAGCTTGCCGGGCACGGCGGTGAGGCCGGCGATCTCGAACTCGTCGACCTCGGGGCCGACATGCGCGGCGGTCGCGTTCATGTGCTTGGCGAGATCCATCGTGGTGAGATTCCAGACGAACTCCCTGGTCTGCTCCATGTTCGAGACCGTGTCCTTCCAGTTGGTGGAGGAGAATCCGATGATCGGCGGCACGTAGCAGAACGCGTTGAAGAAGCTGTAGGGCGCGAGGTTGACGTGGCCCTTGGCGTCACGGGAGGAGATCCAGCCGATCGGCCGCGGCGCGATGATGGCGTTGAAGGGATCGTGCTTGAGGCCGTGGCCCTTGGAGGGCTCGTAGAAGTAAAGGTCTTTGTCGGTCACGCGAGGTCTTCCCTGATCCTGGTAGCCCGGATGGAGCGAAGCGTAATCCGGATCCGCCAGCGCAACGCTGAACCATCCCGGATTGCGCTTCGCTCCATCCGGGCTACGTCGGCTCGCTTATAGGAGAAATTCCTCCGCCCGTCAGTGGCGCGGGGACAGACCGGCGATGACGAAATCGATCATCTGGTCGATGGTCGGGCCCGGCTTGGTGGCGCACTGGGCGATCATCTGGGGGTGGAAGAAGCGCATCATCGCGGTGCAGGCGCACAGCGAGGCCAGTTGCAGGTCCGGTGCCTCGAACTCTCCGGTGGCCACGCCCTGGGCGATCATCTGCCCCATCAGGGATGCGATCAGCTCCATATGCGTGACGCAGACGTCCCAGTCCTCCTCCATCGCGATCGCGACCATCTCGTGCAGCTTGTTATCGCCGACGTAGCGCTCGGTGTTCATGCGGTGGATGGTGGTGAGCAGCTCCCGGAAGCGCGGCAGCACCGGGCCGGGCCGCGCCACGATCCGCTGCGCCTCGAGCTCGACCTCGCCCATCAGGCCCCGCGCCACCGCCTGGTGGATCGCCTTCTTCGATTCGAAGAAGCGATACACGTTGGCGGGGCTCATCCTGAGCTCCTTGGCGATGTCGCCGACCGTGGTCTTCTGGTAGCCGATCTGGCGGAACAGCCGCTCGGCCACCTCGAGAATCCGATCCCGGGTGTCGCCTTCGATATGTTCCGAAATAAGGGCCATCAGTCAGGACTCGTTCGTCAGCAGTCTTCTCATTTATTCAGCCGCTTCAGCAAGCGGAATTGCGTGCTGGTCATCGCTCCCATGCTGCGGCGCGGCAGGCTGCTCGGGGGTGCCAGCCTCGTCCAGGCTCTTCCTGAACCACAGGGCATAGAGGCCCGGCAGGTACAGCAGCGTCAGGAATGTCGCCACAAACAGGCCTCCCATGATCGTGATCGCCATCGGGCCCCAGAAGGCCGAGCGCGACAGCGGGATCATGGCCAGGATCGCGGCCAGCGCCGTCAGCACCACCGGACGGGCGCGGCGGACGGTTGCTTCCACGATCGCCTCGCGGCGGGTCAGGCCATGCGAGACGTCGGTCTCGATCTGGTCGACCAGGATGACGGTGTTGCGCATGATCATGCCGGCGAGCGCGATCAGGCCGAGCAGCGCCACGAAGCCGAACGGGGCGTTGGCGACGTTGAGGCCGAACGAGGCGCCGACGATGCCGAGCGGCGCGGTCAGGAACACCAGGATCAGGCGCGAGAAGCTCTGCAGCTGGAACATCAGCAGCGTCAGCATCACCATGACCATCAGCGGGAAGAGGATGAAGATCGAGGCGTTACCCTTGGCAGACTCTTCGAACGCTCCGCCCGGCTCGATCCGATAGGCCGGCTCGAGGTTGTCCTTGATCGCCTTCAGCTTCGGCGTGATCTGACCGGTGACGTCGGGCGCCTGCACGCCGTCGACAACGTCGGAGCGCACGGTGATCGCCATGTCGCGGTTGCGCCGCCACATGATCGGCTCCTCATGCGCATACTCGATCTTGGCGATCTGCTGGAGCGGCACGGCCACGCCATTGCGCGAGGTGATGGTGAGATCGCCGACGCCGCCGAGGTCGAGGCGCTCGGACGGAACGGCACGGGCGACCACGCCGACCTTCTCGATGCCGTCGCGCACGGTGGTGACCTGCGAGCCCGAGATCAGCATCGACAATGCCTGCGAGACGTCCTGCGGGGTCAGGCCCATGGCGCGGGCGCGGTCCTGGTCGACGACGAGCTTGAGGTAAGGCGACTGCTCGTTCCAGTCGAGCTGGACGTCCTTGACGCTCTTGTTCTGCCGCATGACGTCGCGGACCTGGTAGGCGATCTCGCGCACCTTGTTGGCGTCGGGGCCGATCACGCGGAACTGGACGGGGAAGCCGACCGGCGGGCCGAAATTGAAGCGATCCACGCGCACGCGCGCTTCGCTCAGCATGCCCTCGGCAGCCGCGTTCTCGATCTTGGCCTTGATGCGCTCGCGCGCCTCGACGCCCTTGGCGACGATGACGATCTCGGCAAAGGCCTCGTTCGGAAGCTGCGGATTGAGGCCGAGCCAGAAGCGCGGCGAGCCCTGGCCGACATAGGACGTATAGGTCTCGATGTCCTTGTCGTCCTTGAGCAGCGTCTCGGCCGTCTTGACCGCCTTCTCGGTGACGTTGAAGGCGGTGCCTTCGGGCAGGCGGAGCTGGAGGAACAGCTCGGGCCGCTCCGACAGCGGGAAGAACTGCTGCTGGACATGGCCAAAGCCGACGATCGAGGCGGCAAACACGCCGACGGTGGCGGCCACAACGGTGATGCGGTGATTGACGCACCATTGCACGATCGCGCGCAGGCCGCGGTACATGCGGGTCTCATAGACGGCGTGCGGATCGTGATTGTGGTGCACCTTGATGTTGGGCAGCAGCATGACGCCGATATAGGGCGTGAAGATCACCGCCACGAACCAGGAGGCAACCAGCGCGATCGCCACGATCCAGAAGATGCTGCCGGCATATTCGCCGACCGCGGAATTGGCAAAGCCGATGGGGAGGAAGCCAGCGGCCGTGACCAGCGTTCCCGTGAGCATCGGAAACGCAGTTGATTCCCAGGCAAAGGACGCAGCCCGCATGCGGTCCCAGCCCTGCTCCATCTTCACCACCATCATCTCGACCGCGATGATGGCGTCGTCGACGAGCAGGCCGAGCGCGATGATCAGCGCGCCGAGCGTGATGCGGTGCAGGTCGAGCGACATCGTGTTCATGACGATGAAGACGATGCCGAGCACCAGCGGCACCGACAGCGCGACCACGATGCCGGTGCGCCAGCCGAGCGCCAGGAACGAGACGAACAGCACGATGACGAGCGCTTCCATGAAGGAGTGCACGAACTCGCCGACGGCATGCTCGACGACCTTGGGCTGGTCGGCGATCAGCTTGACGTCGACGCCCTGCGGCACCGCCTTCATGAACTCGGCCGTCGCCTTCTCGACCTCCTTGCCGAGGTCGAGGATGTTGGCGCCCTTGGCGGTGACGACGCCGATGCCGATCGCGGCCTTGCCTTCCTGGCGCACGATGAAGCTCGGCGGGTCGACATAGCCGTGGGTGACGGTGGCGATGTCGCCGAGGCGGAACACGCGGCCATTGCTCTCGACCGGGCTCTCGGCAACCGCCTTGGCGCCGTCGAGCGCACCGGTGACGCGCAGCGGCACGCGCTGCGACGAGGTCTCGACCGTGCCGGCCGGGGTCACGTTGTTCTGCTTGGCGAGCGAATCGAACAGCGCCTGCGGGGTGATGCCGAGGGTGGCGAGCTTGGCGTGGCTGAATTCGACGAAGATGCGCTCGTCCTGATTGCCGTAGACGTCGACCTTGGTCACGCCGGGCACCTTCAGCAGGCGCTGGCGGAAACCTTCGGACACCTTCTTGAGCTGGGCATAGTCGGCGCCGTCGCCGGTCATCATGTAGAGGATGGAATCGACGTCGGAGAACTCGTCGTTGACGACCGGTCCGAGGATCCCCGAAGGCAGCTGGCCCTGGACGTCGGCGAGCTTCTTGCGCAGCAGATAGAAGAGATAGGGCACGTCCTTCGGCGGCGTGGAGTCGCGGAAGGTGACCTGGAGCGCGGTGAAGCCGGGCTTGGAATAGGTCTGCACCTTCTCGAAATAGGGCAGCTCCTGGATCTTCTTCTCGATGGGATCGGCGACCTGCGCCTGCATCTCCTGGGCGGTCGCACCGGGCCAGAGCACGGAGACGTTGACCACCTTCACGGTGAAGAACGGGTCTTCGGCGCGACCGAGCTTCTCATAGGAGAAGAAGCCGGCGACGCCGAGTATGAGCATCAGGAACAGGACCAGCGTCGGATGGCTGACGGCCCAGGCCGAAAGGTTGAAGCGCTTCATCGCTCTCTCCGAAAGACGATCCAGTTGCAAAAACGACAGCCACTCTGTTCAAACCGTCGTCGCGAGGCAGCGAAGCAATCCAGGGGGCTGGGCAGGTTCTGGATCGCTTCGCCGCTTCAGCCCTTGCATTTGCGCTCGGGCCGAAACTCACCTCACACGACGTAACTCGTAAGAACTTGTTAGAACGACAGCGACGAGACGACCCGCACCCGCTGGCCGGGATCGAGCTTCTGCACGCCGAGGGCGACAATCTTGGCGCCCTCTTCGACACCGCTGGTGATGATGACGTCGTTGCTCTCGTAGGACTTCACCACGACCGGCTTCAGCGCCACCCCGCCATTGTCGTCGACGACGTAGAAGGAGGGCTTGCCGCCTTCGTTGAACAACGCCGACAGCGGCAGCCGCGCGACCCGCTCGGTGGCAGCGTCCGACAGCGTCAGCGTCGCGGTCATGCCGAGCGAAACCTTGTCGTCGGCCTCGGGCAGCGAGAATTTTGCGAGATAGGTGCGCGTGGCGGAATCCGCGGTGGGCGCGATCTCGCGCAGCTTGGCCGTATACTTCTTGCCCGGCTCCGACCAAAGAGTGACGCTGGCGGCGCCCGACTTGGCACGTCCGACCAGCGTCTCAGGGATCGCGACGACCGCTTCCTTCTCGGCAAAGCGGGCGACACGGATCGAGGTCTGGCCTGCGGCAACCACCTGGCCGGGCTCGATCAGCGTTGCGGTGACGACGCCACGGGCGTCGGCGTTGAGCGTCGCGTAGGAAAGGGAATTCTTGCTCAGTTCGAGCGCCCGCTCGGCGCGGTTCAGGCGCGCGCGGGCCTCGTCGGCGCTTGCACGGCTCGAATCCATCTGCGCGTCGGTGGTCCAGCCCTTGGCCTTCAGATCCTTGGCGCGCTGCTCGGCGGCGGCGGCCTGCGCCAGCACGCCGGTGGCGGCCGTCTGTTCGGCCAGGGCCTGCTCGGCCTGGAGCTTCAGGTCGATCTCATCGAGGGTGGCGAGCGGCTGGCCGATCTCGACGGTCTGACCGACCTCCACAAGACGTTTCGCAACCTTGCCGGCGACGCGAAAACCGAGATCGCTCTCGATCCGCGGCCTGATGGTGCCGACGAAGCTGCGCTCGGGGGTCTCGGCATCATAATGCGCGGTCGCGACCAGAACCGGTCGCGGCGGTTCAGCTTTTTCAGCGACGGTATCATTGCACCCGGCCAGGGCAGCTGCCATCAGGGCCAGGGATACACCTGCCAAGAGCTTGGAATAGCTCGATAAAACTGACCGGACGAACATCGAAGGACACTCCTGCCGCTGCAATGAGAGGAATGTCGACTAATCACTGATGAAAGTCAATAATCGTCAGTCATCAGAAATCTGTGATCGTTAAGGGGTGGTAAGGATGGGACGACTGCTCGTGCAAAGGTGCTGTCGCAGGGTGGTCTGAAGCTCACAGCCCGGATCAGGCACCTCAGGCGAAATACCGAAGGATGGGCAAAGGCGCGTAGTGCAGTGCCCGCCTCTCTCATTTGAGAATCACAATAGCGGTTTGGTGGGCACGCTACGCTTTGCCACCAAACGAGACCGTCTGCTCGGCTCTACCGTCCCTGTTCGACGAACTCGTGCTTGCTGTCGTGGCCGCCGACGAACACCAGAATGCCGGCGATCAGCGGCAGCACCGCGAGCACCAGAAGGCCGGTCGAGGTCTGCCCCGTCGCTTCCTTGACCCAGCCGATCAGATACGGGCCACCGAAGCCGGCGAGGTTGCCGATCGAGTTGATCAGCGCGATGGCGCCGGCCGCGGCCGTGCCGGAGAGCCACGCGGTCGGCAAGGTCCAGAACACGCCGAAGCAGCAGAACACACCGATCGCGGCCACCGTCAGCACTGCCATCGTCAGGGTGGGGTCGGTGAGATAGGAGGAGACGCCGAGCGCGACGGCGGTGAGCAGCAGCGGCGCGCCGACATGCATCACGCGCTCGCGCGTGGCATCCGAATGCCGCGCCCACAGGATCATGGCGATGGTGCCGAACAGATACGGGATCGCGGTGACGAAGCCGGTCTGCGCGTTGGTGAGGCCGAACGCTTTCACGATCTGCGGCAGCCAGAACTGCATGCCGTAGAGTGCGCCGACGAAACCGAAATAGATCAGGCTGAGCGCGATCACCTTCGGCGAGGACAGGGCTTGCCCGAGCGACAGGTGCTTCACCGCCTGCTTGGCCGCGATTTCCGAATCGAGCTTGGCCTTGAGCCAGGCCTTCTGCTCGGTCGAGAGCCAATCCGCCTTCTCCGGCCTGTCGGTGAGGTAGAACCAGGTGACGATGCCGAGCAGCACGGACGGGATGCCCTCGATGATGAACAGCCACTGCCAGCCCTTCAGGCCCATGGCGCCGTCGAGCCCGAGCAGCAGGCCCGAGACCGGCGCGCCGATCACGGTCGAGACCGGGACGGCGATGGCGAAGGCTGCGAGGAAGCGGGCGCGATACTCGGCCGGATACCAATAGGTCAGATAAAGGATGATGCCGGGGAAGAAGCCGGCTTCGGCAACGCCGAGCAGGAAGCGCAGGACGTAGAAGCTGGTGACGCCGCTGGTCAGCGCCATCAGCGCCGAGATGATGCCCCAGGTCACCATGATGCGGGCGATCCAGCGGCTGGCGCCGAACTTCTCCAGCGCCAGATTGCTCGGCACCTCGAAGATGAAATAGCCGATGAAGAAGATGCCGGCGCCCCAGGAGAAGATCAGCGGCGTGAACTTCAGCTCGGCGTTCATGGTGAGCGCGGCGAAGCCGAGATTGACCCGGTCGAGATAGGAGAAGAAGTAGGCCAGCACCAGGAACGGAATCAGGCGCCAGGAGATGGCGCGGATCGTGGATGTCTCGATGTCGCTCTTGGCGGCGCCGGCATAGGTCGTGGTCTGGCTCATGGCTTTCCCCCGGGTTATTGCTTTTGTGAGCTGATCCGGGGTTTTCAGCATCACGGACAAAGAGTCAATGGATCAAGCAATGCACGGGGCGCAGCCGGATAAACCTGTTGCGCGGTTGCGCGCATCGCTGGTCCGCGCCGCGCTCGCCCTGGTCGTGATTGCCTGCGGTCTGTCCCTGCGCTGGTACGGCTTTCCGCTCGGCCTGCCTGCTTTCGTGGTGAAGTATGGCGGATCGCTGCTGTGGGCGACGATGGTATTCCTGCTGGTCGGGGTGTCGTTGCCGCAGCTGTCACGGCCACAGATCGCAGCCGTCGCGGTGGCGATCGCGGTCTTCGTGGAGTTCTCCCGGCTCATTCACACGCCATGGCTCGATGCGTTTCGGCTCACGACCGCCGGCGCACTGCTGCTCGGACGCATCTTCTCGCTGTGGAATCTGGTGGCCTATTTCATCGGCATCGTCGTCGGCATCTGGCTTGACAGCCGCGTCGCGAAAGACCGGACCTCGCCCCGGCAGACCGCGCTCAACCCGCGACGGGCCGGCTCGAGCCGCGAATGACCAGCTCCGTCGGCACGGCGAGAGCACGGCCCCGTTCGATCTCGTCGCCGCGCATCCGCTCCAGCAGCATGGTCGCGGCGTGGCGGCCCATGGCGGCGAGATCCCACGCAATCGCCGTGATGGGCGGCGTGTGCAGCTCGGCAAGATCCGAATCGCTGCCAGCGACCACCGAGATCCCGTCGCCGACGGCAAGACCCATGGTCCGCAGCGCGCGCAGGCAGCCGCCGAGCATGTCCATCGCCGCGACGAACAGCGCCGTTGGCGGCTCCGCAAGCCCCATGAGCGACGCGGTCGCCCGATAGACGTCTTCGCTCGACAGCACATGGTCGCGCAGCAGTCGCGGATCGGGCACGATACCTGCTGCTGCATGCGCGGCACGAAATCCCTCCAGACGGCTTCGCGACGGAAACGCCTTGGTATCACCGACGAGCATCGCGATCCGGCGGTGCCCGAGGCCGATCAGATGGCTGGTCGCGAGCCGCGCGCCCTCGCGATGATCGGCGGTGACGCGATCGAGCGCCTCGACGCGATCGCGATCGATCAGCAGGACCGGCATCGGCGCCTCCGACAGCGCCGCGCGCACGCCCTGGTGCTGCTCGTCGCTCAGCGTCATCATCACGCCGTCGACCCGGCGCCTGCGGAAGGCGCCCAACAGGGCGATCTCGATTTCGGGGCGATTGGTCGTGCTGGCCAGAAGCAAGGTGTACCCGGCCTCGCGCAGGACCGCCTCGGCCTCCTTGATGAACAGTGCAAAGCGCGGGATGTCGAAATCGCGAATGGCACAGGCCACCAGCCGCGACCGTCCCGCCCGCATGCTCTGGGCCGTGACATCGACCTCGTAACCGAGATCGGCCATCGCCCGTTCGACCCGCTCGCGCAGCTCCCTGGTCACCTTGGGATGATCATTGAGCACGCGGGAGACCGTGCCGACCGCCACGCCGGCCGCCCGGGCAACGTCCTTGACCTTCACGGTTTGCGATCGGCGAGCGGGTGGCGACATGCCAGTATATGAACCGGTTCACCAGTTCGAGGCAAGGCATTGCAACGCATACTGCCAAAAAAATTAGACAGAATGCGCAACGATGACTTCTAGGAATCAAAGCCATTATGAACCGGTTCATTGACTTCGGTGTAGAATCCGGCACAATGGCCGTCAACGGTGGAATGCCGCGCGAGGAGACCTCCATGCCGCAGCCCAAGATCGCCTTCGTTGGATTTGGCGAGGCCGCGCGATGCTTCGCAAAGCATCTGGTGGCCCAGACCGGAATACAGGTCGTTGCATTCTGTCAGGGCAAGACCAACGCGCCGCCCTACTCTCAGGCCTTTCGCGCAGTGGCGGCCGATTGTGGCGCCACGCTCGTCGATCGGCTCGAGGACCTCGCGGACGCGGATGTGATCTTTTCCGCCGTGGTCGTTGCCGTCGCGGCCGAGACAGGTGAGGCGATTGCCAGGATCATCCGCCCCGGCTGCCTCGTCGTGGACATCAACGCCGCGACGCCACGAACGAAACAGCGTGTCGCCGCAGCCGTCGAGGCGCGCGGCGGCCTGTTTGCGGATGCAAACCTGATGGGCTCCGTCGACCTCTACGGCGCTGCTGTCACGCTCTACACGTCCGGCAGCGGCGCCGAGCGCTTCGCGGAGGTCTTCAAGCCGCTCGGCATGCGGATCGATGTCGCGGGCCCCGAAGCCGGAACGGCCGCAGCCGTGAAGATGCTGCGGAGCGTGGTGACAAAAGGCATGGAGGCGCTGCTGGTGGAGGCGCTGACCGCCGCAACGCTCGCGGGCGTGCGCGATGAAACCATGCGCGGGCTTTGCGCATCGATGGACGCCACCACGTTCAGCAAATTCCTGGACATGTGCGTCCGCTCCGACGTGCTCCATGCCGAACGCCGCGCAGTGGAAATGGACGGCGTCGCCGCCGGCTTGCGAGAATTGGGCTTCGATCCCCTGATGGTCACCGCCACGGCGGAGCGATTGAAAGTCTCGGCAAGGCTGGGCCTGCGGGAGGAATTTGCGCAGCTCTCGGGCTATTCGGCCGACGATGTGCTGGACCGATATGCGCATGTTGCCGCTCGAGGCGCGGGCCCGTTCGAAGCCCGGCCGCAGGCAGAGAGACGATGACGTTCATTCCGCGAGCTGAAACCGTTCAAAGCGGTCGAGTTCTTCCTCGATCACGCGCTTTAGCTCCTTGCGCCGCGCGGTTTTCTTCCCCTCCCCGACCCAGGTCCATTTCTGCATCAAGAGCTTCCTGGCCTGCCGGTCCGTCTTCAGATCGAGCGCGGCGACGATCTCGTCGCCGACCAGCACGGGCAGCGCGAAATAGCCGAGCTTGCGCTTGGCCTTCGGCACATAGGCCTCGAACAGATGGTTGTAGCCGAAGATGAGGCTGGTGCGCTTGCGCTGGATGATCAGGGGATCGAACGGCGACAGGATGTGGACGAGATCGCACGACACCTCGCCGCTCGCTCCCAGCGCAGCGGGCATGGCCCAATGCTCCTGCTTGCCGGCACCGTCGATCGCGACAGGCACGAGCTCACCGCGGCGGACGCGCGATGTGATCAGCCCCGCGACCGCTTTCTTGCTCGGTGCATCGAGATGACAGATTGAATCCAGGCTCACCACGCCCTGCGAGCGCAGCGCGCGGTCGAGCAGATAGGTCGTGATGTCCTTGCTCGAAGCCGGCTTCGGCAGCCTGTCCCAGCCGAAATGCCGCGTCATCAGCTCATAGGTCTTGAGCATGCCCTGGCGCTCGCTGACGGTCGCGACCCCGGTGTAGAAGGCGAGCTGCAACGCCCGCTTCGACGGTTTGCGGCTCTGCCAGAGGTGCTCCTTCTCAGTGAGCACGTCGTCCTCGATGTCGCGGATCGTCAGTGGCCCGGCGCGCAGCAGCCGCATCACCTTGCGCGTGTCGGCCGGCTTCACCGAGGCGTACCATCTGTGGCCCTCGCGGCGATGCTCGCGCATCGCCGGCAGGAAGAAACGGAAATCGTCCGACGGGACGTAGGACAGCGCATGGGTCCAGTATTCGAACACGCTTCTGTCGACACTCTGGGCCTGGCGAAGATCGGAGCGGCGGTAGGACGGGATGCGGCTGAACAGGATGTGGTGGTGGCAGCGCTCGATCACGTTGATGGTGTCGATCTGCACGTAGCCGAGATGGGCGACCGCGCCCGCGACGGCCTGCGCGCCCTCGCCGAACGGGCTACGCTCGTCCAGCCGCTGGGCATGCAGCCAGATCTGCCGGGCCTGTGTCGTAGTGAGGGGAAGAGGTTTTGGCGCGCGTGACATTGCAGCATGCAATGTAGCGGGATTCGCGACCGGAGAAAGAAGCCTCCTCAAGAAAAAGCCGCGCTGCCATCTGCTGCCAGCGCGGCCTTGCGACTGCGGCCGAGCCCTACTTCATCATCATGGCCTTCTGCGCCTTCATGTAATGCATGCAGCCGCTCTTCATCTTGCCATTGCTCATGTCGGTGTTGGCCATGGCCATTTCCTTGTTGGCTGCCACCTTGGCCGGCGTGTCGGCAGTGCCCATCATCATGGCCGTTGATTTCATCATGTTATCGCCGGTGCACGCCATCATCGCCGCGGATGCGGGCGACAGGGAAAGAGCGAGTGCACCAAGGGCAGCGGCGGTGAGCACAATCTTCATCGAAAAGTCTCCTCCGTAAAAAACCAAACCGGCGTCATGCCGGTATTCGTTAGTACGTTTCCCCAGAGAGAACGTTTCGTGGAGAATAAAATTTCCTTCGCTGCGGTGCGGTGGCGGAGGGATCAGCGCCCGCCCTTAGGACCCCTGGACCGATCGTCAACGCTGCCCGTGGCGATATCCGGCTCGCACGAGGCCTTGCCGCGCACCTCCGCCTGGCAGCGATAGACGCTGCCGGTGAGACGGTCGACCAGCCACATGTTCTCGTCGGTCGGCCCGTCGAGGCCGACATAGCGGGAGGTCACCCCCGTGATCAGCGTCGACAGCAGGATCGCCAGCGCGATCATCGCCGCACCGATGTAGATAGGCATCGAGCTCAGGAACACTGTCCGATCCGGTGGGCCGCTGCGGTAGAACTGGGTGTCACTCGGCCTCGGCACTGGACGAAACTCGGCTCCCCTTCATTCGCGATTGATGACCAGGCGTTCTGCTAGGCGCCTATCTGGCCGAAAACTTGTTCGCAGGCAGGCCATGCGGCGACGGCTTTGCGACGATCGGTGTGCAAGGGTTTCCAAAGCAGAAGCGGCCCGCGATCGGGCCGCCTGCACGCATCGCCATAAGCCGGTTACCGCCGGAACAGTCCGCCCATCATGTGGCCGAAGAGGCCGCCCGGCCCGCCGCCGCCACCACCACCACCGTGAGCACGTCGGCTGCCGCCGGAGGAACGGCGACGCGCGGGTGCGTCCTCGGACTCGTCGGAACCGGCCACGCGGGCAGAGACGATCTCGGACTGCATCGCCTTGTGCTGGAGCTTGTTGAGATAGCCGGTTGCGGGATAGCCGCGCGCCGCCTGCCAGCGCTTGAGTACCGTGCGGGTCTCCTCGTCGAACTTGCCCGTCGCCTTGACGTCGAAGCCGAGGCCGGTGAGGCGGCGCTGCACGTCGCGGCGCTGGTTCTTGTCCAGGCCGATCTGGTCTTCGGAGATCTGGTCGGCCGCATCCGTGAAAGTGGCGGGATCGACGCCGGCGGTGAGGTTGCGCGTCGTCGTCGAAGGGCCGTCCTGCAGCGCTGCTATACGGGCGAGGGCCAGCGATTTGAAGGTGCCGTTCGGATAGTTGGTGAGATAGGCATTGAGTTCCTCGACCTTGTTGGTGTCCTTGATCGAGCGCCAGAACTCGAGCTCGACCTCGCCGGCCTGGGCGACGGTCGCCGGCGCCGCGGCGTCCGACGCAGCTGCGGCGGCCGGGTTGAGATAGACGGTGCCGGTGAGATTCGTGTGGCCCCAGGGCAGCTGCGCCTTTTTGGTCTCGTCGTTGACCTGGGCGCGGATCTTAGTCATCGCCTGCTGGATCTCGATGCCGGGCTTGGCGATGTTGGCGAGCAGCGCGCGGGTAAACGGGCTGTTGGTGCCGGCCTCGCCGTCGAGTGCGGTCTGGCCGGGGCCGGTGGCGAAGGCGATCAGCGTGCCTTCACCGGACTTCATCTCGGCAAGGCCACTTGCGACGTTGACCGACCGTGTCGCCCTGGCCGAACGGATTTTTGCGGCGAAGGGATTGTCGCGGCAGGCATCGAGGAATACCAGCTTCACCCTGGCATCCGCCATGGTCTGCTCCAGCGTCAGATCCACGTTGATGGCAGCACCGAGCTTGACGTCCATCTCGGATTTGAGGTCGGCGTCGACGGGCAGAAGGTAATTGGTGCCGTTCACCGCGATGCCGTGGCCGGCATAAAAGAACAGCGCCACATCGGCGCCTTCGCTCTTCTTTCCGAACTCGAGCAGCTTCGCCGTCATGGCGTCACGGGTGAGGTTGCTGCCCTCGACCACGTCGAAGCCGACATTGCGCAGCACCCGCGCCATCGACCTGGCGTCGATCGCGGGGTTCGGAAGCTGCGGGACATTCTTGTAGGCGGCGTTGCCGACCACGAAGGCAACGCGCTTGTCGGCGAGCGCCGCGTGACCGCTGAAGACGAAGGCTGCGAAGGACACTGCCGCTATCAGGAAACGCATGGTCTTTCTCCCCAGATCAAGAACCACCGATGCGGCCAGTGTGATCTCCTCCACGGAAGAGAAATGTGATCTAGATCACGTTGAGATCGTGACGGATCGAACCGGCCTCAAAAAAGACGCGACGACAACTGTTCGCCTGCCGAGGCTGGCCTTCCCTGCGGAGGCCAAGCAGCCCGGTGTGGCACGCTGAAACGCCGCAAAACGCACCGGGACGAGGCCGCAAGCTCCCGTAGCCACCGTGACCGGGATCACATCGGGGCCTTTGAACCTGCCCTAGGCTCGCAGCATCAAATCGTCATCAGGCGTAACAGCGAGGATACCACAATGACCCGTTTCGATAAGTTTTTTGGACTGAAGGCGATTACTCTCACGGCCGCGCTGTCGATGACGGCCAGTCTGGCTTTCGCCGGCGACACCAACGTCTCTTCCGACAAGATCCTGGATGCGCTGAAGCCGAGGCCGGCGACGCGTGGCCTCTCCGCCGGTCCGCAGGCCGATCCGGCGGTGCAGGCCAAGGAAGCGACGTTCCTGAACACCGTGCGCAACCGCTCGACCCGGTCGCTCTCGACCGGCGAGCGCGAGCAGATCGCCGAGTTGGCTGCGACCAAGCCGAAGATCGATCTGGAGATCCAGTTCGACTACAACTCCGCCGACATCGCCAAGACGTCGGTGTCGTCGGTGCAGGCGCTCGGCAAGGCACTGTCCGACCCGGCGCTGAAGGGCTCGACCTTCGTGGTCGCCGGCCACACCGATGCGATCGGCACCGAAGAGTACAATCAGGGACTCTCCGAGCGTCGCGCCGACACCATCAAGAAGTACCTGGTTCAGAACTACGGCCTCACTGGCACCGATCTCGTCACCGTCGGCTACGGCAAGACCAAGCTGAAGGACACCGCCAACGGCGCCGACCCGATCAACCGCCGCGTCCAGGTCGTGAACATGGACACCAAGACCGCGTCGAAATGATCTGACGCCAACGCCCGCCGCATGCGGCGGGC
>NZ_AKIY01000208.1 GCF_000282615.1 Bradyrhizobium sp. YR681 | reverse complement strand
ATGCCGGCGGCGACCGCCGAACCCGCGCCGCCCGAGGAGCCGCCGCAGGTGATATCGGGGTCCCAGGGATTGAGCGTCAGCCCGTGCAGCGGGTTGTCGGTGAAGCCACGGAAGGAGAATTCCGGCGTGTTGGTGAGACCGATGACGATGGCACCTGATTTCTTCAGGTTGCGGACGACAGGTGCATCCGACGGCGCGATATAATCCTTGTTGGCGGGCACGCCGTTGAAATTCGGCCGGCCCTCGTAGTCGACGTTCTCCTTGATGGTGATGGGCACGCCGTGCAGCAGGCCGAGCGCGCCGCCCTTGGCGCGCTGCTTGTCGGCCGCATGTGCGGCCTTCAGCGCTTCCTCGCTGAGATCGACGACAACCGCGTTCAGCTTCGGATTGACGGCGCGCATCCGTTCGAGATGCGCCTCGACGGTCTCAACGGCGGAGATCGCGCCATTGCGGATCGCGGCGGCGGTCTCGACTGCCGACCACTGCCAGGCATGCCCCTTCGGACGGCGCGGCGCGGATGTCTTGACCGGCTTCTTGGCTGCCTTCTTCGCGGCCTTCGCAACGGCGCCCTTGCGGGCGGTACTCGTCTTGCTGGAGGTCTTCGTCACTTTCCTTGCAGCACTTTTCTTCTTGCTCGCCGTCTTCTTCGCCACGTCGCATCTCCAAAAAATTGCGCAACTGAGGTTATGGAGGTCACGCGAGCGTGTACAGGTGCGTTTCTGCATGGCGCGTCGCCGCGACGCTCTGCCACGGGCCGGCGCGAGAGACGCGCATGAACCTTTGGCCACGCTCTCCTGACCCATATGCTGGTTGAATAGTTGAACAAGCCACCGCCAAGATTGCGCCACCGCGATCAGGCTTTTTTTGACGCTGCCATTTTGACATCGGCAGATTGGAGCATTTTCCATGCTCACAGAATTCGACGCCGGCTACGGCGAACAACCCTTCCGCGATCTGTGCGCCAACTATCCGGGCCCCGAAGCCTACGATCCCCATGATTTCCGCATTGAATGGGGGCCGATCTTTCATCGCGGCCGGCTCGACGGATCGGCGCGCGTGCTCGTCGTCGGTCAGGATCCCGCCCAGCATGAGACCATCCTGCGCCGCATCCTGGTCGGCACCGCAGGCCGACGGACGCAAGGTTTCCTGGCCAAGCTCGGCATCACGCAGAGCTATGTGATGGTGAACACCTTCCTCTACAGCGTCTACGGGCAGAGCGGCGGCTCCAAGCACAAGAACGAGCCCGGCATCGTCGATTACAGGAACAAATGGTTCAAGGCCCTGCTCGGCTCCGGCAACATCGAGGCGGTCGTCTCGCTTGGCGGCCTCGCGGACGAGGCATGGAAGGCCTGGCTGAAGACCGCCGACGGCGCGGCCTACAAGACTCTCGCCTATCAGCACATCACGCATCCGACCTGGCCGGAAAGCTCGGCCCACGACAATGCGACGCGAGCCGCGAATACCAAGATCATGCTGACCAAGTGGAATGCCGCGCTCGCGGTTCTCGCTCCACACATCCAGCATCCGGACGTGCCAACGACGCTCGTGCCGTATGGCGACGCCTTCAAGCCAACCGAGCTCTTCGACATCATCGCAAAGGATCTTCCCGCGGGATTGCCGGCCTGGATGCGCGGAGATACGCCATGGGCCGCGCGCCAGGGCGCGGACGCGGCCGCCAAGCGGCGCACCATCACGATCACCATTCCCGACGGAGTGATCCCATGAGCCCGGCCGCAAGCCCGAAGCGATGGGCCCTGACCGGGCGGATCGTGACGATGGCGGCCGAGGGCGACGTCATCAAGAGCGGGACGATCTTCATCGAGGATAACAGCATCGCCGCGATCGTGCCCAAGGGACAGCCGGCCCCGGCGGGCTTCGAGGCCGTCGCTCCAGTCGCGACCGGCGGCACCATCTATCCCGGCCTGATCGAGCTGCATAACCACCTCAGCTACAACATATTGCCGCTCTGGCAGGTGCCGCAGCTCTACGGCAATCGCGACCAGTGGCAGAACGCCAAATCCTACAAGACGTCCGTGACCGGTCCGATGAGCGCGATCGCCCTTGCGGACGACGGCTCGCTGCTGCCGGCCCTGGTCCGCTATGTCGAGGCCAAATGCATGGTCGCGGGCACCACGACGAGCCAGGGCATCACGCTGTCGAACTGGAGCGGCACGATCCACAGATACTACAAGGGCGCGCTGCGCGCCGCCGAGATCGGCAGCCCGCCCGATCTTCCCCGGGCCCACTCGAAGATTCCCGATATCGATGCCAAGGACTGGGCGAAGTTCGACAAGGAGCTGAAATCGTCGTCGTGCTTTCTGCTGCACTTGAGCGAAGGCATCGACACCAAGGCGCATAGCCACTTCCTCGCCTTGCGCAATCCGGAAGGAGATTGGGCGATCGAACCTTCGCTTGCCGGCATTCATTGCACGGCGCTCGACGCGACCGACTTCGGAACGATGGCTGAAAATCATGCCAAGGTCGTCTGGTCGCCGCTGAGCAATCTGCTGCTCTATGGAAAAACGACTGACGTCGCGTCTGCGCGAACGGCCGGCCTCACCATTGCGCTCGGCTCGGACTGGTCGCCGTCCGGCAGCAAGAACCTGCTCGGCGAGTTGAAGGCGGCAAAGGTCGTGTCCGCACATTTCAATCTCGGCTTCAGCGACTATGACATCGTCGCGATGGCCACGCGCAACCCGGCCGCGATCCTCAAATGGGAGGCGAAGCTGGGGACGATCGCCAAGGGCAAGTTCGCCGATCTTCTGGTCGTGAAGGGCGTCACTGGCGATCCCTACGGCCATCTGATCAAATCGCGCGAGCAGGACATCGCGCTGGTCACCATCGGCGGACGACCGCGCTATGGGACGAAGACGATCATGCAAAAGGCGGGCGGAAGCGGCGAAGCGCTCAAGATCGGCAGCAGCGCACGGGTGATCGACTTCACCTCGCCCGAGCAGGATCCGGGGATCGAGAAGATCACGCTGGCGGAGGCGACGACCCGCTTGCGCGCCGCGCTCGGCAATCTCGGCACGTTGCAGCCGCATAGCATCGCGATGTCGGCGGCGATCGCCAGCGGAACGGTGTCGCGAACCGGATGGCGCCTCGCGCTTGATGAGCAGTTCGGCAACAATGTCCAATTGCGCCCGCGACTGGAATATAACGGCGTCCGGACCGGCCCCGATCTGACGGCGGTCGCAGCGGCCGCCGAGCCGCTGCATCCGATCAAGCTGGATGGCCTCACCGTGGCAGGCGATCCCGTCTTCCTGGACACGCTGAGGAGCGAACCCAACCTTCCCCAGGGAATAGGCGCCGCCATCGCCGCCTTTTATTAGGTGTCCGTCACACCAGCGGCGGATTGAGCCGCGCGAAGCCCTCCTGGATGCGATAGGGGTAATAGGGATAGGGCGGAATCACGGCGCTGACCGCGTCGAGGCGCTTGATCTGGTCCGCGCTCAGCGACCAGCCGACCGCTCCGAGATTGTCGCGCAACTGGGCCTCGTCGCGGGCGCCGATGATCACGGATGAGACGGTGGGGCGCGCCAGCAGCCAGGCGATCGCGACCTGCGGCACGGTGCGGCCGGTCTCGGCGGCAATCACATCCAGCACGTCAACCACGGCGTAAAGCCGCTGCTCATCCACCGGCGGGCCGAACTGCGCGGTGGCGTGCAGGCGACTCGCTTCCGGCAGCGGCTGGCCGCGCCGGATCTTTCCGGTCAACCGGCCCCAGCCGAGCGGGCTCCAGACCAGCGCGCCGACTCCCTGGTCGTGCGCGAGCGGCATCAGCTCCCACTCATAGTCACGGCCGAGCAGCGAGTAATAGACCTGGTGCGCGACATAACGCGGCCAGCCGTGGCGGTCCGCGATGGCGAGCGACTTCATCAGTTGCCAGCCTGCGAAATTGGAGACGCCGACATAGCGCAGCTTGCCGGCGCGCACGAGCGTATCGAGGGTCGACAGCACCTCCTCGATCGGCGTGAACGCATCGAAGGCGTGGAGCTGAAGCAGATCGAGATAATCCGTGCCGAGCCGTCGCAGCGCCGCATCGACCGAGATCAGCAGCCGCTGCCGCGACGAGCCGGCGTCGAGCGGGCCGTCGCCCATCGGCAGGCTCATCTTGGTCGAGATCAGCACCTTGTCGCGCCGGCCCTTGATCGCGGCGCCGAGGATCTGTTCGGAGGCGCCGTTGGAGTAGACATCGGCGCTGTCGAACAAATTGACGCCGGCATCGAGGCAGATGTCCACCAGCCTGCGCGCTTCCTCGGCGCCGCTGCGGCCCCAGGCGGAGAACAGCGGGCCCTGTCCGCCGAAGGTGCCGGTGCCGAAGCTGAGGACGGGGACCTTGAGGCCGGAGGCGCCGAGATTGCGGTAGTCCATGATCGCTCTCCTATTCCGCCGGACACGCTGCGACGGCCACCGTCGTGCGATCGAGCCGGAGGCTCCACAGCGCCAGCACAAGGCCGATCGCCGTAATACCGGCGGCAACCAGCGGCAGCATGGCAAGGCCGAGCCCGCGATCGATGGTGACGCCGCCAGCCCATGCGCCCAGCGCGTTGCCAAGGTTGAACGCGGCGATGTTGAGGCTGGAGGCGAGCGTGCGGCCGCTGGGGCCGGCGGCTTCCAGAACGCGCAGTTGAAGCGGCGCAACGGTTGCAAAGGCTGCGATGCCGAGCAGCAGAATCAGCGCGACGGAGAGAAGCTTGACCGACAGCACCGCGGCGAGACCAAGCAACACGATCGCGAGCGCGGCAAGCGTGCCGATCAGGGCGCGCCCGAGGCCGCGATCGGCGAGCTTGCCGCCGGCAACATTGCCGATCGCGAGGCCCGCACCGAACACCAGCAGGATCGGTGAGACCGCTTCTTCCGAAAAGCCGGTGAAGCGGGTCAGGATCGGCTGGATATAGGTGAAGACGACGAACAGGCCCGCAAAGCCGAACACGGTCATGGCAAGGCCGAGCAGCACTTGCGGACGGCCGAGCACCGCGACCTCCTCGGCAAGCGAGATCGGCTTGTCGCCGTTGCCGACATGGCCGGGCACGAACGTGGCCACCACGGCAAAGGCCACCACACCGATGACCGTCACCGCCCAGAACGCCGCGCGCCAGCCGAGCATCAGGCCGAACCAGGCGCCGAAGGGCACGCCCAGCAGCGTTGCGACCGTCAGGCCGATGAACATGGTGGATATCGCCGAGGCCCGCTTGTCCTCGGCGACGAGGCTGGTGGCCACCACCGAGCCGACGCCGAAGAACGTGCCGTGGGCGAGCGAGGTCAGCACCCGCGCGGCCATCAGCAATTCGTAGTTGGGTGCCAGCGCACAGGCGGCATTGCCGAGCGTGAAGATCGCCATCAGCGCCAGCAGCACGGTTTTGCGCGGCATCCGTCGCGTCGCCAAGGTCAATAGCGGCGCACCGACGAAAACGCCGAGCGCATAGCCGGAGATGAGCAGTCCCGCGACCGGCACGGAGACATGCATGTCGGCAGCGACCTGGAGCAGCAGGCCCATGATGATGAATTCGGTGGTGCCGATGCCGAAGGCACCGGCGGTGAGCGCGAAGACGGCGGGAGGCATGCGTGGCTCCGATGGATGAGACTGATCACGCAGATAGCCGCAGCTCGGCAAAACCATTAGAATGTCCGCAATCCAATCATTTGTGACGTGAATTCAATATGGCCCGCTTCGACACCAATCGCTCCGCCGAGATGGAGGTCTTTGTCCGCGTCGTCGACTTGGGCGGCTTCACCCAGGCGGCGCGAAAACTGCGCCTGACCCCGTCGGGCGTCAGCAAGCTGATCTCACGGCTGGAGGCCAGGCTCGGCTCGCGGCTGATTACCCGCACCACGCGCAAGCTGACGCTGACGGAGGAAGGCCAGGCCTTCTACCAGCGCGCGGTGCGCATCCTCGCCGAGATGGAGGAGGCCGAGCGCGAGGCGGCCTCGGGCGCGGCGCCACGCGGCCGCCTGGCGGTGAACAGCAACATCCCCTTCGGCATGCTGCATGTGATGCCGCTGATCCCGCGCTTCCTGGAAGAGCACCCCGACGTCACGCTCGATCTCGTGCTGACCGACACGCTGATCGACCTGATGCAGGAGCGCGCCGACGTCGCCATCCGCGTCGGCCCGCTGCGGGCCTCACGCCTGGTCGCACGAAAGCTCGGGACCAGCCGCATGGTCGTGGTCGGCGCGCCGAACTATCTCGCACGCTTCGGTACACCGAAGGCGCCGGCGGATCTTGCAGATCACCGCGGCATCGGTTGGACCTTTCCGCGCTCGATCCGCGGTTGGCCCTTCAAGCGCGGCGACCGCACCGAAGAGGCCGTGCCACCACCAGCCGCCCGCGCCAGTGACGGCGAAGCCGCCCGCCGCCTCGCACTCGGCGGCGTTGGCCTTGCCCGCCTCGCCCTCTTCCACATCGGCCCCGACATCGAAGCCGGCCGCCTCGTGCCCGTGCTGCAAAGCTACAACCCCGGCGACCGCGAGGACATCCATGCCGTCTATGTCGGCCACACCGCGCCCCTGCCCGCACGCGTGCGTGCGTTCATCGATTTTCTCGCCGAGCATGTGCAGGTGAGCGATCCCGCGCTGAAGCGCGCAGGGGACGGGAAGTGGAGGCTGGCTTAGGGACGACGAATTCGACGCTCCTACCGAAGGGGCAGGAAGATCCTGCCCCTTCGTCGTTAGAGGGTTGGGTGAAGGTTAAGGACGGGGCTCATCTCTTCGAGGAGCGAGGCGACGTTGAGCACCGTCGATTCCGCCAGCCAGGAGGAGACGATTTGCACGCCGATCGGAAGGCCGTCACGGCTCGTTCCAAACCGCATTGAGAGAGCAGGCATTCCCGTCAGGCTGAACGGCGATGTCGCGCTCATCACGTGGAACGGTGAAACCGTCACGCCATCGACGACGAGGTCCTTGAGACCGTGCTTCGTGGCCGGGAACGGGGTCACCGGACAGAGCAGTGCGTCGTAGCGCTGGAAGTATTCGGCGAAGCTGTCGCGAAGGCGCTCTATTGCCTGCTCGGCGGCGACGAAATCGGCGATCGGCGTGTCTGGCGTATCAAGGACGAGCTTGGCATGCCTGAAGATCTCGGCCTCGTGGCCGGCAGTGACCTCCTCAAACTCGCGCCGGCTTTCCATCTGCTGGAGCTGCCAGAGGACGCTGTTGGCATCGGTCTGCTCCAGCACGGGCAACCGGACCTGCTCGACGTGGCAACCGGCATTCCTCAGCGCATGGGCCGCTTCGTTCACCGTCGCGACCACCTCCGGATCGACTGGTCCAAAGATGCCCGGTGAAGCCAGCCAGCCTACCCGAACCTGACGGGTCGATTTCGTGCCTACGCCGGTATCGAATCCGGGCGAACTGATCGAGAAGCCGTCGGCACCATCGGGTCCTGCCATCAAGGAATAGGCGAGCGCTACGTCGCGAACCGAACGGGCCATCGGACCGATGTGCCAGAAGCGGCGCGGCACCCGCGGCCAGTGGCCTGTCATCGGCATTCGACCGTGCGTGGCCTTGAATCCAACGATGCCGGTATGCGCTGCCGGGCCGCGCAAAGAGATCGAGAGATCGCTGCCCACGCCGAGCGGTGACATGCCCGCGGCGATGGCGGCGGATTCACCACCGCTCGATCCGCCCGGCGTGTAGTCGAGATTCCAGGGGTTGTTGGTCCGGCCGGTCAGGAAATTGTCGGTCTCGATCGAGTAGGAAAATTCCGGAGGATTCGTCTTTGCGATGAGGATCGCGCCGGCGGCCTTCAGCCTGGCCACGACGGTGGCATCGGTATCGGGCACACGCCCCCTGAAAATCGGCGAGCCGCGCTGCGTCAGCACGCCCGCCGTATCGATCCCATCCTTGACCGTGAAGGGAACGCCGTGGAGAGGGCCAAGCTGGGTGCCCGACATCACCGCCGCTTCGGCCTTCCTGGCGTCTTCCATCGCGCCGTCAGCCAGCGTCACGATCGCGTTGAGCTGGGGATTGACCGCCGCGATGCGATCGAGATGCACCTGCATGACCTCGACGGGCGAAAGCTCCCGTTGAGCGATCAGCTGGGCGATGCGGGTGGCGTCCATTTGAACGATGTTATTGGTCATGTGATCCTACCTGTCATTTGGTAGGCTCGACATGTCCCTCGCATTTGTGGACTTCAATCCCTACCTGTCATTTGGTAGGGACACGATGAGGTGATCACGATGAGCGAAAACGCGAGAGAAGCGATCCTGGCAGCGGCGCGCAGAACGGCTCAGGCCCACGGCTATGGCGGGCTGAACTTCCGCGACATCGGGGCCGAAGTCGGCATCAAGGCCGCGAGCATCTACCATCACTTCCCCGGCAAGGCTGAGCTGGGTGCAGCGGTGGCGAGACGCTACTGGGAGGATGCGGCGGCGAGCCTCGAAGCTCTTTCCGCGGCGAACAGCGATCCGAAAAAGGCGCTGCGGGCCTATCCAGGGCTTTTTCGTCGATCGCTGGAGCAGGACAATCGCATGTGCCTCTGCAGCTTCATGGCAGCCGAATCCGACGATCTGCCGGACGCGGTGAAGACAGAGGTGCTGGCGTTCGCCGATGTCAATGTGGCGTGGCTGACCAGGATGCTCGCCGCGGCATCAGTTCCGACAAGCAAGCGCGAAACGAGGGCTCGTGCAATTTACGCCGCCGTCGCCGGCGCGCAACTGATGGCGCGCAGCCGCGCAGACCTCAAACTGTTCGATGCGCTGATCGAGAGTTATCGCGGATCGGGCCTGATCCCGGCCTGAAAGCGCACTGGCGGAGAGAGTGGGATTCGAACCCACGGTACGGTTTCCCGCACACACGCTTTCCAAGCGTGCGCCTTAAGCCACTCGGCCATCTCTCCGGAGCGCCTTCTCTTGAAGGGGCGCCGATGATTTTGCAAGGGATCGCGGGGAAATCGGGTGAATTTTCCGTAAGATATTGTATTTTCAAAGGAATATCCGGCGTTTCCAGAAGCTTTGGAACCGCCTGCGGGCTGAACCGGACGCGGGTTTGGCGCGACGATTCACTTAAGACCCATCCAACGCGACCAGGGACGCCATGACCATCCGCAAGACCATCTCTGCGCTCGGCCTGATTTCGGTCCTTGGCATCGCCTTTGCCGTACCGGTCCTGGCGCAGGTCTGCACCCGGCAGGGGGTGGACGTCAGTTGCGACGACGGGCGGCGCGGAATGCTTTCGGGTGATGCCATCCTCTGGCCGGACGGGACGCGCTCGAGCTCGACCCCGCATCCAAGCGTGATCATCGGCAACAAGAGCTCGGTGCATGTCGGGCCCGGCGTGTTCGTCGGCCAGGGCAAGGGCATGGTGCCGATGGATGATCCCAATGCGCCGAACAAGCGGCAGTGCGCGATCCTGGATGGCGTGTCGTATTGCTATTGAGGTGCGCCCTTCCTTCTCCCCTTGCGGGAGAAGGTGGCGCGAAGCGCCGGATGAGGGGTTCTATCGGCGAATATAATTGCGAGACACTTACTTGTGGAGACAACCCCTCACCCGTCTCGCCGCTGGCGCGGCGATCCACCCTCTCCCGCAAGGGGAGAGGGGAAGAGTGTCGCGCTAAATCAACCGGACACCTGATATTGCCGACTTCAGCCAGCGCAACGCCTGCGGAGGCTGCGCTGCGAGTGGCGCGACGGCGGCCTTCTCGACGCGGCACTTTTCGAGCTCGGCGACGAAATCGGCCGACCATTGCTGGATGGTATGGCCACGCAGCTTCTTCATCATCGCCTCCCAGCGCATCTTGCGCTCGGTGAGCGGCATCGCGGCTGCGACTGCGATGGCACGCGCCATGCCGTCGATGTCGTGCGGATTGACCAGCAAGGCCGTGTCGAGCTCGTTGGCGGCACCCGCAAATTTCGACAGCACCAGCACGCCGGGATCGGCCGGGTTTTGCGCGGCGACATATTCCTTGGCAACGAGGTTCATGCCGTCATGCAGCGGCGTCACCACGCCGACCTGCGCGGTACGGTAGAGGCCCGCGAGCACGGCCTGGCTGAAACCCTTGTTGAGATAGCGGATCGGCGTCCAGTCCACTTCCCCGTGGCGGCCGTTGACGTCGGTGACGAGGCGCGCGACCTCGTTCTGGAGATTGCCATAGGCCTCGATGGCGCCGCGCGAGGGATTGGCGATCTGGAGCAGCGAGATGCTGCGCGCAAACTGCGGCTGCTCGGTCCAGAGCCGGTCGAACGCACTGATGCGGTTGACGAGACCCTTGGAATAGTCGAGCCGGTCGACGCCGATCGCGAGCCGCTCACCGTTGAGGCTGCGGCGCAGCCGCGACACGTCCGGATGCGAGACCGATTTGGCAGCGTATGCGGCGAACTTCTCCGCATCGATACCGATCGGAAACACTTCACAGCGCGTGCGACCATGCTGTGAGACCACGACGCCGTCCTCGATGGTGAGGCCGAGCTCGCCGCCGGCGTAGCCAAGAAAATTCAGGCAATCTTCGTCGGTCTGAAAGCCGAGCAGATCATAGGCCAGCATCGCCGTGACCAGCTCGCGATGATTGGGCACGCCCTGCATCACCGCGGCCACGGGCCACGGCGTATGCAGGAAGAAGCCGATGGGATCGTCGACGCCGAGATCGCGCAGCTCCGCGCCGAGCGCGAGAAAATGATAATCCTGCACCCAGAATGCAGTCTGCGGTTTGCGGAAACGCATCAGGGCCCGCGCCATGAAGGCGTTGACCTCGCGATAGCTGACGTAATCGTCGCGCGAGACGCGGATCAGGTCGCTGCGCGAATGCAGCGCCGGCCACAACGCCGAATTGGCAAACCCTTCATAATAGCCGCCGTAATGCGCCGCCGGCAGATCCAGCGTCGCGATCGCGCCCGAGCCCAGCGCTTCGATCTCGGCGAAAGGCTCCTTCTGATGGCCGTCACGCACGCGGCCGGAGGATCCCACCCAGATGGCACCCGAATTCTCGACGACGGGAAGCAACGCCGCAGCCAAGCCACCCGTCATGGGTTCGTTGGGTTTTCCGCGTGCAACTCGATTCGAAACGACGACTAAGTTCACAGGTCGTCCCCTCCTGTTCATTCCACCCTGTTTAACTGATGTTCATCAATATGGTTCCTGTCATCATTTCTTCGGATTGAAACCAAAATCGGGCGCACGCGTTGGAACCAGTTTCCTTCAGAGGGAACCCGGCGATTTCATTCAACAAAGACAGCATTTGTGGTGGGGACGCGCAGCATGAATGGCGCGCGCCACGGAACCGTCACGAGCGATAATGTGGCCCTGAGATGTCGGTGCCTTATTCCAACCTTGTGTCGTCGAGCAGACGCGCAAGGAACGCACGCACATCGCTCGGTGCATCGAAGTGGCCATTGACGCCCATGGCGCGGCGGCCGACGGAGAACGAGAGCCCGTTCATGTCGGGCATGATCGCGAACACGGTTTCATCGGTGACGTCATCACCGATGAAGATCGGACGGCGTCCCCTGAATGGTTCGTGCTTCATCAGTTCGCGCACACCGGTCGCCTTGGTGAAGCCGGAATGCTTGATCTCGCAGACGAACTTGCCGGGCAGGATTTCGATCGGCGCGTTGGGCAGATCGGCGCGGATCAACGAGACGGCCTCGTAGATCGCCTTTTCCGCATGCGGCGCGAGGCGATAATGCAGCGCCAGCGAATAGCCCTTGTCCTCGAGCAGAATGCCAGGCGAGAGCTTTGCGATCGCAGCCAGGCGCCGCTTCAGCTCCTTGTCCATCGGCGGCGCATGCACGTCGTCGGCCTCGTTGCCCACCGACAGGCGCATCTCCGCGCCGTGGCCGGCAACCGCGCGAAACACGTCGGGCGCAAAGATCAGATCGATGTCGTTGAGCGAACGGCCGCTGACCATCGCCAGCGCGCCGGATGTACGCTCCGTCAGTCGATTGAGCGTCTCCGAGAGGCCCGGCGGCACCCACACTTCGCGCGGCGTCGGCATCAGGTCGAGCAGCGTGCCGTCAATATCGAGCAGGATCGCGGTTTCACCGAGATGCGGGACGAGTGCGTGCGGCACAGGCACCGCGTCGGGCGCTTCATCGTCGATCATGGGGCGCTTGTGATCCAGTTCAGCAAGTTCCGATTTCATCAGTCTACTCCATAAAGGCAAGCGGCCGCGCGACTTGTTCGAGCGATTTGCGCTCCGCCGAGACGGCGTAACGCCACGCCACGATCGCGGCAGCGATCATCAAGAATGCCCCCAGCAGATAGCCGGCAAACACGCTGGTGCGCGACCCCGTATCGATCAGCACGCCGAACAGCGCGGGTCCCGCCACGCCGCCGATGCCGGTGCCGACCGCATAGAACACCGCGATCGCCAGCGCGCGAACCTCGAGCGGAAAGGTCTCGCTGACGGTGAGATAGGCCGCGCTCGCGGCGGGCGAGGCAAAGAAGAAGATCACCATCCAGGCCACCGTCTGCCCCTGCGCGCTGAGCGCACCGATCGAGAACAGATAACCCGACAGCGCCAGCAGCAGGCCGGAGATGCCATAGGTGAGCATGATCATGATGCGGCGGCCGAGCGTATCGAACAGGCGGCCGAGCAGCAGCGGGCCAAGGAAGTTGCCGGCCGCGAACGGCAGCAGATACCAGCCGACATGGTCGGCGCTGATGCCGTAGAAGTCGGTCAGCACCAGCGCGAAGGTGAAGAAGATGGCGTTATAGAAGAACGCCTGCGCAACCATCAGCACGAGGCCGACCATCGCGCGCTGGCGAAAGGTGACGAACAGTGTGTGCACGACTTCCCTGATCGGCGTGTGATCACGCATCTTCAGGCGGATCTTGGTAAAGCGGCCCTCACTCGTATCCTGGTCATGTCCGAGCACCGAACGTTCGATCTCGTCGACGATCGCGTGGGCCTGGTCCGGCCGGCCATGGATCATCAGCCAGCGCGGGCTTTCCGGAATCCACATCCGCATCAACAGCACGACGAGGCCGATGGTCGCGCCGATGAGGTAAGCAAGGCGCCAGCCGAGATCGGGACCGATCAACGCAGGATCGAGCAGCACGATGGCCGCGACCGCGCCCATCGCCGCGCCGATCCAGAAACTGCCGTTGATGACGAGATCGGTCCAGCCACGATAGCGCGCCGGCACCAGCTCCTGGATGGTCGAGTTGATCGCGGTGTATTCGCCGCCGATGCCGGCGCCGGTGAGGAAGCGAAACAGCGCGTAGCTCGCGACATTCCAGGAGAACGCCGTCGCGGCCGTTGCGGAGAGATAGAGCGCAAGCGTGATGAAGAACAGTTTCTTGCGGCCGATGCGGTCGGTGAGCCAGCCGAAGCCGAGCGCGCCGATCACGGCACCGGCGAGATAGGCGGAATTGGCGATGCCGAGATCGAGATTGGAGAAGTGCAGCGAGGGGCTCTGCTTCAGCGCACCCGAAAGCGCACCGGCGAGCGTCACCTCGAGGCCGTCGAGAATCCAGGTGATGCCGAGCGCGAGCACAACGCGGGTGTGAAAGCCGCTCCACGGCAATGCGTCGAGACGCGCGGGAATGCTGGTCTCGACGATGCGGTCGGTCGCGGCCACCGCCGGGATCGCGGGTGCATAATTCAGCACGGGGCTTTGCTGCAGTTCCATCGCGTTGCTGGGTCATGGGGGTGCGGCAATCCGCCTGCCACCTGCGACAACGTCTGCGGCAAGGGCAGGTTCCCATAGGAACGGCGGCTAATACCGGCCGTTTCCGGTGGAGCCGCAAGGAGTTGACGCATGGCTCATGTCAGAAAGAAGACACATTCACGCAAAGCTGGCGCGCGGAAGACGAGCGCGAGGCGCAGCACCGCCGCACGCAAGATCACCAAGCGCGCCTCGCCTGAACGCTGGTCACAGCGGGTGACCGAGGAGAGCGACTCACTCGATCTCAAGCAAGGCGTCTTCAAGCTGACCAGCGCGAAGAAGATCGCGGCCTCCTTGAAGCGCTCGGCCGAACACAGCTCACGGCGCAAGACGGGCGCCTATCGCTCGGCGCTGTCGATGCTGACCTTCTACATCAACCGTGCCGGCAAGACGCTGCCGAAGACGCAGCGCACGCGGCTGGAACGGGCGAAGATAGAGCTGAAGCGGGCGTTCGGGCGGGAGTGATTCTTACGCCGCCCGGATATTCGCCATGAAGCGGTCGAGCTCGGCGCGCAGGCGGGTGCTTTCGGATGACAGCGTCTTGGCCGAGTTCAGGACCTCTTCCGAGGCAGAACCGGTCTCGGCAGCGCCGCGGTTGACTTGGCCGATGTCGGTGGCGGCGGTCTGGGTGCCCTGCGCGACGGTCTGAACGCTGCGCGCGATCTCCTGGGTCGCCGCGCCCTGCTGCTCCACCGCGCTCGCGATCGAGGTCGAGATCGACGAGATCTGGCCGATGGTGGCACCGATCTCCTTGATCGCGGCAACCGACTCGGCCGTCGCGCCCTGCATGCCTGCGATATGCGAGGAAATCTCGTCCGTCGCTTTCGCCGTCTGGCTCGCCAGCGACTTCACTTCGCTGGCGACGACCGCGAAGCCGCGCCCGGCTTCACCGGCGCGCGCCGCCTCGATGGTGGCGTTGAGCGCCAGCAAATTGGTCTGCTCGGCGATCGCCGTGATCAGCTTGACGACCTCGCCGATCTGCTGGGCGGCATGCGAGAGTTTGCCGATGCGGCCGTCGGTTTCCTTGGCCTGCACCACGGCATTCTCTGCGATTCGGCTGGAATCGCGGACCTGGCGGCCGATCTCCTCGACCGAAGCCGAGAGCTCTTCGGTCGCGGTCGCGACCGACTGCATGTTGCTGGAGGCCTGCTCGGAGACGCCGGCGACCTGGCTCGACAGGCTCTGCGTGGTCTCGGCGGTACGGGTCAGCGTGGACGCCGCCGATTCGAGCTGCACGGCGGAAGCCGAGACATTCGACACGATGGCGCCGACCGCGCTTTCGAAATCGTCGGCGAAGCGAATCAACTCGGAACGGCGGCTTGCCGCCTGCTCGCGGTTCTGGGCTTCGCTGGCGGCGGCATCGCGCTCGGCCTTGGCCACCGCCTGAACCTTGAATTCCTCGACCGCACCGGCCATCTCGCCGATCTCGTCCTTGCGGCCAAGGCCCGGCAGCACGACGTCGAAATTGCCCGAGGCGAGCTCGCGCATCGCCTTGCACATCGCGATCATCGGACGCGAGATGCCGTTACCGAGCATCAAGGCGAGCGCGGCGCCAACGGCAAGGCCGCCCAGCGCCAGCATCAGCATCAGCCGTTCGGTATCCAGGATCGTCGCATTGGCGCTGGTCTCGATGCGCTGCTGATCGGCGGTCAGATCCGAGCGCAGCTCACCCGAGAGCTTCAGGATGGACGCCGCCGTCTTGGTCATCTCGCCATTCGACTTGACGATGATTTTCACATTTTCGGTCAGCTTCGAGAACGAGGTGCGGTACTGCTTCAGCAGATTGCCGATCTCGGTGACGCGGTCGGTGATCTTCTGGTCGTTGGCATAGATCGAGACCAGCAGGGTCTCCAGGAACTTGATGCGGGCGATCACGCCGTCGGCGGTCTTGGGCTCCGGCTTGGCGACGAAGGCGCTGACCGAGGTGGAAACCGCGAGATATTGCGAAGTCACGTCCTTGGCCGTGGTCTGGACCGAGTTCAGGCCCGCCAGCGCCGCGGTATCGGCGAGATCGTCGAACTTGAAGCGGATCTTGTTGCCGACGCTGTTGAGCTCGTCGGCCGCAATCTTGTTGTTCTCGCGCGTGAGGGTGATGATCTCACCGAACACCTTGGTGAAGCGCTGGAATTCGGCTTCGAGCTTGCCAACCTGCTCGCGGCGCGCGGCGCCGGTCGTCGCCGCCGATGATTTGGCGATCGCGCCCTTCAGATTTTCTTCGGCGGCCTTGGCTGCTGTCTCGTCGTCCGTGGCCCCGGTCAACGTATAGGCCCGCGCCAGCCCCTGATAGGCGATCAGCTCGCGGTCAACGGTCCGCGCCAGATCCGCTTCCGCCACGCTGCTCCGGTAGGAGGCGACGGCGGCCTGGATCCGTTCGAAGCCGAAATAGGCGAAAGCCATGCTGACGGCGAGGATGGCCAGCACCGCCACGAAGCCCAGGATGATTTTTGCACGAAAACGCAAGGTGAGCAGCTTCGATGTGTTCGGCTTCGACTTGACGGGCATTCCCCACCCCATTCCATTCGCGGAAAACCAGGCGCAGCCCGGGAGCAGCCCGCTCCCCGACTCCTCCGCACGGTAAGGGGCAAAGGATAAGCCACAGTAAATTTATGGCGTCGCAACTTGCGGTTAGGTGACGCGGGAATGTTAAAGCGGGCTTTCCCGCGCCATGACAAATTGAGTGCCGGCACCGATCCCCGCGCGTCGTCCCGGACAGGCGGAGGCTGGCGCGGCAGCGAGGACTTCCGATGCAGCGAGCCTTATGCCGCCCGGATATTCGCCATGAAGCGGTCTAGTTCGGCGCGGAGACGGGTGCTTTCGGATGACAGCGTCTTTGCCGAGTTCAGCACCTCTTCCGAGGCAGAACCGGTCTCGGCGGCGCCGCGGTTGACCTGGCCGATATCGGTGGCGGCGGTCTGGGTGCCCTGCGCGACGGTCTGAACGCTGCGGGCGATCTCCTGGGTGGCCGCGCCCTGCTCTTCCACCGCGCTCGCGATCGAGGTCGAGATCGACGAGATCTGGCCGATGGTGGCGCCGATCTCCTTGATCGCGGCGACCGACTCGGCTGTCGCGCCCTGCATGCCTGCGATATGCGAGGAAATCTCGTCGGTGGCTTTCGCCGTCTGGCTCGCCAGCGACTTCACTTCACTTGCAACCACCGCAAAGCCGCGGCCGGCGTCGCCGGCGCGCGCCGCCTCGATGGTGGCGTTGAGGGCCAGCAAATTGGTCTGCTCGGCGATCGCCGTGATCAGTTTCACCACCTCGCCGATCTGCTGGGCGGCATGCGAGAGTTTTCCGATGCGGCCGTCGGTTTCCTTGGCCTGAACGACGGCGGCCTCCGCAATGCGGCTGGAGTCACGGACCTGACGGCCAATCTCCTCGACCGAAGCCGAGAGCTCTTCGGTGGCGGTCGCGACCGACTGCATGTTGCTGGAGGCCTGCTCGGAGACACCGGCGACCTGGTTCGACAGGCTCTGCGTGGTTTCGGCGGTGCGCGTCAGCGTCGACGCGGATGATTCGAGCTGCACGGCCGAGGCCGAGACGTTGGACACGATGGCGCCGACGGCGCTCTCGAACTCATCGGCGAAGCGGATCAGCTCGGAACGGCGGGCGGCACTCGCCTCCCTGTTCTGGACTTCGCTGGCGGCGGCATCGCGCTCGGCCTTGGCCACCGCCTGAACCTTGAATTCCTCGACCGCACCGGCCATTTCGCCGATCTCGTCCTTGCGGCCAAGGCCCGGCAGCACGACGTCGAAATTGCCCGACGCCAGCTCGCGCATCGCCTTGCACATCGCGATCATCGGACGCGAGATGCCGGTGCCGAGCAGGAAGGCGAGGATCGCACCCAGCAGGGTACCGCCGACGGCCAGCATCAGCACCAGTTGCTCGGTCTGCCCGATCGTCGCTTCCGATTCGGAATCCAGCCGCTGCTGCTCGGCGACGAGGTCCGCCTTCAGGGCGGTGGCGCCCTGGAGGATCGCGCCGGCATAGCCGGTCATCTCGGTGACGAGCCCGTCGACCATCTTGGCGTTGGCGATCAGCTTCTCTAGCGATTCGCGGTAGGCCGTCAGCAGCCCCTTGGCGTCCTTCAGGCCGGCGACGATCTTGTCGTCCATCGAATAGACCGCGCCGAGCGAGTTCTCGACGAATTTCAGCCGCGCCAACGCGCTGGTCGCAATCGCCTGGTCTGATGTCAGCACGAAATTGGTCGCCGCAGAGCTGGCGGTCTGGAACTGGGCGTTGACCTGCTTGGTGCCGAACTCGATCGCCTGCGCCTCGGAATCGGAGGCGTTGTTGCCGATGTCGTCAAGCTTGTATTTCAGGAGGTTGGCGTTGCGCATGAGCTGGTTCTGCACCAGCAGCGCGCTGTCGCGCTTGGCCTGGAGGACCTTCGCGAAGGTCGCAGAGAAGTTGGAGAATTCCTTGGCGAGCTTGCCGAGGCTTTCCTGTCGGGCCGGCTTCTTGGCGCTCTTGACGGCCTGGTCGATCGCGCTCTTCAGGCTGGCCTCGGCGTCCAGGGCCGCCTTGGCGTCATCTTCCTTGCCGGTGACAACGAAATAGCGGACCGCCGAGCGGTAGGCGAGCAGCTCGCGGTCGATGTTGCGGGCGAGGTCGGCCTCCGAAACGCTGCTGCGGTAGGACCCGACCCCGGCCGAGACCCGCTCGAAGCCGAAATAGGCGAAGGCCATGCTGCCGGCGGAGATGACCAGCACCGCGGCGAACCCCAGGACGATCTTGGCGCGGAACCTGAGAGTCGGAAATATGGTGCGCTTAGACGGCGACGCGACACGCCCGGACATTCCCAACCCCCGTTTTTCATTTCAGCCGTGGTCCGGAGGCGCCCCGCCTCCCAACCCGGATGCGCAAAACTAGGGCAGAATCAATAAGGGGCGGTAAATTCGGCTGGCCTGTGCAATTTCCGGCCTGATCGGCCATAGGCCGACCGGATCGGTCCGAGGCGACCAAAATCCTAGTTGCCAAGCCCGGGGGCCGCGGTCTCTAATTAGAAACAATCAAAATCGATCCCGGGAGGACTTCAACCGTGTCTACAGTCAAACTGACGGTGAACGGCAAGGCCGTTGCTGTCGACGTCGAGGACCGCACGCTGCTGGTCCATCTGCTGCGCGATCACCTCAACCTCACCGGAACCCATGTCGGGTGCGACACCAGCCAGTGCGGCGCCTGCGTCGTCCATATGGACGGCAAGGCGGTGAAATCCTGCACCATGCTGGCCGGCCAGGCCGACGGCGCCAGCGTTACCACCATCGAAGGCATCGCCAAGGGCGACGAGCTGCACCCGATGCAGGCCGCCTTCCGCGACAATCACGGCCTGCAGTGCGGCTATTGCACCCCGGGCATGATCATGTCGGCGATCGACATCGTGCACCGCCATGGTGACCAGCTCGACGAGACCACCGTCCGCCACGAGCTCGAAGGCAATATCTGCCGCTGCACCGGCTACCACAACATCGTCAAAGCCGTGCTGGACGCGGCCGGCCGCATGAAGGTCTCGCAGGCGGCCGAGTAAAGCGGCTCGCCTCGAAAGAAGAACCACCGCTGCCGCTTTCGAGGGAAAGCGCAGTCGAAACAATTCCGGTCGGGAGGACCAGACATGGGTGTTGAAGGCATCGGCGCGCGCGTCGTGCGCAAGGAAGACAAGCGTTTCATTACCGGCAAGGGCCGCTACGTCGACGACATCAAATTGCAGGGCATGACCCATGCCCATTTCGTCAGAAGCCCGCACGCGCATGCCAAGGTGAAGGGGATCGACTCCTCCGAGGCGCTGAAGATGCCGGGTGTGGTCGCGGTGCTCACCGGACAGCAGATCGTCGACGACAAGGTCGGCAACCTCATCTGCGGCTGGGCCATCACCTCCAAGGACGGCAGCCCGATGAAGATGGGCGCATGGCCGGCGATGGCGCCGGAGACGGTGCGCTTCGTCGGTCAGGCCGTCGCGGTCGTGATCGCCGACAGCAAGAATCTGGCGCGCGACGCGGCCGAGGCCGTGGTCGTGGACTATGAAGAGCTGCCGGCGGTTGCCGATGTTCACGCGGCGATCAAATCAGGCGCGCCGCAGCTTCACCCCGAAGCTCCCGGCAATCAGGTCTATGACTGGGTGATCGGCGACGAGGGCGCGACGGATGCCGCCTTCGCCAAGGCCGCCAATGTCGTCAAGCTCGACGTCACCAACAACCGCCTCGCCCCGAACGCGATGGAGCCGCGCGCGGCGATCGCGGACTACGACGCGGCGGAGGAGCACTTCACGCTCTATACGACGTCGCAGAACCCGCACGTCGCCCGCCTCGTGCTGTCCGCGTTCTACAACATTGCACCCGAGCACAAGCTGCGCGTGATCGCCCCCGACGTCGGCGGCGGGTTCGGCTCGAAGATCTTCATCTATCCCGAGGAGATGGTGGCGCTGTGGGCCTCGAAGAAGGTCGGCCGTCCCGTGAAATGGACCGGCGACCGCACCGAGGCCTTCCTCACCGACGCGCATGGCCGCGACCATGTCACCCATGCCGAGATGGCATTCGACGCCAACAACAAGATCACCGGGTTGAAGGTGAAGACCTACGCCAATTTCGGCGCCTACATGTCGCTGTTCTCGTCGTCCGTGCCGACCTATTTGTACGCGACGCTGCTGTCGGGCCAGTACAACATCCCGGCGATCCATGCCGAGGTGGTCGGCGTCTACACCAACACGACGCCGGTGGATGCCTATCGCGGCGCGGGCCGTCCCGAGGCCAGCTACCTGATCGAACGTCTGATGGAGACGGCGGCGCGGCAGCTCAAGGTGGATCCGGCGGCACTGCGCCGGACCAACTTCATCACCACGTTCCCGCATCAGACGCCCGTGATCATGGCCTATGACACCGGCGACTTTAATGCCTCGCTCGATGCGGCGATGAAGGCGATCGACTATGCCGGCTTCGCCGGCCGCAAGGCCAAGGCGAAAGCCGACGGCAAGCTGCGCGGCATCGGCGTGTCCTGTTACATCGAGGCCTGCGGCATCGCGCCGTCGAAGGCGGTCGGCAGCCTCGGCGCCGGCGTCGGTCTGTGGGAATCGGCCGAAGTGCGCGTCAATCCGGTCGGTACCATCGAGATTCTCACGGGCTCGCACAGCCACGGCCAGGGTCACGAGACGACGTTCTGCCAGCTCGTCGCGGAGCGCCTCGGCGTTCCGATCAGCCAGGTCTCGATCGTCCATGGCGACACCGACAAGGTGCAGTTCGGCATGGGCACCTACGGCTCGCGCTCGGCGGCCGTCGGCCTCACCGCGATCCTGAAGGCGATGGAGAAGATGGAGTCCAAGGCCAAGAAGATCGCGGCGCATGCTCTGGAAGCTTCCGAGGGCGACATCGTGATCGAGAACGGCGAGTTCAAGGTGGCAGGCACCGACAAGGCCATCGCCTTCCCGATGGTCGCGCTCGCGGCCTACACCGCGCACAATCTGCCTGACGGGATGGAGCCGGGCCTGAAGGAAAGCGCCTTCTACGACCCGACCAACTTCACCTTCCCGGCCGGCACTTATATCTGCGAGCTCGAGGTCGACCCTGGTACGGGCAAGACGTCGTTCGTCAACTTCGTGGCGGCCGACGATTTCGGCCGGCTGATCAACCCGATGATCGTTGAAGGTCAGGTCCATGGCGGCCTCGTGCAAGGCATCGGCCAGGCACTGCTCGAGCACGCGATCTACGACGCCAACGGCCAGCCGGTCACGGCCTCGTTCATGGACTACGCCATGCCGCGCGCCGATGACGTGCCCTCGTTCAACCTCTCCCACACCACGACGCTGTGCCCGGGCAATCCCTTGGGCATCAAGGGTTGCGGTGAGGCTGGCGCGATCGGCGCCTCCGCGGCCGTGATCAACGCGATCACGGATGCGATCGGCAAGAACAACCTGGAAATGCCCGCAACCCCTGATCGGGTGTGGCGCACGATCCACGCGGCTTAAGGGAGGAACGACATGTACCAGACCACCTATCATCGCGCCTCCTCGGTCGACGAGGCCGTCAGCCTGTTCGGAAAAAGCAGCGAGGCGAAATTCCTCGCCGGCGGCCAGACCTTGCTGCCGGTCATGAAGCAGCGCCTCGCCAGCCCGTCCGACGTGATCGACCTCGGCAAGATCAAGGAGCTGCAGGGCGTCGAACTGTCGGGCGACGTGCTGACCATCAAGGCCGGCACGATCTATTACGACATCATGCAGAATGCCGATGTGAAGAAGGCGATCCCCGCGATTGCCTATCTCACCTCGGTGCTCGGCGACCCCGCGGTGCGCTATCGCGGTACGATCGGCGGCTCGATCGCCAACAACGATCCCGCCGCGGACTTTCCGGCAGCGCTGCTCGCGCTCGGCGCCACCGTGAAAACCAACAAGCGGTCGATTACGGCGGATGATTTCTTCAAGGGCCTGTTCACCACGGCACTTGAAGACGGCGAGATCATCACCGCCGTGTCGTTCCCTGTCCCGGCAAAGGCGGGCTACGAAAAAATGCGGCATCCGGCCTCGCGCTTCGCCCTGACCGGTGTCTTCGTCGCCAAGACGAAGTCCGGCGAGGTCCGCGTCGCCGCGACCGGAGCATCGCAGAGCGGCGTGATGCGCGTGCCCGCCATCGAGGCGGCGCTGAAGGCGAACTGGTCGCCGGCAGCGATCGACGGCGTGAGCATCTCGGCAAGCAATCTGCTGGCCGACATCCACGGCACGGCGGAGTACCGCGCCAATCTGATCAAGGTGATGGCACAACGCGCGGTGACGGCGGCCGGCTGATAGCGACTCAACGCAAATTTTCCGCGGCGCGCAGAAATGCGCGCCGCTTTTATTATGCGCCCATGCATGAAAAGCGCTTGCCTCGCTGGCGTGAAGGCGAGAAAAGTTAATCAGCCAATTAACTCGCCCACAGAGGAACGTCCCGGGCTTGCCGGATCACCGGCACGCCGCCCGCGACCCGAGGAAACAACAACGTGCTCGATAAATCAGCCCCCTCCGCCTCCGTCCGCACCTCCGGCCCGCTCTCGGGCTTCCGCATCGTCGAATTCGCCGGCATCGGACCCGGCCCGTTCGCCTGCATGATGCTGGCCGACATGGGCGCCGACGTCGTCACGCTCGATCGTGTCGGTGCCAAGAAGAGCATGAAGTCGGTGGCCGGGCGCGGCCGCAAGGTGATCGAGCTCGATCTCAAGAACAAGGCGGCGATCGCAGAGGTGCTCGACCTGCTCGCCAGCGCCGATGCGCTGGTCGAAGGCTTTCGTCCCGGCGTGATGGAGCGGCTCGGGCTCGGCCCCGATGTCGTGCTCGCGCGCAATCCAAAGCTCGTCTACGGCCGCATGACCGGCTGGGGCCAGGAAGGCCCGCTCGCCAACGCCGCCGGCCACGACATCAATTACATCTCGATCACCGGCGCGCTCGCCGCGATCGGACCTAAGGAATCGCCGGTGCCGCCGCTCAACCTGGTCGGCGACTTCGGCGGCGGCGCGCTCTATCTCGTCGTCGGTGTGCTCGCCGCCCTTCTCGAAGCGCAAAAATCCGGCAAGGGGCAGGTCGTGGACGCCGCGATGTGCGATGGCGCGGCATCGCTGATGTCGTTCTTCTTCGACATGACCACGCTCGGCCGCTGGACCGAGGGCCGCAACCAGAACTTCCTCGACGGCGGGGCGCATTTCTACGGCGTCTATGAATGCGCCTGCGGCCATTTTGTCTCGATCGGCTCGATCGAGCCGCAATTCTACGCGCTGCTGCGCGAGCATGCGGGCCTCACCGATGCCGATTTCGACGCACAGATGAACCCCAAGGCCTGGCCGGCGCTGAAGGAAAAGCTCAAGGCCGTGTTCAAGAGCAAGACGCGCGAGGACTGGTGCAGGATCATGGAAGGCACCGACATCTGCTTTGCGCCGGTGCTGACCATGTCGGAAGCGACCGAGCATCCGCACATGGTCGCCCGACAGGTGTTCGTCGAACGCCACGGGGTGAAGCAGCCCGGGCCGGCGCCGCGGTTCTCGCGGACACCGTCGGCGGTGCGCGAGCCGGAAGGCGCCGAGATCGGTGCGGTGACGGCCGCGTGGAAGCGATAGAGTCAGCCCCGGCGAAGACCTCGTAGGGTGGGCAAAGGCGCGAAGCGCCGTGCCCACCATCTCTCCACGATCACGGCGGAAGCGGTGGGCACGCTTGCGCCTACGGCAGCGTGGCCTAGAGTTTACGCCGCCGTGTCCACCTTCAACACCCCGCGCCGGATCTGATCCTCCTCGATCGACTCGAACAGGGCCTTGAAATTGCCCTCGCCAAAGCCGTCATCGCCCTTGCGCTGGATGAACTCGAAGAAGATCGGGCCGATCGCGTTGGCCGAGAAGATCTGGAGCAGGACCTTGGTCTGGCCGCCGTCGACCACGCCTTCGCCGTCGATCAGGATGCCGTTCTTCTGAAGGCGAGCAAGATCCTCGCCGTGCCTGGGCAGGCGCGCATCGATGCGCTCGAAATAGGTCGCGGGCGGCGCCGGCATGAAGGGCAGACCGGCTTCGCGCAGGCCTTCGATGGTGCCGTAGATGTCGCGGCAGCCGCAGGCGATGTGCTGGATGCCTTCGCCGCGATAGATATTCAGATATTCCTCGATCTGGCCGGAATCGCCGGCATCCTCGTTGATCGGAATCCGGATCTTGCCGTCGGGGCTGGTCAGCGCGCGCGAGAACAGGCCCGAGGCACGGCCCTCGATGTCGAAGAAGCGGATCTGGCGGAAATTGAAAAGCTTTTGGTAGAAGCCCGTCCACACGTCCATGCGGCCGCGATGGACGTTGTGGGTGAGATGGTCGAGATAGAACAGGCCGGCGCCGACGGGGCGCGGATCGCGCGCATCGAGCCATTCGAACTCGGTATCATAGGCCGAGCCCTTGGCGCCGTAGCGATCGACGAAATAGAGCAGGCTGCCGCCGATACCCTTGATCGCGGGCACATCGAGCGTCTTCTGCGCCGATGAGGCTTCCGCAGGCTCCGCGCCCAGCGAAATCGCGCGGTCATAGGCTGCCTTCGCATCGACGACGCGGAACGCCATCGACGGCGCGCAGGGGCCGTGTGCGGCGACGAACTCGTAGCCGTGGGTGCCGGGCTCTTCGTTGACGAGGTAGTTGATGTCGCCCTGCCGATAAACCGTGATCTTCTTGGTCCTGTGGCGCGCGACCGGCGCATAGCCCATCAGCTTGAACAGCGCGTGCAGCTCTGCCGGATTGGGGTGTGCATATTCGACGAACTCGAACCCGTCGGTGCCCATCGGATTGTCGGCGCTGATCGTAGCCGGCGGAGCATCGTGCGGAAACGGACCCATGGTGTTCTCCCAATTGCTGCTGAAAGAACTATCCTTCATCGGGCGCGCAAGGAGCGTGCAAACGGGACGGCTTTTGGCTATCATATGCACGATCCGTGCATGAAATGGACAAAACACGCATGATTCCGGTGGATGCCTTCGACCTCAAGATTCTGGGCGCGCTTCAGGACGACGGCCGCCTCACCAACCAGGAGCTCGCCGATCTCGCGGGACTCTCGGCCTCGCAATGCTCGCGGCGGCGGATGCGGCTGGAGGAGGAGAAGGTGATATCGGGCTATCACGCCGACCTCTCCAGCGAAGCGCTCGGCTTCGGCGTCATCGCGTTCATCCAGGTGGGACTTGCGACCCACTCGCCTGATAATTCCAAGCGGTTTCGCACGCTGGTCAACCGGATCGACGAGATCCAGGAAGCCTATTCTTTGACGGGCGACGCCGATTACGTGCTCAAGGCCGTGCTGCGCGACCTCAAGGGCCTTTCCAACCTCGTCAACGACGTGCTGATGCCGCACCAGAGCGTGGCGCATGTCCGCTCCTCGATCGTGCTCGACCGTCTCAAGGAAAGCTCGAAGCTGCCGCTGAAGGATCTGAAGGCTGGCTGAAATCGAGGGAACTACGCCATTCGCGCGGCACGCGCCGTCTGCGATGATCGGCCAATCTGTGGAGATTCAACCATGGCCCTCCAGCTTCGACCGAACTGCGAATATTGCGACCGCGACCTGCCGCCCGATGCAATTGATGCGCGGATCTGCTCCTATGAATGCACGTTCTGCGCGGAGTGCGTGGAGACGAAACTCTCCAACGTCTGCCCAAACTGCGGCGGCGGCTTTGCCCAGCGCCCGATCAGGCCGACGCAGGAATGGCGGCCGGGGGTGTGCACGACCAAGCAGGCGCCGTCCGATAAGCGGGTGCATTTGAAGTACAGCGTTGAAGATGTCGCGGCGCATTGCGCGCGGATACGCGACATGCCGCCGGAGAAGCGGTGAACCCTCTCCACGTCATTGCGAGGAGCCCTTGCGACGAAGCAATACAGACTGCCGCCGTGGAAAGATTCTGGATTGCTTCGCTGCGCTCGCAATGACGGAGTTTGTGGCAATAGCGAAATTCACTCCGCCGCCAAAATCGTCCCCTCGACCTCACCGAAACCGACGCGATAGCCATTGCCCTGGCACCAGCCGCGCATGACGAGGCTGTCGCCGTCTTCGAGGAACGTACGCTTCACGCCGCCCGGCAATTCCACCGGCTCGGTGCCGTTCCAGCTGATCTCGAGCAAGCTGCCGCGCTGGTTCTTCTCCGGGCCGGAGATCGTGCCGCTACCAAGGAGATCGCCGACATTCATGGCACAGCCGGAGGAGGCGTGGTGCATCAGCTGCTGCACCGAGGACCAGTACATGTACTTGAAATTGGTGCGACTGATGTTCGCGGGCGCGTTGGCGCCGGCAGCGCGCAGGGAGACGTCGAGCTCGAGATCATAGTTCTGCGGCCTGGCCTGCTTGATATAGTCGAGCGGGACCGGCTCCTGCTCCGGCCCTTTCAGGCGGAACGGCTCCAGCGCCTCGCGCGTCACCACCCACGGGCTGATCGAAGTTGCAAAGGCTTTTGCGAGGAACGGGCCGAGCGGCACATATTCCCACTGTTGGATATCGCGCGCGCTCCAGTCGTTGAGCAGCACGAAGCCGAAGATCATCTCCTCGGCTTGGCTCTCGCTCAGCATGCCGCCCATCGGCGAGGACTGGCCGACCACGACGCCCATCTCCAGCTCGAAGTCGAGCCGCTTGCAGGGTGCGAAGCTCGGCACCTCGACATTCGGCGGCTTCAGCTGCCCGCGCGGCCGCTTCACCCTGGTGCCTGATACCACGACGGTGGAGGCGCGGCCGTTATAGGCGATCGGCATATGCAGCCAGTTCGGCTGCAGCGCGTTGTCCTTGCCGCGGAACATCACGCCGACATTGGTGGCGTGCTCCCTGGACGAATAGAAATCGGTGTAGCCCGAGACGGCGAACGGCAGATGCAACTTTGCGTCCTGCATCGGCACCAGCGCCGCCTTGCGCAGCTCCTCGTTGTCGCGCAGCTCCGGATGATCGTGACGCAACAGTTCGCTGATCCGCGCCCGCGTCTTCGCCCAGACCTTCGGCCCCAGCGCCATGAAGGGATTGAGCGAGGGTCCGGAGAACACGCCGAGCGGACCGACATCGAGCCGGGAGTCCTGCTCAAGCTCCCAGAGATCGAGCACATAATTGCCGATCGCAACACCCACGCGCGGCGTCGGGTTCGCCGCGGTCGAGAACACGCCATAGGGCAGGTTCTGGATCGGGAAGTCGGAGGCGGCACCGACTTCGATGAAGGAGCGGAGGCTGGGGTCGTTGGGGTGGGTTGTCACTTTAGCTCGGTCCTTTTTCCTTCTCCCCTTGCGGGAGAAGGTGGCGCGAAGCGCCGGATGAGGGGTCTCTATCGGCGAGTTCAGTTGCAGGAGAGGCGCTCGCGGAGAGAGACTCCTCACCCGTCTCGCCGCTTCGCGGCGAGCCACCCTCTCCCGCAAGGGGAGAGGGTAGGAACGTCAAGGCCGGTTCGGATCGAACCGCTTCTCCAGGCCCTTCCAGCAATCGGCGTAATCGTCCTGCAGCGTCGACGCATTCGCGGCATGCGCTGTCACGCGCTGCGGGTAGCGGGTCTCGAACATGAAGGCCATGGTGCCCGTGAGCTTCACCGGCTTCAATTCGCCATTGCTGGCGTGCTCGAAGGCGTCGCGATCGGGGCCGTGCGGCAGCATGCAATTGTGCAGCGAGATGCCGCCGGGAACGAAGCCCTGGGGCTTGGCGTCGTAGACGCCGTAGATCAGGCCCATGAACTCGCTCATGATGTTCATGTGATACCAGGGCGGACGGAAGGTGTTGTCGGCCACCATCCAGCGCTCGGGAAAGATGACGAAATCGATATTCGCCGTGCCCGCCGTCTCCGACGGCGAGGTCAGCACCGTGAAGATCGAGGGATCGGGATGGTCGAAGCCGATCGCGCCGACGGGAGAGAAGGTGCGCAGATCGTATTTGTAGGGCGCGTAATTGCCGTGCCAGGCGACCACATCGATCGGCGAATGCGGCAAATTCGTCTTGAACAGCGATCCGCCCCATTTCACGTAGAGCTCGGACGGTGTGTCCTTGTCCTCGTAGTGCGCGACCGGTGTGAGGAAGTCGCGCGCATTGGCGAGGCAGTTGGCACCGATCGGCCCGCGCTCCGGCAGCGTGAAGGCGCCGCCATAGTTTTCGCAGAGATAGCCGCGCGCCGGACCATTCGGAATCTCGACGCGGAATTTGACGCCGCGCGGGATCACCACGATCTCGCCGGGCTCGGCGTCGATGCGGCCGAACTCGGTGACGAGACGTAAGTTGCCCTGCTGGAGCACGAACATCAGCTCGCCATCGGCATTGTAGAAGTGCTGGTCCACCATCGACCTGGTGATGAGGTAGACATGCGCGGCCATGCCGGCCTGGGTGTTGACGTCTCCGGCCGTCGTCATGGTCTGCACGCCCTGGAGGAAGGTCGTGTCATCCTTCGGGATCGGCGCCGGGTCCCAGCGCAGCTGCGCGATCGGCAGGTCGTATTCATGGCAGGGCGCCGAACGCCACAGGCCGTCGTCGGCCTTCTCGAAGCGGCCGGAATGCTTCACCGACGGACGGATGCGATAGAGCCAGGAGCGCTCGTTGGTCCCGCGCGGCGCCGTGAAGGGCGAGCCGGAGAGCTGCTCGGCATAGAGGCCGTAGGCGCAGCGCTGCGGCGAGTTGCGCCCGATCGGCAGCGCGCCCGGCAGCGCCTCGGTCTCGAAGCTGTTGCCGAAGCCGGACATGTAGCCCGGCGTCACCTGCGCCGAACTGCGGATGATCTGATCAGGCGAGGTATTGATGTTCATGACTATCCTCCTCCTTGCAAAGCGGCCCACATCTCCTGATCGCGCTTGTCGGTCCAGATCAAGGGGTCGTCGATCCCCGACGCCTCGTCATAGGCGCGCGACACGTTGAACGGCAGGCAGTGCTCGTAGATGGCAAAGCTGTGGAATTTCGGATCCATCACCTCGCGCGTCGCCGCCATCGATTCCTTTAAGCTGCGCCCCTTGGCGACGGAGACTTCGGCCGCGCCATAGAGCGAGGTGACGAAATCGCGCGTCATCGCGATGGCCTCGCGCACCGTGGCGGCGCCCTTCAGCGCATCGCCGCGGCCCGGCGCGATCGCCTTGGGATTGAAGTTGCGGATTTCGTTCAGCGTCATCGGCCATTCACGCAAATGCGCATCGCCGCAATAGCAGGCGGAGTGATATTCGATGAGATCGCCGGAGAACATGACCTCCGCATCCGGCACCCAGGCGACGATGTCGCCGGAAGTATGGCCAGCCCCGAGCTGCATCAGCCGCACCTCGCGCTTGCCGAGATAGATCGACATCTCGCCTTCAAAGGTCAGCGTCGGCCAGGTCAGCCCGGGGATGCTCTGCGCATCCTGGAACAGGCGCGGGAAGCGGCCATATTCGGAATCCCAATCCTGCTGGCCGCGCTCCTCGATGAGACGATAGGTCTCCTGCGAGGCAACGATGCCCTGCGCCTTGTAGGCGGAGGCCCCCAGCACGCGCACGGCGTGATAGTGCGACAGCACGACATATTTGATCGGCTTGTCGGTGACGGTACGGACGCGCTCGATGACCTTGTTCGCCATTGCGGGCGTCGACTGCGCGTCGAACACGAGGCAGCCGTCGTCGCCGACGATGATCGCGGTGTTCGGATCGCCCTCGGCAGTGAAGGCGTAGAGATCGGTGCCGATCTCGGAGAAGGTGATTGTCTTTTCGGAGAGATCGCCGGTGGATGCGAAGTTCTTCGCCATCAATTCATCCTTACGAGGTTATTGTTGTTGCTGTTGTTGCTGCTGGCCGTCGATCATGCGGCGTTTCGCCAGCACGAGCGCTTCCCGCAGCACGTCGATGTCGCCGATATGGTTGGCAAGGATCAGGACCAGAGCCGCGTCGAAATCCGCGCTTTGCTCATCCGTGAGGCCGCGATGCGCCTCGACGATGGCACGAAAGGCATCGTCAGGCCGTGCGAAATTGGAGCTGGTGGAGAGCGGCATGCCGGACCTCAATTCACGCCTGCGGCGCGCGACAGCGCGGCCGCAATCGCCTCCCGCGTCGGATGACGAAAGCGCGCCGCAACGTAGCCATCGGGCCTGAGCAGATAGGCCGCCCCGGGCTCGGCGTCATAGCGCCTGGCGACGAGCCCTGAGGGATCGTCAAGCCCGCTCCTACCGCCGATGCGAATATTCTTGACGCCGTCGGGCGCATCGATCGCTGCGCCATTGCTGAACGACAGCAGGGTGAAGTCCGTTCCGTCTTTCCGGAATACGTCCGCCAAATAGGTATTCTCACCCGCGATTGGCGCATCGAGCATGGAACAGCCGGGCGGCGGTCCGCCGCGCCATGCCTCGGCATCAGGCGAGGACAGCGGCGAGTCGTAGCTGCACGGCACCGAGAGCCGGCCGCCATTGACCATGCGCTTGCCGAACTCGGTCTCCTTGGCCAGCGACAGCACCGCCTTGCGCAGCCGCGCTTCCTGGTGCGAGTTCGGTGCCATGAAATCGGTCGAGCGCGTGGATTCGCGGATGTTCTCGTCGGCCGCGAGGCTGCGCTCGACATGGTAGCTTTCGAGCAGGCTCGCGGGCGATGAACCCCGCAGCACGCGGGCGAGCTTCCAGGACAGGTTTTCGGCGTCTTCGAGACCGGAATTGGCACCGCGCGCGCCGAACGGCGAGACCTGATGCGCGGAATCGCCGGCAAAGATCACGCGGCCATGGAGAAAACGGTCCATCCGCCGGCATTGGAATTTGTAGAGCGAGATCCACTCGAACTCGAACTTGTCGTGGCCGAGCATGCGCGCGATCCGCGGCCGCACGTTTTCCGGTTTCTTCTCGATCACGGGATCTGCGTAACGATTGAGCTGGAGGTCGATGCGCCAGACGTCGTCGGGCTGCCGGTGCAGCAGCGCCGAGCGCCCGGCATGGAACGGCGGATCGAACCAGAACCAGCGCTCGGTCGGGAATTCCGCGGTCATCTTGACGTCGGCGATCAAAAACTGATCCTCGAACACCTGGCCGGCAAACTCGGCGCCGACCATCTGCCGCAGCGACGACCGCGCGCCGTCGCAGGCGACGACATATTGCGCGTGCAGGCGATAGGCGCCCTCCGGCGTCTCGATCGTCAGCAGGGCGGAGTCGTTGCGGCTCTCCAGCGCCGTCACCTTGTTGCGCCAGCGAAGATCGATATCAGGCAGATCGCCGATGCGGTCGACCAGATAGGCCTCGGCGTAATATTGCTGGAGATTGATGAAGGCTGGCCGCTTGTGACCGTCCTCAGGCAGCAGGTTGAACTGGTAGAGTTGCGACTCGCCGTGAAAGATGCGGCCCACGCTCCACACGACGCCCTTCGCGACCATGCGGTCGCCGACGCCGAGCCGGTCCCAATATTCAAGCGAGCGCTTCGAGAAGCAGATCGCGCGCGAGCCTTCACCGATGCGGTCGGCATCATCCAGAAGGACGACGCGCTGGCCGCGCTGGGCCAGATCGATCGCCAGCGACAGCCCGACAGGGCCCGCGCCGACGACCACGACCGGATGCTCGGCCGGGCTGTGCCCGGCACGATCCTGGTCGGGGTGACGGCGATAGCCGAACTGGGTTTTGGCCTGATGCGTATCGGCGCCCGCCATACACTAACCTCGGCTCTGGTCAGGAGAGGACTGATCTGCTAGATAGTCTCACGTGCAACTATTTTGGACCGGAGCCGGCCGGCCGTCAACTGGAATTCGGAGCGCTCTCCTTGGCGAGGACATCCAGCGACATCGCGCTGAAGACGCGCGACACCCATGAGGCTTCAGCCCGGCCCAAGGCGCGGCTCGATCTGTTCAAGTTCGTGCCGTTCCGTCTCAACCGGCTTGCAGCGGAAGTGAGTTCCGCGCTCGCGGTCGAATATCAGGAGCGGCACGGCCTTGATATTCCGGCCTGGCGCGTGATCGCGACGCTCGGCTTCCGCAATGATGCCTGTAGCGCGCAGTACATCTCGCAATGCACCCGCACACACAAATCCACCATCAGCCGCGCGGTGACCACGCTGCTGCAAGACGGCCTGATCGAGCGCGTCGAGAACGAAGCCGACCGCCGCGAATTCCGCCTGCAACTGACGAAGAAGGGCCGCGCGCTCTACGAAGAGCTTTTCCCGCAATTGCTGCGGCGGGAGGACGAAATCCTCGCCTGCCTCTCCGCGCAGGAGCGCAAGCAGCTCTCGGCGCTGCTCGGCAAGATCGAAGAGAGTCTCGATCTGATCCAGACCAGCGCAGAGGCCGACGCCAAGCAGGCGTATTGATCGAGTCGCCCGCGCGTAGTGCCAGCCCCGTCATCCTGAGGTGCGAGGCGCGCGATGCGAAGCATCGTGCGGGGAGCCTCGAAGGATGAGCGGCCCCCCCGATGCAGCCGGGCCGTCGCCCTTCGAGGGCCGCTGAAGAAGCGGCCACCTCAGGCTGACGGTGATGGAATCGAGCTCGCTTTGTCTACGCCGTCACTTCGCAAACGACCGCGACGGCGGCAGATGCAGCGCCCAGGCATCGACCTTGTCACTGGCGCGCGGATAGATCTCCGTCACGATCGGATCGTGGCCGGGAATGAACCTGTCGGGATGCCCCGCGAGACGTTCGATCGTCTCCCAGCCCTGCGCCATGTCGCCGACATTGTAGACGATCGGGAACGGGCTTCTGCGCTGGAGATTGGCGTAATAGTGCGCGGCGTCGGATGCCAGCACCACCGGCCCGCGCGCGGTCTCGACCTTGACCACCTGCAAGCCGTCGGAATGGCCGCCGACACGGTGCACGGTGATTCCGGGCGCGATCTCGCCGTCACCCGAATAGAAATTGACGCGCTCGCCGTAGACATGACGCACCATCTGCGTGACGTGCTCGACCGAGAACGGATGTCGCAGCAGGCCGCTGCACATGCAGCGACCGGTCGCGTAGGCCATCTCGCGCTCCTGGAGATGGAAGCGCGCGTTCGGGAAACGGTCGAGATTGCCGGCGTGGTCGTAATGCAGATGCGTCACGATGATATCGCGAATGCTCGATGCGACGACGCCAAAACCCTCCAGCGCATCGACCGGATTGAGCGTCAGCTTGCGCGCCCGCGCGCTCGCCTCCTCGGCATTGAAACCGGTATCGACCAGGATATCGCGGCCGTGCCCTCGGATCAGCCAGACGAAATAGTCGAGGTCCTGCGCCGCGCTGTCATGCGGGTCGGGCGCCAGAAAATTCATGCTGGGGGTGCGCGGCGACATCGTCGCATAGCGCAGGGCGTAGATTTCGTAGGCGTTTCCCATGGTCTTGCTTTTTCTATGGTTGGATCTTGCGGGACGATCGGGTGAACCAAGCCATTGTCCGCCCTAAAGGTCAAACGGCGCGCGTTGCGACGGAAAGCAAGCCTGCAATGTGAGACCAATCACACTATCGTCGCCATAACTGCCCTAAGACATGATCGCCCCAACATGGCGACTGCAATGCCCAACCAGATGGCGTCGAGTATAACCGTGACAGTCCGTTTATTCCCCTCGCCGCACGCCCATGCGTTGCGGTCAATCGTCGCGATAACACCGAATCTCCAAGCGGTTGACGCCCCCCTTCCCCGGTTTGATAATGCACATTGCGTAAGTTAAGGTCGCCGCGGCGCAAGCTGGTAACGGCGCCTTTTTGGCTGGACCGCGCTCATTATGAAAATTCGCTTCCTTTTTCTTCTGCCCTTGCTCGTTTCGCTCGTGCCCGCCGCGCCCTCTCTGGCCGCAGGCGACCGTTTCGCGCTGGTCATCGGCAACGCCAAATACCCGGATGCGGATGCCCCGCTGAAGGAACCGATCAACGATGCGCACGACGTCGCCGACGAGCTCAAGCGCGACGGCTTTTCCGTCGAGATCGGCGAGAACCTGACCGGCGACGGCATGCGCCGCGCCTTCGACAAGCTCTACGGCAAGATCAAGCCGGGCTCGGTGGCGCTGGTGTTTTTCAGCGGGTTCGGCATCCAGTCGGCGCGCCAGAGCTACATGCTGCCGGTCGATGCGCAGATCTGGACCGAATCCGACGTGCGCCGCGACGGTGTCAGCCTCGAAACCGTGCTCGGCGAGCTCAATACCCGCGGCGCCGGCGTCAAGATCGCGCTGATCGACGCTAGCAGGCGCAACCCCTTCGAGCGCCGGTTCCGCAGCTTCTCGGCCGGCCTGACCCCCATCATCGCGCCGAACGGCACGCTGGTGATGTATTCGGCGGCGCTGGCCTCGGTGGTCTCGGACGCCGGCGGCGAGCACAGCCTGTTCGTCCAGGAACTCCTCAAGGAAATCCGCGTCCCCGACCTGATGGCCGAAGAGACGCTGAACCGTACCAAGATGGGCGTCACCCGCGCCTCGCGCGGCGAGCAGGTGCCGTGGATATCCTCTTCATTGGCCGAGGACTTTTCGTTCATTCCGGGTGCCGCAGGGTCGCGCCCGACGACGGCGCCCCCGCCACCGCCGCCCGTCGCCAGCAACCAGCCGCCGGCGCCGCCCGCGCCGCCATCACCGCCCCCGGCAGCGAAACCCGCTGACACCGTTGCGGCTCCCGCGCCTCCCCCTGTGCCCGCCCCGTCACCGAAGCCGCAGGTCGAGGCCGCGCTGCCCCCGGCGCCCCCGCCGGTGAAACCGGCCGATCCCGCTCCCGCGCCGAACGCGGATAGCGGGCCGAACGCGGCCGTGCTGGCGGAGGACCCCACCATCAAGGGCCTGACGGCCAAGATCGCGGCCAATCCGGATGACGTCAACGCGCTGTACCGGCGCGGCCAGGTCTATGCCAGCAAGGGTGCCTACAGCCTTGCCATCAAGGATTTCGACGACACGCTGCGGATCAATTCGAAGGACGTCGAGGCGCTGAACAACCGCTGCTGGACCCGCACCGTGGTCGGCGATCTCCAGGGCGCGCTGAAGGATTGCAACGAGGCGCTGCGGCTGCGGCCGAACTTCGTCGATGCGCTGGACAGCCGGGGGCTCGTCAATCTGAAATCGGGTGCGGTCAAGAACGCCATCGCAGATTTCGACGCGGCCTTGAGGATCAACCCGCGCCTGACCTCCTCGCTCTTCGGGCGGGGAATCGCCAAGCAGCGCAACGGCTCGGCCCAGGAAGGCGCCCTCGACATCGCCAATGCCAAGGCGATGGACCCGAACATCGTTCAGGAATTCGCAAGTTACGGAGTACGCTAGTATTTTTTTGAGTTGAGACCACTGACGCCTCGAACCCCGGGCGGCCGAGCGAAGACTAATGAACGGATGCCGCAGGCGGCCTTTCCGGGGGCGCTACTTGCAGGAAATTTGGAACCACGCAGGCTTGCTGCGCAGGAGGGATTGGCAATGAGAATGGCTGCAAAAGGACTGACCGCTATCCTGTCCGTCATCACCATCGGTGTCGCCCTGTCGCTGGCAGGCTCGCCCGCATTCGCCGGCGACGACGGCAACAGCAAGAACGTCACCGAGGACGAGATTGTCCGCGCGCTGGCACCGCCAGCGAAGAAGCCCCTGACCCGGGGCCTCTCGATCGCCCCGCAGGCCGATCTCGCGCCGAGCGCGGCTGAGACCAAGCTGATCCAGTCCGTGCGCGGCCGCTCGACGCGTTCGCTGTCGTCGACCGAGCGCGAGGAAATCGCTTCAGTCGCCAAGGACAAGCCGAACATCGATCTCGAAATCACCTTCGACTACAACTCGGCCAATATCAGTGCCAAGTCGCTGCCCTCGGTGCAGGCGCTCGGCCGCGCGCTGACCAGCTCCGACCTGAAGGGCTCGACCTTCGTGGTCGCCGGCCACACCGACGCCGCCGGCGGCGAAGGCTACAATCAGGAGCTGTCGGAGCGCCGCGCCGATTCGATCAAGCGCTACCTCGTCGAGAAGTACAGCATCTCGGCGACCGATCTCGTCACCGTCGGCTACGGCAAGAGCAAGCTGAAGGACCCGGCCCAGCCGATGGCGGAGGTCAATCGCCGCGTGCAGGTCGTCAACATGGAAAACAAGACCACCGCATCGAAGTAAGCACGACGCAATCCTTTCGAAGTGACAAGTCGTGATGTGGTGTAAAGTCTTGCTGCCAACGCGCGTCCCGCAACCTTGCGGGACGCCGCTTCATTTCAGGGAAACACTCTCAGCAGGCCTCGTGCGGATGGCCGTGAGCCAGGCCAGGACAATCCGGCGATGAACGTCTCCGAATATCTCAAGCCGGCCGGAACCATCGTGTTCGTCGTTGCGCTCGGCGTCGGCTATTATCTGTTCGAGCATCGGCATCGCCCCGAGGCGAAGGAAACGCCGGGCGAGGCGCTCGTCATCGTGACGAAATCGACCAATGCCTGCTTCTCCGACCTGGTGCGGGTCACCGGCTTCTTCGTGCCGCGCCGCGAGGCCGTGGTCCTCGCCGACCAGGAAGGCTCCCGGGTCACCGACCTCTTCGTCACAGAGGGCACCATGGTCACCGACAACCAGGAGCTGGCGCGCCTGACGGCACCGCCGCAGATCCCGGGCCAGCCGCAGCGGCCCGGCCCGCAAGGCCCGGTCTCGCTGAAGGCACCCGCGCCGGGCCTCGTCACCGAGGTTCGCACCATCGTCGGCGCACCCGCCTCGCCGCAGGCCGGTCCGATGTTCCGCATCGCCGTCAACAACGAGATCGAGCTCGACGCTCAGGTCCCGGCCCTGCACATGCCGAAGCTGAGCGCCGGCGCCACGGTGCGCATCAGCCGCGACGACGCGCCCGATTTGATCGGCCGGGTGCGGCTGGTTGCGCCCGAAATCGACCGCGCCACCCAGCTCGGCCGCGTCCGCATCGCCGTCACCAACAATCCCTCGCTGAAGGTCGGCGTGTTCGCCCGCGCCTCGATCGACGCCAAGCGAAGCTGCGGCGTCGCCGTGCCCAAGACCGCGATCGACCATCTCACCGTGCAGGTCGTCAAAGGCAACGCGATCGAGACGCGCAAGGTGCGGGTCGGATTGTCCTCCGACACCGCGACGGAAATCCTGGAAGGCCTCGACGTCGGCGAAATCGTCGTGGCCGACGCCGGCTCTTCACTGCATGACGGCGACCAGATCAAGACCATGTTCGCCGATGAACTCGATCGCACGCGGGTACGCTGATGGCTCTCAATATCTCGGCATGGTCGATCCGCAATCCGCTTCCGTCGGTCGTCTTTTCGATCATCCTCCTGATCCTCGGCTGGGTGTCCTTCACCAAGCTCGCGGTCACGCGGCTGCCCTCGGCCGACATTCCCGTGATCTCGGTCGCGGTGTCGCAGTTCGGCGCGGCGCCCGCAGAGCTCGAATCCCAGGTCACCAAGACGGTTGAAGACGCCGTCTCGGGCGTCGAGGGTGTCAGGCACATCACCTCGCAGATCACCGACGGCCTGTCCGTGACCACCATCCAGTTCGCGCTGGAGACCAACACCGACCGCGCGCTCAACGACGTCAAGGACGCGGTGACGCGCGTGCGCTCCAACCTGCCGCAGAACGTCACCGAGCCCCTGATCCAGCGTGTCGACGTCATCGGCCTGCCGATCGTCACCTATGCCGCGATCTCGCCCGGCAAGACGCCGGAACAGCTCTCCTATTTCGTCGACGACGTGGTCAAGCGCGCGCTGCAGGGCGTGCGCGGCGTCGCCCAGGTCGAGCGCATCGGCGGTGTCGAGCGCGAGATTCTGGTCTCGCTCGATCCCGACCGGCTGCAGGCGATGGGGCTGACCGCCGTCAATGTCAGCCAGAGCCTGCGCGGCACCAATGTCGACGTCGCCGGCGGCCGCGCCGAGATCGGCAAGAACGATCAGGCGATCCGTACGCTGGCCGGCGCCAAGACGCTGAGCGACCTCGCCGGCACCATGATCCCGCTGTTCGGCGGCGGCGAGGTCCGGCTCGACGATCTCGGTACCGTCACCGACACCATCGCCGACCGCCGCACCTTCGCCCGCTTCAACGGCGAGCCGATCGTCGCGCTCGGCATCAAGCGATCCAAGGGCGCCAGCGACGTCGTGGTCGCCGCCGCCGTGCAGAAGCGGATCGACGCGCTCAAGGCCGCCTATCCCGACGTCGACCTCAAGCTCATCGACACCTCGGTCGAATACACCAAGGGCAATTACGAGGCGGCGATCTCGACCCTGTTCGAAGGCGCCATCCTCGCCGTCGTCATCGTGCTGCTGTTCCTGCGCGATCTGCGCGCGACCATCATCGCCGCGATCTCGCTGCCGCTGTCGATCTTCCCGGCCTTCTGGGCGATGGACATCCTCGGCTTCTCGCTCAACCTCGTCAGCTTCCTCGCCATCACGCTGTCGACAGGTATCCTCGTCGACGACGCCATCGTCGAGATCGAAAACATCGTCCGGCACATGAACATGGGCAAATCGCCCTACCGTGCCGCACTCGAGGCCGCAGACGAGATCGGCCTCGCTGTCATCGCGATCTCGCTGACCATCATCGCGATCTTCGCGCCCGCGAGCTTCATGTCCGGCATCGCCGGACAGTTCTTCAAGCAGTTCGGCATCACCGTGTCGGTGCAGGTGTTCTTCTCGCTGCTCGCGGCCCGCTTCGTCACGCCGGTGCTGGCGGCCTACTTCCTCAAGCACGGCAATCACGAGGAGCCGCCGCCTGGGCGCGTGCTGCGGTCCTATCACCGGATCGTGGCGTGGTCGGTGAAGCACTACTTCATCACGGTGCTGGTCGGCTTCGGCGTCTTCGCCGCCTCGATCTGGAGCATCACGCTGCTGCCGCAGGGCTTCCTGCCGGCGCAGGACAGCGCGCGTTCGCTGCTTGCCCTCGAGCTGCCGCCGGGCACCCAGCTCGCCTACACCGAAAAGGTCACCGAGGACATCGTCGCGCGCCTGCGCAAGCGGTCCGAGGTGAAGAGCATCTTCGTCGACGGCGGGCGCGTCCCGCCGGGTACCCAGGAGGTCCGGCGGGCCTCCCTGATCATCAATTACGTCCCCAAGGCCGAGCGTGACATCACCCAGCGCGAGCTGGAATTCTCGATCAGCAAGGAGATGGAGAACGTTCCCGACATCCGCTTCTGGTTCCTCGACGAAAACGGGCTGCGCGCGATCGCACTCGTGGTGACCGGCGCCGATGCCAACATCGTCAACAATGTCGCGAGCGAACTTGCGACGCAGATGAAGCGAATTCCGACGATCTCCAATGTGATATCGGAAACCTCGCTGGAACGCCCGGAGCTGCGCGTCGAGCCGCGCGCCGATCTCGCCGCCCGGCTCGGCGTCTCGACCGAAAGCCTGTCACAGACCATCCGCGTCGCGACCATCGGCGACGTCGGCCCCGCGCTCGCCAAGTTCGACGTCGGCAACCGCCTGGTGCCGATCCGCGTGCAGCTCGAGGATGCCGCGCGCGGCAATCTCAAGACGCTCGAACAGTTGCGCGTGCCGCTCGGCGAGCACGGCGAGAAGGGCGGCGTGCCGCTCTCCGTCATTGCCGACGTCAAGCTCGACCAGGGTCCGACCAGCATCAACCGCTACGACCGCGAGCGACAGGCAACCGTCGCCGCTGACCTCGTCGGCTCGGCCGCGCTCGGCGATGCCACCAAGATGATCGACGATCTGCCGGTGAAGAAGGGTCTGCCCCCCGGCGTGAAGGTCAATCCCTCAGGTGACGCCGAAAGCCTGGCCGAGTTGTCGGGTGGTTTTGCGACCGCGATCACGGCGGGCCTAATGATGGTCTACGCGGTGCTGGTGCTGCTGTTCGGCACCTTCCTCCAGCCGATCACCATCCTGTTCTCGCTGCCGCTCTCGATCGGCGGTGCCATCGCGGCCCTGCTCATCACCGGCAAGCAGCTCACCACGCCGGTCTGGATCGGCATCCTGATGCTGATGGGCATCGTCACCAAGAACGCGATCATGCTGGTGGAGTTCGCCATCGAAGCGATCCACGCCGGCAAGCCGCGCGACGAGGCCATGATAGACGCCGGCATGAAGCGCGCCCGCCCGATCGTGATGACCACGATCGCGATGGCCGCCGGCATGATGCCGAGCGCCCTCGCAGTCGGCGCCGGCGGCGAGTTCCGCTCGCCGATGGCGCTCGCGGTGATCGGCGGCCTGATCTTCTCGACCATCCTGTCGCTGGTGTTCGTGCCCGCGATGTTCATGGTGATGGACGATCTCGGCGCCCTGATCTGGCGCTTCGGCAAGCGGCTGGTCGTGCACAGCGAGGACGCGGAGGCAGATGGTCATCACGGAGCTTCGTCTACGGACGCCCTGCGAACGCCGAAGGGCATCGTGCACCCGGCGGCGGAGTAGCGTCCGGCAAAGCCCCCCGGGTGTGCACTGGCGAAAGCCGTGCGCAGGCGTTATGTTACGTCGATGACGTTCACGCGCATCACGATCGACCCTGCGGTCTGCACCGGAAAGCCCTGTATTCGCGGGCTGCGTTTTCCGGTTGCGCGGCTGCTCGGCCTGCTGGCGGCCGGCGAGACTCGTGAATCCGTTTTAAGCGACTATCCGTATCTCGAACGTGAAGACATCGACGAAGCGTTGCGCTACGCGGCCTTCCTTGCTGAGGATGAAACCGTTGAGCTGCACCCCATAGTCCCGGCGAAGTGAAATTCCTCGTCGACATGCCTCTCTCGCCGGCATTGTCGCGCTGGCTGACAGAGATGGGACATGATGCCGTCCATGCTTCCGTGATCGGACTTCATGCTGCGAGCGATGTTGAAATAATCAATCGCGCCAGGCAGGAGGCGCGCACGGTCGTCACGGCAGACCTCGACTATCCTCGTCTCATTGCAGCCGCGCGCAGCGATAGCCCAAGTCTCATTCTCTTCCGAGGCGGCGACTGGACAGAGGCAAGCGTCCGAGCGCGACTGGCAGAGGTCTTAGCCGCCCTGACCGAGGACGAGATTCATCAGAGCATCATCACCATTGACCGGGATCGCGTCCGCCGGCGCAGGCTCCCGATCAACTAGCTTCTTTACTCGTTCCGCGCGATCGCCGTCAGTTTCGTCATGTTCCGTAGCAGGATGCGGCCGCGCTGGAGATCCAGGATCGCCTCCTTGCGCCAGGCCTGAAGCTGGCGGTTGACGCTCTCGCGGGCGGCGCCGACGAAGACGCCGAGCTGCTCCTGCGAGATGTGCACCTCGGAGCCGAAATCCGCGGCAAGCGCACAGAGCCGTCGCGCGAGGCGAACCGGCAGCGGTTGCAGCATGGACTCTTCCATGCGCTCGCTCTGCCAGCGGATGCGCTGGCACAGGAGCGCGATGATCTTGATCGCGACCTTCGGCTCGCGTTCGAGGAAGGCGAGAAAGTCTTCGCGCCGCAGCACGAACAATTCGCTGGCCTCCCCCGCGGTCGCATCCGCGGTCCGGCTCTGGCCGTCCAGCACCGCAACCTCGCCGAACAGGTCGCCCGCGCCCATGAAATTCAGTGTCAGCCGGCTGCCGTCGGAAGCGCCGGTCTCGATGCGGACCTGGCCGCGGCGCACGCCGAACAGCGCGTCCCCGGCATCGCCCTTCTGGAACAGCACCTCGCCATTGCCCAGATGCTGGGTGTGGCAGAGATTGGACAGCCGCTGGAGCTCGTCCGCGCCGAGATCGGCGAACATCGGGTTCATCTTCAGGATGACCGCAAATTCGGCCTGTTTGCTCATTTCAACTTCCTTGTGAACTTTCTTGTCAATTTCGCCGGCAAATCGTTTGGAACCATCAACGTCAGGATCGCGTAAAACCGCGCCGGAGAAGTGTGTCATAAGTCACATAACTTTGCAGCACCCCCTGACTATTTTTGACCGGCTGGAGCGGCTTGCCGTCCCGGGATAAACTCACGCGTAACAGGCGGGTGAGCGGCCGGGTTCGGCGCCGTACGTCCGTCGTTGGAAAGTCGATATGAGAGCAGTGAAGTTCGCCGGCGCCGCGGTCGCCGCTGTCATCGTCGTGATCGCGCTTCTCCTCGTGGTCGGGATCCCCTCGGGCTTCCTGTCCTCGACGATTGCCTCGCGGGTCGAGAGCGCGACCGGCTATCGCCTGTCGATCGACGGCACCACGAAGATCAGCCTGTGGCCGACGCTGAACGTCACCTTGAACGATCTCACGCTGCAGGACCCCAAGGACCGCAGCGGCATCACCCGCCTCACGGTCGACAGCGTGCAGGCCGACATGTCGCTTGCCAGCGTCTGGTCGGGCAGCCCGAAGATCAACGAGCTGATCGTCACCCATCCCGTGCTCTACCAGCCGCTGCTGCGCGAGCGCCTGCCGAATGCGGGCACCTCGTCGAAGCCGCCCGCACTCGATACGAAGGGGGCGACCATCGACCGCGTCAAGGTCACCGACGGCGAGGTTGCCTTCTCGCGCCTGCGTGATCGCATCGAGGGCCGCATCAGCGCCATCAACGCCGACGCAACCGTCGGCCGCGACCGCAAGGTCAGCATCACCGGGACCGCGCGTGTCGGCGATCACCCGACCAAATTCGACATCAAGGCCACCACGCCGGCGCCGCCCGCCGACCGGCCGACCATTCCGGTGGACTTCGCCATCGACATGCCCGATGTGCTGAAGTCCCAGCTCGCAGGTCGCGCCGAGATGCGGCTGAGCGGCGATCTCGTGATGATCAACGGCGTGAACGGCACCCTCGGCGACGGCGCGTTCAACGGCTGGGCTTCGGTCGACATCGCCAGCAAGCCGCTGGTCAAGGTCGATCTCGACTTCCAGCGGCTCGCGATCCCCCTGGCTAAATCGCCGCAAGGCACGTCGGGACAGCCCTGGAGCAATGCGCCGATCGACGTGTCCGGACTCAATTATGTCGATGCGCAAATCAGGATCTCCGCCAACGAGGCCGTGATCGGTGATGCACGACTGGCGCCGCTCGCGCTCGATGCAAAGCTTGCCGGCGGCGTGCTGAAGGCCGGCACCGCCAATCTCGGCGCCTATGGCGGCCAGGTCTCCGGCGAAGTGATCCTCGATGCGACCACCGGCGCGCCGAGCTTTGCCATGCATTCCGACCTCGTCGGCGTGCGCGCGCTGCCGCTGCTCCAGGGCCTCGCCGAATTCGACCGCATCGACGGCAAGCTGCAGGCCAAGCTCGCGCTGCGCAGCGCCGGCACCAGCCAGCGCGCCCTGATGGCGAACATGCAGGGCACCGCCTTCGTCAATTTCCAGGACGGCGCCATTCGCGGCATCAATATCGCGCAGATGATCCGCTCGCTGACGTCGGGCACGCTGTCCGGCTGGCAAGAAAACCAGAATTCCAGTGAGGCCCAGAGCACGGATCTGTCGCAGCTCGCGGCGTCCTTCCGCATCGACAAGGGGCAGGCCGTGACGACCGATCTCAATCTGATCGGTCCGCTGGTGCGCGTGACCGGCGCCGGCACCATCGCGCTCGACACCAAGATGATGGGCTTTCGCGTCGAGCCGAAGCTGGTGATGACGACCGAAGGCCAGGGCCGCGCCTCCGAGCCGGTCGGCTTCGGCATTCCCGTGATGATCACGGGCAGCTGGTCGCAGCCGCGGATCTACCCCGACATGGCCGGCATGCTCGACAATCCCGACGCCGCCTATGCCAAACTGCGCGAGATGGGCAAAGGCCTGTTCGGCCCCGACGGCGCCGGGCTCGGCAATATTTTGGGCAGCCTTGGTAACCTCGGGCTCGGTGGCGCGACCGCGCCGGGCGGCGGAAATGCAGCCGGCAATGCCAATCCGCAAACCCAGCAGCCGGGGCAGAACAATCTGCTCGGCGGCCAGCTGGGCGAGGCGATCGGCAATCTGATCCAGCAGGGGCTTTCCAGCGGTGCGGCAACCGGCACGGGCGCAGCTACAGGCACCGGCCGCAGCCGCAGCCTGCCGGCGGCGCCGTCCACGCCGGCACCGCAGGCCTCGCCCGAGCCTCCGGCCCAAACGCAGGACAACCCGCCGATGGCGCAGCAGGACAGCCAGCCGATGAACGACGTGCTGCGGCAACTCTTCAATCGATGATGGGCGGACCAACGCTCTGGACTCCACCCCCATCCTTTACATCGGCTCCGCCTCCCCCCGCCT
>NZ_AKIY01000207.1 GCF_000282615.1 Bradyrhizobium sp. YR681 | reverse complement strand
GCTTGGCCGCCCGCCGCAGGCGCTGGTCGGCGTCGGCTTCAGTACGCAAGGGGACTACATGGGCTTCCCCTATACGTTCCTCGACGGTGTTCTCGATCCCCGCGTGGCCTTCATGCGCGAGGGCATCGAGGATCTGGCAAGGCCCGGCGCCAAGCTCGGCGAGCGCGGTTTCATGGGCGGCGGCGCCGCCGGCCACGAGCTCGACCGGGCCGACACCCGCCTCGGCACGCCGCATCATGCGATCATCATCGGCCGCGCCGTTCTGACCGATGCGACCTATCAGCCCGTCAACGAAGAGCGCTACGACCACACCTGGCCGGCCTCGCGCGAGGACATCATCCGCTCCGACCTGACCTTTTTCGAGACGCCGAACGGCGGCGCGGTGTTCTCCGTCGGCTCGATGAATTTCATCGGCGCGCTGCCGGTGGACGGCTACGACAACGTGGCGGCCCTGCTGGTGACCAACATCGTCAGGCGCTTTGCCGATTCGACGCCGTTCCCGGTGCCGAAGACGCAGGGATAAGGGCAGGGCTACCGCATCTGAAGGAGAACGTGGCGGGAAGCTCGCTTGGCGGCCATCCTTCGAGACGCCCGCCGTTGGCGGGCCCTCAGGATGAGGACCGAATGTGCAGCCGTAGTTTTGACGAGCGCCGATGCCGCTTAGCCTCATCCTGAGGAGACCGCGAAGCGGTCGTCTCGAAGGACGAGGCGCGCGCTCAGGTCGTGCAGAATGCCATATGCGATGGCCCTCCCGATAAGGAGACGGCCTCACGCGACGATATTGCTCTTGTGCTGGTGCAAGAATAATCTTGGGGCTGTCAAAAACGACAACAAGACCAAGCCCCAAGGTGACTGATGGCCCGTATCCTCTACAGCGATCCGATCAACGCGTCCGACCGCACCCGCGACATCCTCGACAAGAACCGCCACGCCAACATCTTCCGCATGATGGCGCATTCGCCGAGTTATTTTGAGCAGTACTGCCGTCTCGGCGGTGCCATCCGCCACAAGGGCGAGCTCGATCCGGTCGTGCGCGAGCTTGCGATCACCCGCACCGGCATTCTGTGCGAGGCGCCGTACGAGATCGTCGCGCACAAGCGCATCGGCAAGAATGTCGGCGTCACCGACGAGCAGAACGAGGCGCTCGAGAACTGGCAGGCGGCGACCTGCTTCAACGAGGTGCAGCGCGCCGCGCTCGCTTTCACCGACGAGATCGTGAAATTGAACAAGCCGACGGATGCGACCTTCAAGGCGATCGCCGCGAAGTTGACGCCGGCCGCGCTGGTCGAATTGCAGCTCTCGGTCGGCTTCTACATCATGACCTCGAAATTCCTGGAGACGTTCGAGATCGACCTCCAGCCGGTCACGGAAGTGGTGGGATAGGCAAGCGGGGCGTGGCGCATGACCATCGACGACTATGCTGATTGGGCTGCGGCGGCTGCGAAGGTCACGCAGCCGCCTGCCAGCGAGCGGCTGGCTTATCTTGGCCTCGGTCTCACGGGGGAATCCGGCGAGGTCGCCGAGCACATCAAGAAGCTGCTGCGCGACGGCACGCTGGATCAGGCCGCGATGGCGGAGGAGCTCGGTGACGTCGTCTATTACTGGGCCTGCCTGTGTTCGGCGCTGGGCCGCAAGCCGTCGGACGTGCTCGCGGCGAGCAAGGCCAAGATCAGCGCGAGGCTGGCGCGATAGCGCTCAGGTCGCCGTGAGGATATCGACCTTGGCGTTGGCGACGATCAGGCGGTCGGCGAGGAGCTGCGCCAAATTGCGCATGATCCGCTCGGAGGCCCGCGGGTGCTGCTCGCGGAAACGCTCGAAATCCTTCAGCGGAGCTTCGAAGGCCGTCGCCGCCATGTCGGCGAAGACGTCGGCCGAGCGGGTCTGCTCCAGCAGCGCCATCTCGCCGAACGCCATGCCCGCGGTGAGGGTCGCCAGCCGGACGCCGTCCGGCAGGGTGACGTGGACCGCGCCGCTGCGCAGGAAGAACAGGGAATCGGCGGGATCGCCGGTGGTGAGGATCTTCGCCCCGGACGGATAGGTCCTGATGGTGCAGATCGCGCCGAGCTCCGCGATCTCGTCCGCGCCGAGACCTTCGAGCAGCGGCTGTTCGGCAAGCTCGATGGTCTCGTGAAAATCGATCGAGCCACCATAGCGGTAGACGATCTGGTCTTCCGCCCATTCGATCGCGGTGTCGAGCAGGTAGAAGTCGCGGACGTTCTTCAGCTCCGCGGTCCATTCGCGCAAGCTGTTCCATTCCTTCGACGCGCGCCTGACGCCGGACAAGACCACGGTGACATTGAGCGCGGCGAGTTCCTCGAACGCCTCGGCCACGAGCCGGGCACCGGCGCGCGTGGTGGAGGTGACGCGGTGGAGATCGAAGATCACGAATTGGGGCCGCGGCCGCCCGGCGAGCCGCCGCGAGATGTAGTCGACCGCGGAGAGCGACAACGTGCCGACCAGCTCGATGACCCGCACCTCCTGCTCATGGGCGGAGAGGATCTCGCGCTCCTGCGGACGGCGCACGCGCCGCGACGGGCTCTTGCCGATGTCGTAGTCGGCGATGACGGCGTTGCGCGCGTCGTCGCTGCGGTTGAGCATGTGCAGATCGTAATGCGAGGACAGCGCCTCGCAGACCTTGATGCCGCGCACGCTGTTCCCGTGCTTGTCGAGCTTCGGCGAATAGCTGCCGAGGCCGAGCCGTGCGGGCAGGGCGGCCAGAATGCCGCCGCCGACGCCGCTCTTGGCGGGGATGCCAATCCGGTAGATCCACTCGCCGGCATAATCGTACATGCCCGACGACGTCATCACCGAGAGCGTGCGCGAGATCGCATATGGCGTCAGCACCTGCTCGCCCGTGACCGGATTGACGCCGCGATTGGCGAGCGTCGCCGCCATCACCGCGATGTCGCGCGCGGTGACCAGCACCGCGCATTGCCGGAAATAGACGTCGAGCACGCCGGCGACATTGTCGGAAATCACCGCGTTGGTCTTGAGCAGATAGCCGATGGCGCGGTTGCGGTCGCCGGTCTGGCTCTCGGAGGTGTAGACGGCTTCATCCACCGCGAGATCGCGCCCGGCAAAGCGGCTCAGCGCGAGCCGGATCTGCTCGAAAGCCTCGGGGCCCTTGCTGTCATAGATCAGCCCGGTGCAGGCGATCGCGCCGGCATTGACCATCGGGTTGAACGGATGGTTCTCGGCGTTGAGCCGGATCGAGTTGAAGGGATCGCCGGAGGGTTCAACGCCGATCGCGCCCTCGACCTTGCCTGCGCCCAGAAGATCCAGCGCCAGCGCGAACACGAACGGCTTTGACATCGACTGGATGGTGAAGGGCACCCTGGAGTCGCCGACTTCGTAGACATGGCCGTCCAGCGTCGCGAGGCTGATGCCAAAATAGGCAGGGTCGGCCTTGCCGAGCTCGGGGATGTAGTCGGCGACAGTGCCGGACGTTTCAGCAGAGAATTCGTTGAGGCAGGAGTTCAGAAACCGCAGCAAAGGCGGCTTCGAGCGGGTCCAGGCGGAGGCGGGAGGCGATGTCATCGCCTCCCTTGTGCAACGCAATCAGGGCACGCGCAACCCGTCAGGCACTGGCGATTGTCGCCGAACCAGCAGCAGGGCGACCAGGACCGTGGGCACGAGGATGGCGAGGCCAAGCAGCGTCACCTGCATCTGTGACAGCGGCATGATGCCGCCGCCGGGGGTGGCGACCACAAAACCGCCGATCACCAGCAGCACGCGCAGCGGCCATTCGAGCGCGCCCGCGCCGCGGAGGTCGCCGACGAAGGGCTGGTAGCCCTGGATGCCGCCGCAGATGAACAGCGTTCCAAACGCGGCAAGTCCCATCAGGCCGAGGCCGGCGAGGTAGGGGCTTGGCCCCTGCAGCACCAGCGCCGGATTGAGCACGAAGAAGAACGGGATGAAATAGATGATGCTGCCGACCCACATCGATTCCCAGCCCGTCTTCATCGCCGGCGAGCCGGCGATGCCCGCGGCGGCGAACGAGGCGATCGCGACCGGCGGCGTGATCGACGACAGCATGCCCCAGTAGAAGATGAACATGTGCACGGCCATCTTGTTCAGCCCGAGCTTCTCCAGCGCGGGCGCGACCAGGATGGCGAGGAAGATGTAGCAGGCCGTGGTCGTCAGCCCGAGGCCGAGGATGAGGCTGGTCAGCGCGCACATGCCGAGAAGCAGAAACGGATTGTCGCCGGCAATGTGCAGCAAATCGTTGGCAAGGCTCGACACCACGCCGGTCATCGAGAACGCGCCGATCAGCAGACCGCAGCCGGCGAGGATGCCGACCAGCTCGACGAAGGTGCGGCCGTTGACCTCCAGGAATTTGCCGATCGTGCCGAGCGTCCAGCGCGTGTCCTTCGAGAAGAGCTGGTTGAGCACCAGCAGCAGCGCGGTGGCGTAGAACGGCGCGTGGCTCTCGCGCTTGAAGTAAAGCAGCATCACGATCAGCAGCGCGATGACGAAGACGTAGTACCAGCCGTCCTTGATCGTATCCATGACCCGCGGCAGCTCGGCGCGCGGAATGCCCTTCAAGCCATGGCGCGCGGCATAGGAATCGACCTGCATGAACAGGCCAATGTAGTACAGCGTCGCCGGAATGATCGCCGCGATCGCGACATCGGCGTAGCTGACATTGAGGAATTGCGCGATCACGAAGGCGGTGGCGCCCATCACCGGCGGCGCCAGCACCGCGCCTGTGGAGGCACAGGCCTCGATCGCGCCGGCATAGGAGGCGCGGAAACCGCTCTTCTTCATGACAGGAATGGTCATGGTGCCGGCGGTGAGCACGTTGGAGATGATCGAGCCCGACATCATGCCGAGCAGGCCGCTGGCAAAGATGCAGACTTTTGCCGCGCCGCCGCGGAAGGTGCCGCACAAAGCGAAGGCGAGGTTGATGAAGAATTTGCCGGCGCCGGTCATCATTAAGGCGGTGCCGAACACCAGGAAGCCGATCACGGTGTCGGCAAAGGCCTGGATGGGAATGCCGAGCAGGCTCTCGCCGGAGAGCACGTGATAGGCGGTGGCCTGCTCCAGCGTCGATTGCGTGCCGCGGAACGGGCCGAGCCAGCCGGATTCGGCGAACAGCGGATAGACCGTGAAGGGCAGCACGCTCAGCAGCAGGCTCCAGCCGCCGGTGCGGCGCAGCGCCTCCATCAGCATCACCCACATCACGAGGCCTGCGCCGATCACGGTGTTCGGGGCGCCGCCGAATTCCCAGCCGGCCTCGGCGGCCTTGCGCACATTCGACATCAGCAGCAATGCCGCCGCGAAGGTCACGATGAAGAAGACGAGGTCATACCAGGGAATGCGATCGAGCGGCGCACGCTCGGTGCCCGGGAAGATCAGGAAGGTGAACGGCAGCATCAAGGCGATCAGGAGGTAAAAATACTCCGTGTTGAGCTGGGTATAGCCGATGAAGAAGCGCAGCGAGAATTGCTGGTTGATGCAGAGCAGGATGGTCGCTGCGGTCGCCACGATCAGCATCCAGCGCCAGCCGCCTTGCAGCGTGCGAACGCGCGTGACCTCGGCTTCCTGCATGTTTGCGGCAGCGCCATGCGGATCGTCGAACACGACCCGCCTGGCCTCGTCCTGCGGGGCGGTGGAGACTGAAGCAGACATGATCGACCCCGCGCGTGGGTAATTTAACCGCTGACGATTATTCGTCGAACCCGTTCGGCATGTCGGCCTTGGCCAGCGCTGCCGCGCGCGCCTTCATCCAGCCCTCGAGGAACGCCTTGTCATCCGCGGGCGGATTGGATTTGCCGTATTCGGTCCACGCGGCGCCGAGCACCTCCTGCCGCTTGATCAGCTTGTTGTTGTGGGCGTCCTGCGCGTCGCTCCATTGCCCGGCTTCCTTCAGAGCCTTCACAGCGCCGGGATGCACCGGCACCACCCAGTTCTTGGTCTGGCGGTCGGCGGCAAGACCGCCGGCGCCGGGCGCGGAGTCCTTGTAGGCGTCGTAATTCACGATCATCGCCTTGGTGATGGCGTAGACCTGATCGGCCGGCTGCGAGGCATAGGCCACGAAGATCGGGTAAGGATAGTTGCCGAGCTCGATCGGCTTCTCCGGCGAGATGCCGGCGCCGCAGGTCGCAACTTGCGGGAAGAAGAACGAGCCCACCTTCTGCATCCGCGCCCAGCCGTCCTTGTCCTTGGCCGGCAGCGGCGGCCAGATCAGGCCGCGCGGCGAGGTCTCGGCTTCCTTGGCGGGGCCGGTGATGGTGGTGCCGAAGGCGGCATCGGTGTCGTTGTTGATCAGGCCCTTCCACATCGCGCCGTAGCTTGCGAACTCGACCACCTTGACGTCCTTCTGCGTCAGGCCGGCGAAGGCGAGCACCGCGAGCGAATTCTGGTTCAGCGCGGGCGAGCCGACCACGAATCCGACGCGCTTGCCTTTCAGGTCTTTCAGATCTTTCACGCCGGTATCGGCTGCGACGCCAAGCGAACCGCAATTGCAATCGACGGTCGAGAGCAGGATCTGGAGCGGTTGCGGGCCCCATTCCCTGGAGCCGAACTCGAACACGCCTTCCTGCGCGAAATAGGTGCCGGAGCCCATCGCAGCGGAGGCCGCGCGCTTGGCGCGCAGCGGCGCAAGCCGGGCGACGTCGTTGCCCGCGGGAAGCACGCGCACGTCGGTCGCGTATTTGTCCTTCATCATCTTGCCGACGCCGACCGCGATGTTGAAGCCGGCGGTGCCGGTGTCATAGGCGGTGAAGGTCAATGTCGCCGGCAGCTTGATGTCTTCGGCGAAGGCATAGCGTGTAGACGCAAAAGAAATGCCCGCAACCAAGGCGGGCGCGAGCATGAGCAGCCCACGAAACATGTTTCCCTCCAATGATCCCCGCGTTTGCCGCGAAGATTTTCTTTCTTTGTTTGAAACACAGTTTGTTTGAGAAAGATCATGTCACCGCGATCGGGCGATGGCAACGCCGTACCATGCGTGCAGAAATGAAGCTGACAGAATGTCGCGGAAAGCGCGGATAATGCAGTCAGTTCACGACGATCGCGATCGCCTGTCCCTCCGCAACGATTTCGTCGAGCTTGACCAGAAGCGATTTGACCGTGCCGCTTGCGGGCGAGGGCACAGGTATCTCCATCTTCATCGCTTCGACCACCACAATTTCATCACCATCCGCAACGGTTCCTCCAACTTGCACGGGAGTTGCGCAGATGCGACCTGCGACCTCCGTGACGATCTTAATTTCTGGCATGCCATCGCCTTTTTGTTGTCGTCGCAAAATGCCTGAGGTAGCGTCGTCTGCAAGTGGAATTTAATTCCGCACAGCGGAACAACTGGTAGGGAACATGGGACGACGTTCAGAGCGGTTGAGTAGGCAAGGTGCGCTCGCTGGCGATGCCGGTGAGGGTGATGTCATCCAGGTGGTGTCGCGCGCGTTCGACGTGTTGCGATGCTTCGAGGGCCACGAAAGCAGGCTCGGCAATCTCGAGATTTCAAATCGCTGCGGCCTGCCGCGTTCGACGGTGTCACGGCTCACGCACACGCTGACACGCATGGGCCAGCTCGTCTATCTGCCGCGCGACCAGAAATATCGCATCGGTCCGAGCGCGGTGGCGATGAGCGCCTCGATGATGAAGGGCGCGCAGCTGCGCAGCATGATCCGGCAGCGGCTCCAGGAAGTCGCCGAGCAGCTCCCGGGCACGGTCGGCTTCGTCGTTCCCGATCGCTTTCATCTCGTCTATCTCCAGTTCGCGCGCTCGGCCTCTGCACTCGGCCTGCACGAGGGCACCGGCAGCCGAATCTCGATGGCCTCGACGGCCGCGGGCGCGGCCTACACCGCGGCGCTGGCGCCCGAGATCAGCGATGCCTTCATCGCCGACATGGAGCGTGAAGCGCCGGAGGCTGCAAAAATCCTCAAGCCCCGCATCGAGGCCAACAGGCAGTCGCTGCGCGAGCGCGGCTATGTCGTGGCCTGCGGCCTGTGGAGTCCGCACATCAACGGCCTTGCTGTGCCAATCTGGTCGCCGCAGTACCAGACCTTCGTCGTCATCACGATCGGCCTGCTCTCGGCGATGTACGACGAGCAGCGCCTGCATGACGAGGTCGCGCCGCTGATGCTCACGCTCGGCCGTTCGCTCGGCAGCCTGATGGAGGGCGCCGAAGGCGACGTCTTCAACGCCCGTATCCCGCGTAAACCGGTCGCAATGGCCGTGCACAACAATAACAAGCCGATCAATTCGGAGGGAGTGAATGAACTGGAAGCCGGAACTCGACGAGCTCGCCCGGCGCGAAGCCTTCGCGCGGGAGATGGGCGGCGTTGACAAGGTCAAGCGTCAGCATGACCAGGGCCGACTGACTGTTCGGGAGCGTATCGACAAGCTGATCGACAAAGGCAGCTTTCACGAGATCGGTGCCGTCTCCGGCATCGGTGAGTACGATTCCAGCGGCGAGCTGCAGAAACTGACGCCGGCGAACTGCGTGTTCGGCCGCGCGCGCGTCGACGGCCGCACAGTGGTGGTCGTCGGCGACGATTTCACGGTTCGCGGCGGCTCGGCCGATGCGTCCATCTCCGCAAAACCGCTGATGGCGGAGGAGATGGCGCACGACTTCCGCCTGCCCATCGTTCGCATCATCGAAGGCTCCGGCGGCGGCGGTTCGGTCAAGACCATCGAGACCAAGGGCGCGGCGAACCTGCCGGGCGGTATCGGCGGCACCCGCTGGTATCGCTTCACGACGGAAAACCTGTCGCGCGTGCCGGTCGTCGCTCTCGGGCTCGGCTCGGTCGCAGGGCTCGGCGCCGCGCGTCTTGCCGCCAGCCACTATTCCATCATGACCCGGAAGTCTGCGATGTTCGTCGCGGGCCCGCCTGTCGTGAAGGCGCTGGGGCAGGATCTCTCGAAGGAAGAACTGGGCGGCGCCGATATCCAGACCCGCGCCGGTGCGGTCGATCATGCCGTCGACACCGAGGAAGAAGCGTTTGCCTGCGCGCGGCGCTTTCTCTCCTATCTGCCGTCGTCGGTCTACGAACTGCCGCCGACCGTGCCCTGCGCCGACAATCCGGAGCGCAGCGAAGAAGCGCTGATGAATGCGGTGCCGCGCAACCGCAAGCAGGTCTACAAGATCCGCCCGATCATCGAGTCCGTCGTGGACAAAGGCTCGTTCTTCGAGGTCGCCAGGAATTTCGGCAAGCCGCTCATCGTGGGCCTCGCCCGGCTCGAGGGCAGGGCGGTGATGGTGCTTGCCAGCGACAGTTTTCACTATGGTGGCTCCTGGACCGCGGATGCGTGCCAGAAGGTCGTGCGCTGGGTGGACTTCGCGGAGACCTTCCATCTGCCGATCGTCTATCTCATGGATTGTCCGGGCTTCATGATCGGCCTTGATGCCGAGAAGGCGGCGACCATCCGCCACGGCGTCCGCGCCATGGCCGCGGTCAACCAGACCACCGTGCCCTGGTGCACCGTGATCCTGCGCAACGCCTTCGGCGTCGCCGGCGTCGTGCACCAGCCGGCCGACCGCTTCTCGATCCGCTATGCCTGGCCGTCGGCCTATTGGGGCTCGCTGCCGCTCGAGGGCGGCATCGAAGCCGCCTACCGCGCCGACATCGACGCGGCCGAGGACAAGGGCGCCAAGTTGGAGGAAATCCAGCAGCGCCTCAACAAGCTGCGCTCGCCGTTCCGCTCGGCCGAAAAGTTCTGGGTGGAGGAGATCATCGATCCCCGGAAAACGAGGTCGCTGCTGTGCGAGTTCGCAAGGCTCGCCGAGCCGTTGCGCAAGGCGGGACCGCCGGAGAACATGACGATCCGGCCGTAGGTTCCGTGTCCCGGACGCGGTGCAGCATGCAATGCCGCTCCGCAGAGCCGGTGCCCACAAAGCGACGCAGCGCAATCCAGCGACATGGACCCCCGGCTCTGCAGCGCACCGAAGGGGCGCTGCGTCCGGGGCGCGACAGCGCGCTTTGCTGCGGGCAATGACGGCGGCAACGTTCAGGCAATCTCCGCAACATTTGTAAACATCTTCGCCAACATCCTGCGCTTGTTCGCGGGTAGGACGCGCCGAGATTTTACGGATCAGGATTTGCAGATGCTGTTGAAGTCCATGGCGGCGCATATCGGCGTCGGCGCGATGTGTCTCGCTCTCGCCGGGATCAGCCCGTTACGCGCCGAGCCGGTCTTCGACGCTCTCGCCGGCGCATGGTCCGGCATCGGCACGATGAAGCCGTCGGATGGTCCGCGTGAAAAAGTTCGCTGCAAGGTGGGGTACAACGTCACCAGGCCTGGCCGGTCGCTGACGCTCGACCTGCGCTGCGCGAGCGATGCGTACAAGATGGTCCTGTCCGCCAATATCGAGCAGAGCGGGACGGAGCTTTCGGGCAACTGGTTCGAGAGCGAATACCGGCAGGGCGGCAAGGTCTACGGCACCAACAAGGACGGGCTGATCGAGGCGCGGATCGAGGGAAACACCGTGGCTGCGCTGGTGACGATCCAGACCAAGGCCAGTCATCAGTCGTTCCTGATGGAGGCTCCGGGATCCTGGATGTCGGAGGTCGCGATCGAATTGAACAAGGACGCGAAGTGACCTCGGTTCCCCGCTGACGCGCCACCGCGGTCCTCTCGCTTGGAGAGGCGCCCGGCGCCGTTCACAGCCGCAGCACCTTGCCCGGGTTCATGATGTTCTGCGGATCGAGCGCGCGTTTGATGGTGCGCATGATGTCGAGCTCGGTCTTCGAGCGGTAGTGGCTGAGCTCGTCGAGCTTGTCGATGCCGATGCCGTGCTCCGCCGAGATCGAGCCGCCCATGGAGGTGACGAGATCGTTCACGGCCCGCGTGATGGCGGCCGTGTACTGGTTTAACGTCTGCTGGTCCATGCCGACAGGTCCCATGAACGAGAAATGCAGATTGCCGTCGCCGATATGCCCGAGCGGGTAGGGGCGAATGCTCGGGAGAATGTCGAGCACGGCCTTGAGGCCCTTGTCGACGAAATCAGGAATTTTCGAGATCGCCACCGACACGTCGTAGCTCAGCCCCGGCCCCTCGGCGCGGGAGGCCTCTGCCATCCCTTCGCGGATGCGCCACATGTTGCGCGATTGACCGACGGTCTGCGCGATGGAGGCATCGATCACGCGGCCGGCTTCGAGCTGATCGGCGAGGAACTGCTCCATCTTTCCGGACATGCCCTCGGCCCCGTCCTGGCGCGGGCGCGCGGACGACCATTCGAGCAGAAGATACCATGCCGTGTCCGTTTTCAGCGGATCCTGGGTGCCGGGAATGTGGCGCAAGGCGAGGTCGATGGCCGCACGGCTGAGCAACTCGCAGGAGCCGACACTGTCTTCGGAGGCCGCGTGCGCTTCGGAGAGGATCTCCAGTGCCGCGCGGGGATCGCGGACCGCCAGCCACGCCGTGCAGACATCCTTCGGCGCCGGCCACAGCTTGAGCACGGCCTTGGTGATGATGCCAAGCGTGCCCTCGGCGCCCATGAAGAGGTGTTTCAGGTCGTAGCCGGTGTTGTCCTTCTTCAGTGCGCGCAAGCCGTCCCAGACCTCGCCATTGGGCAACACGACCTCGAGCCCCAGCACGAGATTGCGGGCATTGCCATAGCGCAGCACCTGCACGCCGCCGGCATTGGTCGAGAGGTTGCCGCCGATCATGCATGAGCCCTGGGCGCCGAGGCTGAGCGGCAAAAACCTGTCATGCGCGGCCGCCGTCTCCTGAAGCGTTTGCAGGACGCAACCCGCTTCGACCGTCATCGCGTAGCCGACGGCATCGACGTCCATGATGCGGTTCATCCGGCCAAGCGACAGCACGATGCCGGTGTGCGCGGGCCAGGGCGTAGCCCCACCCATCAGGCCGGTGTTGCCGCCCTGCGGCACGATGGCGACGCCGTGCTGATGGCAAAGCCCGACGACTTTCGAGACCTCTGCGGTGCTGCCGGGCCGGACCACGGCGCCGGCATCGCCCACCAGCAGACCGCGCCAGTCCGTCACGAACGGCTGCTTGCCGTGCTCGTCCTCGACCAGGCCTTTCTCACCGACGATCTCGCGCAAGGCTTCGCGCATCTGCGCGGTCAGGGGAACGGTCGGGATGGCGGGTACGGACGACGGGAAGGCAGCCGGCATTTTGTTTCCCCTGGCGCATCTTGATGTGCACTGCGCGCGAAGCGCTTGGGCCGCATTGTCCACGTTTAGGCCGGGGAGTCTAACGGCAATATATATTACGCGGTCCTGGACCGCATCATTTCGCCCGGGCAGGCGCGCAGGCGAGCGGCGGACCTATAAGAGAGCTGGCTGCTCGCGCGGGTTCAAGCGAGCAATTTGTCCAGGGTGATCGGAAAATCACGCACGCGTCGTCCCGTCGCATTGAAAATGGCGTTGGCGACTGCCGCCGCCGTTCCCACGATTCCGATTTCGCCGAGGCCCTTGACGCCCAGCGGGCTGACCTTCTCGTCGGTCTCGTCGACGAAGATGACCTCGATGTCGGCGATATCGGCATGAGCCGGAACGTGGTATTCGGCCAGGCTGTGGTTCATGATCTTGCCGAGACGGTGGTCTGTCATGGCTTCCTCGTGAAGTGCCATCCCGATCCCCATCACCACGCCACCGAGGATTTGGCTCCTCGCGGTCTTCGGATTGATGATGCGGCCGGCCGCTGCCGCGCAGACGATCCTGGGAATGCGGACCACGCCGAGATCCTCATCCACCCGTACCTCGGCGAACACGGCCGAATGGGTGTAGCTGATATACTTCCTCATTTGCAGCAGGCTCGGTGCTGCTTTGCCCGTCTCGGTGATCTCCGCCAGATCGGCCGCGTGCATCACCTCCGCGAACGACAGGCTCCGAGCCAGATCGTTCTTGAGCGCAATACGGCCGCCGGCAAAAACGACATCGTCGTACTCGGCCTGCGCCACCGGCGAGTTGGTCATCGCCCTGGCATGCTTGAAGAGCGTGGCCTTGATCGCCTCGCAGGCCGCCATGACGGCCGATCCGTTGGAGGCGGCGGTCCACGAGCCGCCTTCCACGGGCGAGGCAGGCAGCGTTGAATCGCCGATCCTGGACGTGATCGCTTCAAGCGGCAGGCCGAGTGCATCGGCTCCGATCTGCGCGAGGATGGTCCAGGTGCCCGTGCCGATGTCCGAGGCCGCCGTCGAGACTTCGAGACGCCCGTCGGCGGTCAGCTTTGCCTCGGCGGCCGCCTTCATCAGGAAGGCGTCCCACATGCCGGTGGCCATGCCCAATCCGACAAGCTCCCGACCATCCTTGAGTGACCGTGGCTTGACGGGGCGCCGGTCCCAGCCGATGGCGGCGGCACCCTGCTGATAGCACTCCAGCAGGGCTTTCGACGTCAGCATCTTGCCGGTGTTCTCGTCGATCGATGCGAAATTGATGCGCCTGAACTCCAGCGGATCGATGCCGACGTCGTGGCAAAGCTCGTCGATCGCGCATTCGAACGCGTTGACACCGACGCTCGCGCCGGGCGCGCGCATATCGCACGGCGTGGCGGTGTTGAGCTTGGCGAGAGCGTAGCTGAGCTTGACGTTGTCGCAATGGTACATCATGCCCGACCAGTTCACGACCGCTTCCTGGTAATCCTCGTGATGGGAGGTCGCGGCCACCGCATCATGCATGATCGACGTGAGCCGACCCTTGTTGTCGGCTGCCAGTGCGATCGCGTGATAGGTGTCGGGGCGATAGCCGATATAGAACATCTGCGATCGGGTCAGGGTCACCCGCACGGAGCGTTTCAGCTCGAGACTGGCCATGACAGCAAAGAACAATTGCTGCTGGGGACGGAGAGCGGCGCCAAAAGCGCCGCCGACATAGTGATTGATGACACGGACATTCTTCGATCTGAGTCCGAAGACGGAGGTCACGTAGCCCTGGCTGTTCTGCGACCCCTGCGTCTTCTCGTAGATCGTCAATTGGCCCGGGCCTTCGAACACGCACGTCGTGCCGAACAGCTCCATCGGGTTGTGGTGCTCGGCATTGATACGGTATTCGGAAGAAATCCGGTGCTTAGCCCGGTCGAAAGCGTCCTCCGCGTCGCCCCGCGGCTCGGGAGGAGGAGGGATGCCGCTTCGCTTCTCCGGCGGGTCGTAGGCTTCCGGGCGCCTGACCTCGAGCTCGGTGCAGAAATCGTCGATATCGTATTCGGCACGCACCAGGGAGGCCGCGTCGCGCGCGGCCTCGAAGCTGTCGGCGACGACGAGGGCGATCGGTTGCCCGTCGAACAGAATGCGGTCGGAATGCAGGGGCCGAAACGGATGGCCGGGGGGCGCAACCTCATCGCGCCATTTTCGGTCCAGCCACGCCGCCTTGCCGCGGTTTTCATGAGTGAAGATCTGCACGACGCCGGGAACGGCGCGGGCCCGGTCCAACTCGAGCTTCGTGATGCGCCCCGCGGGCACGGTCGCGGAAACGATCACGCCGTGCAACAGATCGGCAGCGGGATATTCCGCCGCGTAGCGGGCACGGCCGGTGACCTTGAGCTTGCCGTCGACCCGGCTGGTCGGCTTGCCGATATGGGCGATATTGGACTGAAGCGCTTCCACTGGCGTATTTCCTTAACGGACGACTTTGTCGGACTGATCTTGCGGGGTGCCGCGCGTGGCCTGCATCAGTGCCCGCACGATGGTGCGGCGAGCCAGTTCGATCTTGAAATCGTTCTGGCCGCATCCTTCGGACTCACGAAGGACATCCTCCGCAAACCTGAGAAATGTGGCTTCCGAAGGCGGCTCGCCACGTAGCCGCTGCTCTGCGTTCCGGTCACGCCACGGCTTGTGCGCAACGCCGCCCAGGGCGACCCGGATATCTCCAATGATCCCGTCTTCGATCGCGATGGCAGCGGCCACAGACACCAGCGCGAATGCGTAGGACAAGCGATCGCGAATCTTGAGGTAGGTGTGATGCCGTCCGAAATCGGTCGCCGGCAGGATGATGGCGGTCACGAGGTCGCCCGGTTCGAGCGTGTTGTCCAGCTCGGGGTTGTGGTCCGGCAGACGATGGAACTGAGCGAACGGGATTATGCGTCGCCCCTGGGGTCCTTCGACCTCGACCTCGGCGTCCAGTGCCGCCAGCGCAACGCACATGTCGGAGGGGTGAACGGCGATGCAGGAATCGCTTGCACCGAGGATCGCGTGAATGCGATTGACGCCGCCGATCGCGCTGCAACCCGAGCCGGGCACACGCTTGTTGCACGGCGTGGAGGTGTCGTAAAAGTAATAGCAGCGCGTGCGCTGGAGCAAATTGCCGCCGGTCGTCGCCGCGTTGCGGAGCTGCCCGGAAGCGCCGGCGAGGATGGCGCTGGCCAGCAGGGGATAACGCTTTGCGATCTGCGGATGCCATGCCAGGTCGCTGTTGGTCACCAGCGCGCCGACCCGCAGGCCGCCGTCGGCCGTGTCTTCGACCGCTTTCAGGGGAAGGCGGTTGATATCCACGACGCGCGCGGGTGTCGCGACGTCGTATTTCATGAGGTCGACAAGGTTGGTCCCGCCGGCCAGCGCCTTTGCGCCGGGGAAGGCAGCCAGAGCCGCGACCGCATCGGCGATCGTGTCAGGGCGGATGTAGTCAAACCGGTTCATTCCGCGGCCTCCCGACTTGCGGATTGCCGTGCGATAACGTCCTCGATGGCGTCCGCGATGTTGGTGTAGGCGCCGCAGCGGCAGATGTTGCCGCTCATCTGCTCCCGGATCTCTTCACGGGTATGGGCGTGGCCTTCTTGCATGAGCCCCACGCCGGAGCAGATCTGGCCAGGTGTGCAATAGCCGCACTGGAATGCGTCGTGCTCGATGAAAGCGGCTTGCAGAGGATGGAGTTCGTCACCCGTGGCAAGCCCTTCGACCGTCGTGATGTCGGCGCCGTCTCGCGCGACCGCCAGAACGAGACACGCGTTGACGCGTCGCCCGTCGATCAAGACCGTGCAGGCGCCGCATTGTCCCTGATCGCAGCCCTTCTTTGTGCCGGTCAATCCCAGCCGCTCGCGCAGGAGATCGAGAAGCGTGACCCAGGGGGCGAGCGACAATTCGTGGCGGACGCCGTTGATCGTCAAGACGATCGGCACCATCGTTGTGGGTGAAGGCTGGGGCACGAGAACCTCGTCTTGGGGGCTGCGTCCACTCTAGAACCGCTCCAAAGGAAACTCGTTCCTCTTGGTCCGCTTGGTGAGGAGGCCGGGCCTGGCCAGGTGGTCAGGCTGCCCGGCTGTTGCATCCGACAGCCGCTACGCTCGCCGTGGAAACGGAGCGTAGTGTGGGAGATTTCTTGCGCGCCTCGCATCGAGGACGTCGAGAGCGGGGCGGACCTGTCCCGGGCGCCGGTGCGCACTGCCGGGATTGCTGATGCCGGCCGTGCCGCATGCGCCGCAGACCGTCCGAGGCGAGATCACGATTTGGGCAATGTTGGATGATGCAAATATAAGCCTGTTTTGCCCGACGGGTCAAGTCATAATTCGGTAAAACGTAAGTTGTTGATGTTGCACGCGCCCTCTACTGTGCATGGGGTTGTTTTCGCATTTCAGGGTGCGCTTGGTATCCTCGTAGCCGCTCGCCCGGTGCTCACGCTGGCGGCGGAGCAGGTCGCCATCATCAAACTGTAACGTCGGCGTAATTGAGTACCCCGCGTGGATCCGGACGATGCCGTCAGCCATCTTCCGGATCCGGGATGCTTGCGGACGGTTGGGGTTGGCCATGGCTGAGGCGGCAAAGCTTGTCAGTGCGATATCGAGCACCGAACCCGCCATCCCGGGCCTCGTCTGGGCGTTCCGCCTGCACAGCGACGGCAGCGCCGAGCCGCTGCCGGTCGACCAGCCGATCGAGTTCAGCCATGACGGCCGGCTCTGGCTGCATTTCAACCTGACCGACGCCCGCGCACGGCCGTGGATCGCGGCTTCGCATTTGCCGCCGCTGGCGCGCGAGCTGCTGCTCTCGAACGACACGTTCCAGCAGCTTCACGTCATCGAGCATTGTATCTATGGCGTCTTCTCGGACCTCGTGCGCGAGATCGACAGCGCCACGGAGGAGACCGCGTTCCTGCGCTTCGCCATGACCGAGCGTCTGCTGGTCTCCGGCCGCCATCAGGCGCTGTGCTCGGCGGACGCGACGCGCCGGGTGCTCGAAGGCGGCTATCGCGTCGACAATGTCGCCCACCTCCTGGAGAAGATCGTCGACGAGGTCGCCGACACGCTCGACCGGATGGCCGACAAGCTCGGTCAGGAGATCGACGAGATCGAAGAGCGGATCCTCGCCGACGAGGCAAGGCCGGAGATGCGGCGCGATCTCGGCCGCCTCCGCCGCACCTGCGTCAGGCTGCATCGCCAGCTCACGGGATTACGTGTGCTGTTCCACCGCCTCGACCAGACGAACACCGATCATCTGTCACCAGGCTTGCGGATCCAGGCCGGCAAGCTGGCGCAGCGGCTCGACGGGCTCGACCACGACATCGTCGAGCTGCGCGAGCGCAGCCGGCTGCTCGAGGAGGAGCTGCGCTTCAAGAACGAGGAGGAGAGCAACAAGCACCTCCACACGCTCTCGATCGTGACGACGCTGTTGCTGCCGCCGACCCTGATCACCGGCATCTTCGGCATGAACACCAAGGGCCTGCCGCTCACCGACGTCGAGAGCGGCTTTCTCTGGGCGGCTGTCTTGATGGCCTCGTCGATCGGGGCGGCCTATCTGTTCATGCGCCGCACTGGTATCTTCAAGTAGCGTTGGCTGGCCGGTAGCAGCCGTGATCGGGATTGCCGACAGCTTTGCGTTGCGATGTGCGATCGCGCTGGCATGCGCGGCGACAAGTACAAGCGCGTTCGCCGGAGCCAAGGACGAAAGCGCGGCCGAATGGCTGGCGCCAAAATGGTTCAACGAATGGCACGACGGCCTTGCCAACAAGGGTCTCAATTTCGGCGCCACCTACATCGCGGATAACATCGCCAACGTCTCCGGCGGCGTAAGGCGCGGCGCCATCCATTTCGGCCGCCTCGACCTGTCGGTCGATGCTGATTTGGACAAGCTCGTCGGCTGGACCGGCGGGCGTTTCTACGCCAATGCATTCGTGATCTACGGCCAGGGGCTCTCCCGCAACTATGTGATGAATCTCGCCACCATCAGCGAGATCGAGGCGCTGCCGGACCAGCGGCTCTACAACGCCTATTTCGAGCAGAGCTTTTTGGGCGACCGCCTGAACATCCGGGCCGGCCAGCAGGCGGCCGATGTCGAGTTCTTCGACAGCCAGACCGACGACCTCTTCATCAACGGCACGTTCGGCTGGCCTGCGATCAAGGCTTCCAACCTCCCGGCCGGTGGCCCGGCGCCGCCGATCGCGGTGCCCGGCATCCGGGTGAAGGCCACGCTGTCGGACCGGGTCACCCTGTTCGGCGCTGTCTTCAACGGCGATCCCTCGGGCCCGGGTGATCAGGATCCACAGCTGCGCGACCATCACGGTCTCGCGTTCCGCGTCAACGATCCGCCCTGGGTGATCGGGCAGGTCCGCTTCAACTACGACATCGAGATCGGCGGCCGTCCGTTCGCCGGCAATTTCACGCCCGGGGCCTGGAAGCATTATGGCTCGTTCGACAGCCAGCGCTTCACGGCAGGGGGTCTGTCGATCGCCGATCCCTCGGGAAGCGGCGTTCCGGCAAGACTTCGCGGCAATTACGGAATCTTCGCCGTGATCGAGCAGGTGCTGTACCGCCCGCCGGAGGTTAGGGAGAACACCACCTCGGCCTCGATTCCGGGCGTCACCGCGTTCGGCCGCATTGCCTACAGTCCGCCGGACCGCAATCTGATCGATCTCTATCTTGACGGTGGTATCGGCTTCGTCGGCTTCGTTCCCGGCCGCCCGCTCGACCGGTTCGGCGTGGCGGCGGCCTACATGCGGATCTCGAACACCGCCCGCGATTTCGACGTCGACACCCAGCTCTTCACGGGGGTCCAGAGCCCCGTGCGCAGCAACGAGACCCTGATCGAGATGATCTACGAGGCGTATATTAAGCCGGGCTGGCTGATCGCGCCTTACTTCCAATACGTGTTCCGCCCTTCAGGCGGCATTTCGAATCCGAACGATGCGACCGGCGTTGCGCGGATCGGTGACGCCGCAGTGTTCGGCGTCACCACCACGATCCGGTACTAGGCCATCGCCGGCTTCGGCTCGGCCTTCGGTTGCCGCGACAGCGCCAGCACGATCAGCGAAGCGAACACGCAGAGCGCGCCGGCGATGAAGAAGGCGGGCAGGTAGCTCTGCAGCAGCGTCCGCGACAGGCCCGCACCGAACGCGGCGGTGCCGGCGCCGAGCTGATGGCCGGCAAAAATCCAGCCGAACACCAGGTTGGCGCGCTCGGGTCCGAATTTTTGCGCGGTGAGCCGCACCGTCGGCGGCACCGTCGCGATCCAGTCGAGGCCGTAGAACATCGCGAAGATCGACAGGCCGTAGAACGAGAAATCGCTGAAGGGCAGGAAGATCAGCGAGAGGCCGCGCAGGCCGTAATACCAGAACAGCAGATAGCGGTTGTCGTAGCGGTCCGACAGCCAGCCCGACATGATGGTGCCGAAGAAATCGAAGATGCCCATCGCAGCGAGCAGGCTCGCGGCCTGCACCTGCGGGATGCCGAAATCGAGACACATCGGGATGAGGTGGACCTGGACGAGGCCGTTGGTCGAGGCGCCGCAGACGAAGAAGGTCGCAAACAGGATCCAGAACGCGCTCGACTTCGAGGCATCGCGTAATGTGCCGAGCGCCACGCCCGTGATCGAGCCGTGGCTGACCGGCGGGGCGGGCAGGGGGGCGGTGCCCTCGTCGCCGAACGGACGCAGACCTACATCGCTCGGCCGGTCGCGCATCGCGAGCAGGACTGCGAGGGCGGAAACGCCGAGCGCGATGCAGACGAAGCCGAGTGCCAGCCGCCAACCGAAGCGTTCGGTCAGGCTTGCGAGCAGCGGCAGGAACACGAGCTGGCCGGTGGCGACGCTCGCGGTCATGATGCCGATGACGAGGCCGCGCCGTGCCGCGAACCAGCGCGTCGCAATGGTGGCGCCCAGCACCAGCGCGGTCATGCCGGTGCCGATGCCGATCACGACACCCCACAGCAAGACGAGCTGCCAGACTTGGGTCATGCCGAGCGAAGCCACCAGTGCGGAGACGACGATGAGCTGCGCGGTGAGCGTGACGTTGCGCAGGCCGTAGCGGTTGAGCAGAGCGGCCGCGAACGGTGCCATCAGGCCAAACAGAATGAAGCGGATGGAAAGCGCGGAGGAGATTTCTGCCGTGCTCCAGCCGAACTCCTTCTGCAGGGGGACGATGAATACGCCGGGCGCGCCGACCGTGCCGGCGCTGATCAGCGCGGTGAGGAAGGTCACGCCGACCATCACCCAGCCGTAGTGGATATTGCGACGGTCGAGCGCTGCCGCGAGCCAGTTCGAAATCATTGGGCCTCGTCGTGGTTGGCGGACTCAGGGAGACCCGCGTCATTGTTGCAGTCTGGCATGGAAGCGGGAAGTCTTAAATGACAGACTTCCCTCTATTTCAGACATCAGGGGCGGCTAGTGTGCAAGCCGCTCGACCGCGATCGCGGTGGCTTCGCCGCCGCCGATGCAGAGCGCCGCAACGCCGCGCTTGAGGTTGTTGGCCTCGAGCGCATGCAGCAGCGTCACGATCAGCCGCGCGCCGGTGGCGCCGATGGGATGGCCGAGCGCGCAGACGCCGCCGTTGATGTTGAGCTTGTCGCGGGGAATGCCGAGATCGCGCTGCGCTGCCATTGCGACGACGGCAAAGGCCTCGTTGATCTCGAACAGGTCGACATCGCCCGCGCTCCAGCCGACCTTGTCCAGCAGCTTCCGGATCGCCGGAATTGGCGCCGTCGTGAACCATTGCGGTTCCTGGCTGTGGGTGGCGTGGCCCTTGATCACGGCGATCGCCGGCAGCCCATTGCGATCGGCGAGCGATCGCTTCGTCAGCACCAGCGCAGCCGCGCCGTCGGCATTCGCGGAGGAGGCCGCCGGCGTGATGGTGCCGTTGGCGCGGAAGGCCGGCTTCAATCCGGGGATCTTTGTGGGATCGACCTTCAGCGGATGCTCGTCATTGGTGACGATGCGCGGGCCGGCCTTCTCGGTCAGCGTGATCGGCGCAATCTCGGCCCTGAACGCGCCGCCCTCGACCGCCCTGCGGGCGCGGCTCAGCGTCTCCATTGCATAGGCGTCCTGGTCCTTGCGCGTGAACTGGTAGGCCTCAGCGGTGGCCTCGCCGAAATCGCCCATGGAGCGGCCGGTCTCGTAGGCGTCCTCGAGGCCGTCCATCATCATGTGGTCGATGATGCGGTCGTGGCCGGCGCGATAGCCGCCGCGCGCCTTTGCCAAGAGATACGGCGCGTTGCTCATGCTCTCCATGCCGCCGGAGACCACGATCTCGGCCGAGCCCGCGCGGATGATGTCGTGCGCCAGCATGGTCGCCTTCATGCCGGAGCCGCAGACCTTGTTCACGGTGGTGGCGCCGGTCGCGTCAGGCAGTCCGGCTGCTCGCGCAGCCTGCCGAGCGGGCGCCTGGCCTTGTCCGGCCGGCAATACGCAACCCATGAAGACCTCGTCCACCTTCTCGGGCGCAAGTTTCGCGCGCTCCAGAGCAGCCCCGATCACATGCGATCCGAGCTTGTGCGCGGGAAGCGGCGAGAGTTCGCCCATGAAGCGGCCGAGCGGGGTGCGGGCGGCGGAAACGATGACGACGGGATCGGCGGCTTCGGCCATGACAAAAACTCCCTGCGATGATGGGTAAGATTATGATCATCATATGATGCGGCGCAAAAAATGCAACCGCGGCCGGCATGAGAAATTGTCGTAGTCCGGATGAGATTTGGTCGTTCGATCGGAGGAGGTGGCGTTACCGCTTCCGGTTCACAAACGCGCCCATCAACCGCGTCGGCTCATCCGTCAGGAACGACTCGCCGAACACCCTGACGCTGAGGTTCACGGACTCCGTCAACGGCAGTTCCTCCCACTGCCGCAGCAGCGCCTTCTGCGACCGCAGCGCCTCCGGGCCGCATTCGAGCAGCGCATTCACGACGCGCTCGACTTCGGCATCGAGCCCGCCTTCCGGCGCGACCTTGTCCACCAGGCCCCAGGCCAGCGCGGTGGCTGCGTCGATGTTCTCCGCGGTCATCACCAGCCAGCGCGCGCGGGCCCAGCCGATCAGGCGCGGCAGCAGGGCTGCGTGGATCACCGAGGGGATGCCGACCCGCACCTCCGGCATGCCGAAATGCGCGTCATGCGCGGCAATGCGGAAGTCGCAGGCTGCGGCCACTTCGAGCCCGCCGCCGAGGCACCAGCCGGGCATGCGCGCGATCACGGGGGCCGGAAACTGGCGGACGGCCTCGCAGAGATCGCGCAGGCGGCTGATGAAGGCCTCGGCTGATTTCTGCTCGAGCTTCGCCATCTCCTTGATGTCGGCGCCGCCGATCATGCTCTTCTCGCTCTGGCCGCGCAGCACCACGACGCGGATGCTGCGATCGGTGGCCAGCTGCTGCAAGCCTTCGCGCACTGCGTCGGTCACGGGCGAGCCGAGGATGTTGAGCGGGCCTGCATTGCAGATCGCGACATGGACGACGCCGCGCGCGTCGCGCGTCACGCCGCAGTGGTTGTTGAGCATTTCCATCGTGGGTCTCGAAAGTTTCGTGGACCTGCGCGAGACGCGCCGGTCGTGATCACTTCCGGGCCGAAACGCTCCGCTTGTCAAGCGGGCGGGAGGCGGAGTTGCCAGCGCGAAGTCCGCGGTATAGTATGATATTCATCATACAAAGAGACGCCTCATGACCGGTAACGATCAACTCGACCTGTTTTCGCCCGCCCAGAGGCGCGAGCGCGTGGTGGACTGGCAGGTGCCTGCGCCGGTCGCGAAAGTGGCGATGGGACTTTCGGGCATCGACGCCATGCTGGGTATCCGCGATGGCCTGCTGCCGCCGCCGCCTTTCGCAAAGCTGATTGGTTTCACCATGGCCGTGGTCGAGCCGGGCCGGATCGTCATGGAACTGGAGCCGCGCGAGGACCTCGAAAATACCATCGGGCTGCTGCACGGGGCGACCGCGGCGGCGCTGATCGATACCGCCATGGGCTGCGCGATTTCGACGCGGCTTCAGGCCGGGCAGTCGTCGGTGACCCTCGACCTGAAAATGACGTTCCTGCGCCCCCTGTCGGTCCGGTCGGGGCTGATCTCGGCGGAAGGTAAAATCATCAAGCTGGGACGCCAGACCAGCTACACCGAGGGATTTGTCCGCGACGGCAAGGGCGCGCTCGCGGTCCATGCAACTGCAACCTTTTCCATGATCGGCGCAACAACTTAACATGATTTAATTCAACGCCGGGTCCTTTTCTGTGTTATGAGATGATCTCCGACATTCAATGAGACCCGTATGCGCTATTCCCGGGAACACAAGCAGGAAACCCACGACCGCATCGTAAAGAAGGCCTCGGTGCGGCTGCGCGAAAAGGGCGCCCACGGCATCGGCGTCGCCGACCTCATGAAGGAGGCCGGGCTGACCCATGGCGGCTTCTACGCGCATTTCGATTCCCGCGAGGCGCTGGTGATCGAGGCCTTCGGCTACGCCATGGACCGCTCGATGGAGCATTGGCGCAAGCTAACCGGCGAGGCCGCGCCCGAAAAGCAGCTGGCGCTGATCGCAGAGGCCTATCTCTCTGCGCTCCACCGCGACAATCCCGGCCATGGCTGCTCGATCCCGGCGCTCGGCGCCGAGATCGCCCGCGAGAGCCCGAAGACGCGCAAGGCGTTTGCCAGCAAGCTCGACGAGATGGTCGAGATGATGGCCGATTTCATCCCGAACCTGCCGCGCAAAGCCGCGCGAAAACAGGCGATCGCAACGCTGGCCACGATGGCCGGCACGATGCTTCTGGCGCGCATCGCGGGCTCAAGCGAACTGTCGGACGAGGTGTTGAAGGCCGGCAAAGACAGCGCGCTGGAGGGGGCGAAGCGCGAGCCGAAGGTGACGGCTGCGAAGAAGGCGAAGCAGTAACGAGGTGCCGTAGGGTGGGCAAAGGCGCGTTGGCGCCGTGCCCACGGTCTCCCCCCATCATCGGGTTTACGTGGGCACGCTTCGCTTTG
>NZ_AKIY01000206.1 GCF_000282615.1 Bradyrhizobium sp. YR681 | reverse complement strand
CTCGGTCGGCCTGCCGATGCCCTATGCCCGCGTGCGCATCGTGCAGCTCGATGCCGACGGCCGCCTGATCCGCGACTGCAAGCCCGACGAGATCGGCGTCGTCATCATGGCGGGGCCGGGCGTGTTCGGCGGCTATCTCAACGACGAGCACAACAAGGGCGCCTTCGTCGACGAGGTCTGGGTCAATTCCGGCGATCTCGGCAGGCTGGACGCCGACGGCTATCTCTGGATCACGGGCCGCGCCAAGGACCTCGTGATCCGCGGCGGCCACAACATCGATCCGGCGCCGATCGAGGAGATCATGTTCCGCCATCCCGCCGTCGGCTTCGCCGCGGTGGTCGGCCAGCCCGACGCCTATGCCGGCGAGCTGCCTGTTGGTTACGTGCAGCTGAAGCCGGGCGCGACCGTTGAGCCCGGCGAGCTCGAGTCCTGGGTGCGCGAGCGCACGCCGGAGCGCGCCGCCGTTCCGGTGCAGGTCATTCCGATCGATCCGATGCCGGTGACCGGCGTCGGCAAGGTGTTCAAGCCGCAGCTGCGCTGGGACGCGGCGCAGCGCGTGTTCACCAAGGTGCTGACGCCGATCATCGAGCGCGGCATCGACTGCAAGGTGAAGGTCGGCGCGCACGGCAGCCACGGCTCGATCGCCACCGTGACGCTTGCGGGCCTGCCGGCGGATCAGCGCGCGACGGTTGAAAGCGAGGTACACGCTTTGCTTGCACCGTTCGTGATGCGCCACGAGGTGGTGCAAATATAGCGGACGCGACACCGCTTCGGCGTCTGTCCAAAAGCAGGGCGACGCTTCGTCGCATTATCGTTAGCCTCGTTCGAAGAGACCTATGTGATCGATGTCACATAGGAAGAATTGGCAATCGGCGACGCTAGCGAATAGTCTCGTGGAATTGCATCCGGGGGGACGCAAGTGATTCCGTTTCGGTTATTTGCTTTGTTGATATTGGCGATGGGTCTTGCCTGCGGGCCGGCGCATGCCGACCGGCGCGTGGCGCTCGTGATCGGCAATTCCGCCTACAAGAGCGCGCCCAAGCTCGGCAATCCCGTCAACGATGCCACCCTGGTGGGCGGCATGTTCAAGAAGGCCGGCTTCGATTCCGTCGACGTCAGGCTGGATCTCAGTGCCAGCGAGATGCGGCGCATGCTGCGTGAGTTTGCCGGCAGAACGCGCGATGCGGACATGGCGGTGATCTATTACGCCGGCCACGGCATCGAACTCGACGGCACCAACTATCTCATTCCGACCGACGCAACGCTGGAGACGGACGGCGACGTGCTCGACGAGACCATCCCGGTCGAGCGCGCGCTGTTCGCGGTCGAGCCGGCCAAGCAGCTTCGTCTCATCATCCTCGACGCCTGCCGCGACAATCCCTTCTCAAAGACCATGAAGCGGACGCTGGCCTCGCGTGCGATCGGACGCGGTCTGGCCAAGGTCGAGCCGACCAGTCCCAACACCATGATCGCCTTCGCCGCGAAGGCCGGCTCGACCGCGTCTGACGGCGACTCCCGCAACAGCCCGTTCGCCGCCGCGCTGGTCGAGCACCTGCCGAAGCCTGGCCTTGATCTGCGCAAGGCCTTCGGCTTCGTGCGCGACGACGTGCTCAAGGCGACCAGCTTTAAGCAGGAGCCTTATGTCTATGGCTCGCTCGGCGGCGACGACGTGCCGTTGGTCGCGGTCAAGCCCGCCGCCACCGGTCCGCAGGCCAACCCGCAGGACGCCATTCGCAGGGATTACGAGCTTGCGCTTCAGCTTGCCACCCGCGACGGCTGGGAAGCGTTTCTGGCGGCCTATCCGGACGGCTTCTACGCCAACCTCGCCAAGGGCCAGCTGAACAAAATCGCCGCCGAGGAGACGCGCGCTTCGGCGGAGCAAAAGGCCAAGGCAGCCGAGCAGGAAAAGGCGAGGCTCATTGCCGAGCGCGCCCAGAAGGCCGAGCAGGAGAAGGCGGCCGCGGCGGCCAAAGCCGCCGAAGAGGCGCGGATCGCGGCCGAGAAACAGAAGCAGGTCGAGCAGGCGCGGGCTGATGCGGCCGAACGGCAGCGTAAGGTCGCCGAGGCCGCAGCCGAGAAGGCGCAGGCCGAAAAGCAGGCGGCGGAGAAGGCCAAGGCCGAGCTCGCTGCCAGGCAGGCTGCAGAGAAAGCGGAGCAGGGCGCAAAGCCCGCCGCCGATCGGCAGATGCCCGAGCCTGAGCAAAAGGTCGCGGCTCTCTCGCCCGCACCTGCGTCGACATTGTCGGCGGCCGATCTGACAAAATCCGTGCAGAGTGAACTGCGCCGCGTCGGCTGCTTGTCCGCCTCGGCTGACGGTGACTGGAGTGCCACCTCGCAGCGCTCGCTCGCGCTGTTCAACAAATATGCCGGCACCCAGTTCGACGCAAAGATGGCAAACGTCGACGCACTCGATGCGCTGAAGGCGAAGCCGGGACGGGTGTGCCCGCTGGTGTGCAATTTCGGCTTCAAGGCCGACGGCGATCAATGCGTCAAGATCACCTGCCGCGCCGGCTACCGTGTCGGTGACGACAACGAGTGCGAGAAGATCCAGGAGAAGAAGCCCGTCGCAACGCGCGAGGATTCGCGGCGCCGTGATGCGGATCGAAAGCAAACGGAGGCCGCTCCATCGCCGCCGCAGGCCTCGGGACAGATGATCTGCAACGCCGCCGGATGCAGGCCGATTGCCAAGGGATGCCGGCTCGGAACGGCCAATCATCCTTCCAACCCGGCCTCCAAGATACCGGCCGAAATCTGCAATTGATGATGAAGCAGCGCTTTCGCACTTCAGCCATCGCACTCACAGCTCTTTTCGGCTTCTTTGTCGGAAGCTGGCTGGGCTGCAGCCCGGCGCTCGCCGACAAGCGCGTTGCGCTCGTGATCGGCAATTCCGCCTACAAGAGCGCGCCGAAGCTGGGCAACCCCGTCAACGATGCCGCCTTGATCGGCGGCATGTTGAAGAAGTCCGGCTTCGACACCGTCGACGTCAGGCAGGATCTGAACGCACCCGAGATGCGCAAGGCGCTGCGCGAGTTCGGCGCGCGGACGCGGGATGCCGACGTCGCGATCGTCTACTACGCCGGCCATGGCCTCGAGGTGGACGGCACCAATTACCTGATCCCGATCGATGCCGCGCTCGAGACCGATACCGATGTCTACGACGAGGCGATCCCGATCGATCGCGTGCTGGTGAGCATCGAGCCGGCCAAGCAGCTTCGCCTCGTCATTCTCGATGCCTGCCGCGACAATCCCTTTTCCAAGACGATGAAGCGCACGGTGGCCTCGCGCGCAATCGGGCGCGGGCTTGCCAAGGTCGAGCCGACCAGCCCGAACACGGTGATCGCGTTTGCGGCCAAGGCAGGTTCGACCGCCTCGGATGGCGACTTCCGGAACAGCCCGTTTGCGGTCGCGCTGGCCGATCATCTGCCCAAACCCGGGCTCGACCTGCGCAAGGCCTTCGGCTTTGTCCGTGACGATGTATTGAAGGCGACCGGCTACAAGCAGGAGCCGTATGTTTATGGGTCGTTGGGCGGCGACGACGTGCCGCTGGTGCCCGCAAAGCCGGCCGGCGTGGCGGGGCCGCAGGCGAATCCGCAGGACAGCATCCGCCGGGATTACGAGCTTGCGCTTCAGGCCGGCTTGCGTGAGGCATGGGAAGCATTTCTCGAGGCCTATCCCGACGGCTTTTACGCCAACCTCGCCCGCGTGCAGTTGAAGAAGATTGCGGCCGAAGAGGATCGCATGGCGGCGACGGAGAAGGCGCGGCTGGCCGAACAGGACAAGGTGAGGCTCGCCGCCGAGCGCGCCCAAAAGGCGGAGCTGGAAAAGGCCGCAGCCGTTGCGAAGGCCGCCGAGGACGCCCGGATCGCGGCGGAGAAGCAAAAGCAGATCGAGCAGGCAAAGGCCGAGGCGGCCGAACGGGAGCGCAAGGCGGCGGAAGCGGCGGCTGCCAAGGCGCTTGCGGAGAAACAGGCGGTCGAGAAAGCCGCAGCCGAGGCCAAGACGAAACAGGCCGCGGAAAAGCAGGCCGCGGAGGCCGAGAGCAAGAGGGTTGCCGCGCTGTCGCCGCCGCCGAACTCCCCGCCCCCCGCCGATCTGCCGAGATCAGTCCAGCTCGAGCTTCGCCGTGTCGGCTGCATGAAGGTCGAGGCTGGTACGGAGTGGAGCGAGACGGCGCAACGTTCGCTGACGCTGTTCAACAAATACGCCGGCACAAAATTCAATGCGAAGCTTGCGGATGTCGATGTGCTCGACGCCCTGAAGGCCAAGCCGGGGCGCGTGTGTCCATTGGTCTGCGACCGTGGTTTCAAGGCTGATGGCGATGCCTGTGTGAAGATCACCTGTCGCGCAGGCTACCGCATCAATGACGACAACGAATGTGAGAAGGTCCAGGACAAGAAGCCGGTCGTCACGCGCGAGGACTCCAGAAAGCGTGATGCCGGGCGAAAACAGATCGAGGCTGCGCCCGCGAAGCCGCAGGCCTCCGGGCAGATCATTTGCAACAGTGCCGGTTGTCGCCCGCTCAAACCTGGGTGTCGAATGACGAACAGGATGGCGGGGCAGTCCACCGTCGGACAGGTGGAAGAGTGCAATTGAGGAATTTCGGGCCGTTCGGGACGCGACACGAGGTGGTGCAGGCGCAGGCGAGGGCGCACGATACAAGGCTTGCATGCCCCGTCGCACGCGCGCATCATCCCCAAAAAATGGGGGAAACCGATGTCTCAACTCTCGCGCCGCCGCCATCTTCAGCAATTGTCGGCTGTGTTCGGATCGGCCGCGCTGTCGGGGTGGTCGAGGTCTGTATCGGCGTCGGAGGCCGACATTCCACCCGAGGGTATCGGCAAGGGCATCAAGCACATCTCCTACAGCGACATCGGCGGCCGGCCCGACAGCGTGCAGGTGATGTTCAACCGGCAGCATGTCTATGTCGGACACATGTTCAGCGACGGCGTGACCATCCTGGATGCATCCGATCCGCGTGCGCTGAAGCCGGTCAATTTCTTCACAGCGGGGCAATACACCCGCACCCACCACCTCCAGGTGGCAGAAGACCTGCTGCTGCTCGCCAACGGCGCCAATATCGTCGCGATGCAGTCCTACGACAACATGCGCGGTTATTTCGAGAACACGCTGGTCGACAGCATCACCAAGGCCAAGAAATTCCGCTGCGGCCTGTCGATCCACGACATCTCGAAACCGGGCGAGATGCGCGAGATCGCCTTCCTGGAAATGCCCGGCTTCGGCATCAACCGTCTCTGGTGGCCGGGCGGCCGCTACGCCTATGTGTCGGCGCATTTCGACGGCTTTACCGACCACATCCTGTGCGTGGTCGATCTCAAGACCATCACGAAGCCGGAGATCGTCGCGAAATGGTGGCTGCCGGGCATGAACCGCGCGGCCGGGGAGCCGGCGACGCCAAAAGGCAAGCGCTTTGCGCTCCATCACATGATCACGGCGGGTGATCGCGGGTACGCCGCCTGGCGCGACGGCGGCTTCACCATCCACGACATCAGCGATCCCGCCAATCCAAAGCTGCTGTCCCACATCAACTGGTCGCCGCCGTTTGCTGGCGGCACGCATACGCCGTTGCCGCTGCCGAAGCGGCAACTCGCAATCGTCGCGGACGAGGCCAATGCGGAGAAATGCGCCAAGGGCCTGTTCCACACCTTCGTGCTCGACGTGCGCGCGCCGGAGAACCCGGTGCCGATCGCAACGCTACCGACGCCGCGCGACCGCGATTTCTGTGCGAGCGGTACCTTCGGTCCGCATAATCTGCACGAGAACCGGCCGGGCTCGTTCCAGAGCGAGGAGACGATCTTCGCGACCTACAACAATGCCGGCGTCCGGGTGTTCGACATCAAGGACGCCTTTGCGCCGAAGGAGATCGCGTATTGGGTCCCGCCGGTGCCGAAGAAGCTGGTCGATCCCCGCCCCAACATCGGCCTCGCAGCCAAGACCTGCGACGCCTATGTCCGGCCCGACGGCATGATGTTCGTGTCCGACTGGAACGCCGGCATGCACGTGCTGCAATATCAGGGGTGAGCGGCGTGTAGCGCGGGGCGTTGCTTTCCCCATAAGACAGAAAGTGTAGCCCGGATGAGCGAAGCGACATCCGGGGTCGTGCTGCAATCCGGTGAGAGTTGTCCCGGGTGTCGCTTCGCTCACCCGGGCTACAAGCGCAGCGAATGCGGCGTTAGCTACGCCGGCATCCGCGTCTCGATCAGGCGTACCCAGAACGATGCGCCGTGACCCAGAATGTTGTCGTTGAAGACATAGGACGGGTGGTGGCACTCGTTGCCGTCGCCCATGCCAACCAGGACCATCGCGCCAGGGCGTGCCTCCAGCATGAAGGAGAAGTCCTCGGCGCCCATCATCGGGATGAACTTGTCGTTGACGCGCTCGGCACCGACGATGTCGCGGGCGACGTCGGCGGCAAGGCCGGCTTCGCGCGCGTGGTTCATCGTCACCGGATACATCCGCGTGTATTTGGTCTCGGCCGAGCCGCCATAGGCGCGCGCGATGCTGTCGGCGACTTCGCCGATGCGGCGCTCGACGAGATCGCGCACCTCAGGATCAAGCGTGCGCACGGTGCCGCCGAGCTCGGCCCTTTCCGGGATGATGTTGAAGGCCGTGCCGGAGTGGAATTGCGTGATCGAGATGACGGCGGACTTCAACGGATCGACATTGCGCGCGACGATCGATTGCAACGCACTGACGATCTGCGAGCCGATCAGCACGCTGTCGACCGATTTGTGCGGACCGGCGCCGGCATGGCCGCCCTTGCCGTGGACCGTGATCTGGATGTTGTCGGAGGAGGCGAGCATCGCGCCGGGGGTCGTTGCGAAATGGCCTTCAGCCAAGCCGGGCATGTTGTGCATGCCGTAGACTTCCTCGATATTCCAGCGCGTCATCAGGCCGTCCTCGACCATCGCCTTGCCACCGCCGCCGCCTTCCTCGGCGGGCTGGAAGATCATGATCGCAGTGCCGTCGAAATTGCGGGTCTCGGCGAGATATTTGGCGGCCCCCAGCAGCATCGCGGTGTGGCCGTCATGGCCGCAGGCGTGCATCTTGCCGGGCACCTTCGAGGCGTAAGGCACGCCCGACGTCTCCGTGATCGGCAGTGCGTCCATGTCGGCGCGCAGGCCAATGGTCTTGCCGGAGGCGGACTTGCGGCCGCGGATCACGCCGACCACGCCGGTGCGGCCGATGCCCGTCACCACCTCGTCGCAGCCGAACGCGCGCAGCTTGTCGGCGACGATGCCCGCGGTGCGGTGGACTTCGTAGAGCAGCTCCGGGTTCTCGTGGAAGTCATGGCGCCAGGCGGCCATTTCGTCGGACAGGGCGGCAATGCGGTTGACGATGGGCATGAGGGGATCCGTTTCTTGGTGTTGTAGCCCGGATGAGCGGAGCGACATCCGGGATCTCTGCGGGTGGATATCCGGGTGTCGCTTCGCTCGCCCGGGGGTACGAGTGACGCTCAGCTCTCGAATGGGGTCTGCGGCTTCCGGATCGAGGCCATTTCCGGGTGGGTATCGCGGGGGATCATCTGGCGGCTCCAGCAAGCCGGGCAGGGCCAGCCCGACGGGCCGCACCGGCAAAAATGCTCGTTAAGCCGTGATTTAGCAGAGCGGAACGGCGAAACAAACGGCCTGCGATGGATCGCGGGGATGAGCTTGGACGGGGCGGGACATTGGCCTCCGGGCCCGGCCTCAGAAATTAACTGTCAATCACGGATCATTGACTGACAGATATTGAAATCTGTCAGCGAGACGTGTATATCCGTTCCCGGACGCTCCGATTGGGCGTCCCGTGGTCATCCCTCCCGGGGAGCCCGAGGTCCGCAACAAGCCGGATCGAGGGTCGTAATTTTGGGGTGGGGACCGCGGCCGAATGGAGACTTAAGACTATGACGACCGAAATCATCAATCTCACCGGAACAATTGGGCATTGGCTCAATTTGCTGGTGGCGCGCCAGATCGCGGCGCAGGCTGCAAAACTGCCTCATTAAGGCGAGAGCTTTCCGAGACGACCGGTACGGGCGCTTCGGAGTTGGCGCCGTCGCCGGGTGAACCCTGAACGGGAACAAGGTGCTGGCATGAACGAAGCCGTTATCCTGACGCCGGAGCGAATCCTCGAAGTCACCGAGGACGTCTTGCGGCGCTACGGACTTGCCAAGGCCACCGTGGTCGACGTTGCCCGTGCGCTCGACGTGAGCCACGGCAGCGTCTATCGCCATTTCCCGAGCAAGGCCTCGCTGCGCGAGGCCGTCGCAAAACGCTGGCTGGACCGCATCGACGCGCCGCTGCTGGCGATCGCCAGGGAGCAGGGCCCGGCGCCCGACAGGCTCGACCGCTGGCTGCGAACGCTGTTCGCCGCCAAGCGATCGCGCGTGCTCGACGACCCTGAAATGTTCGATACCTATCTGACCCTGGCGCGCGAGGCCTGCGCAGCGGTCAAATGTCACAAGGACACCATGATCGACCAGATCGCGGCGATCCTGACCGACGGCGTGGCGCAGGGCGTGTTCGCCGTGGACGACGTCAAGACCACCGCGCGCGCGATCTTCGATGCGACCGCCCGCTTCCACCATCCGGCCCATGCCGACGAGTGGAAGGATGCCGATCTGCCCGCGCGCGTCGATGCGACGCTCGCCCTGGTGCTGCGCGGGTTGAAGGCGTAGACCTCGGCTGTTTCCGTCATGGCCGGGCTTGTCCCGGCCATCTACGCTTGCAGCACTGCACGAAGAACGAGGATGCCCGGGACAGGCCGGGCATGACGACTGGGCAGACAGCATCGCCCCATTACGCTCAGCTAAATCCTCGTCAGCCCGCAGCTCGCCGCCAGCCGCACCAGCTGCGCGTCCGTGCGCGCGCCGGTCTTGGTCTTGATCAGATAGTGATAGTTCTGCACCGTCTTCACACTCAAATTGAGATGCGTTGCGATCTGCTCGGTGGTGGCGCCGCCGGCGAACTGGCGCAGGATCTCGATCTCGCGCTCGCCGAGCTGGTCCAGCACCGAGCCGCTCGACAAACTGTCCTCGGCCAGAATATGCGCAATGTCGTCGCTCATGGCGCGTTCGCCGCGGGCGACGGCGCGGATCGCATTCACGACGGCGGACGGCTCGCTGCTCTTGGTGACGAAGCCATTGGCACCGGCGCCGAAGGCGGCTTTCACCAGCACGGCCTCGTTGTGCATGGTGAAGACGAGGATGCGCGCCCGCGGGCTGCGGGCGCGAATGTTGCGGATCGCCTCCAGCCCGCTGGCGCCGGGCATCGAGATATCCAGCAAGACGACATCGGGATCGTGCGCCTTGAAGGCGGCGTAGGCATCCGCCGCGCTGTCGGCCTCCGCCACGACATGCAGGTCGCCCTGGCTTTCCAGCACGCGTCGGTAGCCTTGCCGGACGATCGGATGGTCGTCGACCAGCAGCACGGAAATGCCTGTTGCCGCGACCTCGCTCATGCCGGCCTCACGCGGCCAGCGGGATGGTGGCGGCAACGCTGAGGCCTCCTCGTGCAGGCAGGATCGACAGCGATCCGCCGGCTGCCGCGACGCGTTCGCGGATGCCCGTGAGCCCGAACCCGGCCGACCGCGCGACCCGCTCCGCATCGCCGCCACCGTCGTCCTCGACGCGGACCAGAAGCGCATCGTCCTCGCCGGCGCGTCGCTCGACGCGCAGCGAGATTTCGCGCGCCGTGCCGTGACGGACCGCGTTGGTCAGGCATTCCTGCGCCACGCGATAGGCGGTGGTCGCCGCCGGCCCGCTGATGTCGGTGAGATCGCCCCTGAGATCGAGCTGGATCGTCGGCCGCGCCGCGCTCTGCGAGCGCCAGCTGTCGACGAGATTGACGAGGCTGGCCTCGAGCCCGAGCTCCTCGGGCAGTGGATTGCGCAGGCGCTTGAGCGCGTCGCGCAGCGAGGCCATCAGATGATGGGTGGCCTGCGAGATCATGCGCGCATCCTGCGCGACGCCGCGGTCTTTGCCGTCCCTGGCGCCCGCCGTCTCGATCGTGTTGGCGAAGGCGAGGATGGCCGAGAGGTTTTGCCCGAACTCGTCGTGCAGCTCGCGGGCCAGCGCGCGGCGCTCGTCGTCGCGGATCTCGATCAGCCGCCGCGTCAGCGTCGCGCGCTGCTCGGTCGCTTCCTCCAGCCGGCCGCCGAGCTCGCCGACGGCGCTGCCGATCATCGCCAGCTCCATCGAGCGGAAGCGCGGCAGTTTTGTGCGATATTGCCCGCGTGCCATGCGCTGGAGTGCGGCGACGATGGTGCGTGCCGGTGCCAGCGCATGCGCAATCGCCAGCGAAGCGAGCAGCGAGATCGCCGCCGCCATCAGCAGCGCCACGTCGACCACGTTGAGAAGGTGCTCCCAGGCCAGCGAGATGGCCGCTGCGGCATCCGGCGTCGCGACGACCGTTCCGGCGGCTGCCGCGCGGGGACTGACCGGCCGGATCACTTCGGCGTGGCTGCCGAGGAAGAAGGGGACTATCGCGCTGAACCAGCGTGGCGGCGCCTTGCCGAGCCCCTCGCTCTGACCGCAGAGCGGCTTCTCGAATGCGACGGCCGGCTGGAACTCGACGCAGACGCCGGGCGAGATCAGCTTCATCGTCTCCAGCGTGCGCCATTCCGGAACCGGGACGAGATGCTCGCGCGTTCTGCTGCTGCGCAACAAGAATTCGTGCCAATACAGTGCCTGAAGCGCCTGCGCGACCCGCTGCGCCGAGGCCGCCGTCGCCCGGTCGACGCTGCGATAGGCGTCGAACGTGGCCCACACGGTCGCCGCGCCAAGGCACAACGCCACGATAAGCAGTAGACGGGCGACAAGCTGGAGCACGAGGCGCATGCGATCACCCTCAACGTTTGATAGTCTCAGCCTAACAACGCCGCCGCGCCTTGCCAATTGCAGGGAATGGCCGATCGGCAGCTCGGGCAAATTTCCCAAGCCGGATTGGGCATGGGTCTTTGGACCTGAAACGGCGGCTTTGATCTAATCGGGGTGGAATAAGGCCAGGAGCAGCGCAGCATGAGTTCGATCACGATTGGACCGATCGCGGGCACCGCGAGCGACCCATCCGAGCGCAGCGCATTGCTGTTCTGGATGATCTTCACCGGGCTTTCGATCTTCGCGGTCGTGCTGTTGTGGCGCTTCGGCCTGATCCGCCTGATGCTGACATCGGACCGCACCTACATTTCCAGCGTGATCGCACTGCTCTATGTCCTCACCTGCGGGCACTGCTTCCTGCGCACGCGGGCGATCGCGCGGGAGGGGGCGGCGGCGAGGCGGTGCCGGGCGGCGCTCGCGGCGCCCGACGGCAGCAAGGTGCTCGATGCAAGCGCAACCGCATTGCCGCGCGGGCTGGTGCGGGATCACATCGAGAGCCTGGTGACGAAAGCGGCTGCGCAGGACTACCGGCCGGTCGATCAGACGCTGCTGCTGCGGACGCTGGCCGACCGGCTGCGCGGCTCCAACGGGTTCGGCGCCTTCGTCTCGGACACGCTGATGAAGCTCGGCCTGCTCGGCACCATCATCGGCTTCATCATCATGCTGGCGCCGATCGCGGGGTTGGATGCCGCCGACAAGGTCGCGATGCGCTCCTCGATGGGGCTGATGAGCGACGGCATGGCGGTCGCGATGTACACGACCCTGGCGGGCCTCGTCGGCTCGATCCTGGTCCGCATCCAGTACTACATGCTGGATGCCGCAACCCAGCGGGTGTTTTCGGATGCGGTGGTGCTGACCGAGACCTATGTGACGCCGGTGCTGGAGCGCAAGGGGGCCGGTACCCCGTCATGATGGATGATTTCGGCCTCTATCCGCGCGAGGAGCCGTTCGATCCCTTGGGCGTGATGCTGTTCAAGGCGCTCCAGGTGATCGCCTTCCTGTTCTTTCTCGCGCTGCTGGCGGTCTCGCCAGATGCGAAGGACGGCAAGATCGACTCCAAGGCGGAGTTCATGATCACGCTGGACTGGCCGGACAACCACCCCGACGATCTCGACCTGTTCGTGCAGGATCCCGCCGGCAACATCGCCTGGTATCGCCATCGCGAGGCTGGCTTCCTGACCCTCGACCGCGACGACCGCGGCGGCGCCAACGACTTCATCATGGTCAACGGCAAGAAGATCGCCTCGCCGATTCGCGAGGAGATCGTCACGCTGCGCGGCATTATCGCCGGGGAATACACCGTCAATGTCTCGCATTTCGTCGCAACGACCGGCGAGCCCGTGACGGCCAATGTGAAGGTGCAAAAACTCAATCCGACGGCGCAGGTGGTGTTCGACAACAAGTTCACGCTCGATCACACCGGCGACGAAAAAACCGCGGTGCGGTTTCGGCTCGACGCCGAAGGCAAGGTCATCGACGTGAGCCAGCGGCCGAAATCGCTGCTCGAGACGTTTCGCAGCACTTGGCGCAACGGCGCCGATCTCGATCCGAGCACCGGCGTGAGTGCCAACGTTAAGAGGCTACGCCGTGACTAGCCTGCCGACGATCATCCTCACGCTGTCGATCGCCTACGCCGTCATCGGCGCGCTGCTGCTGATCGTGCTGGTCTATGCGCGCCTGCACTGGTCGTTCAAGGCGGTCGCCGTGGTCGTGACCAGCGCCTTCTATGTCGTCAGCTTCTCGGAGATGCGCGGGCTGCTCGGCTGGGCCAGCACGGACCGGCTGCCGGCCTCCTTCAAGCTGCTGAAGGCCCGCATCGTCGAGCCGCATTCGCTGGAGGGCGATCCCGGCGCGATCTATCTCTGGGTCGAGCAGCTCGATGAGGACAATCGCCCGAGCGGCATCCCGCGTGCTTTCCGCGTGCCTTACAATGACAGGCTCGCCGACAAGACCCACGCGGCGGAGAACGAGATCGCGCTCGGACATCCGCAGGGCGGCCGCGCCGCGGATTTCGGCGGCGGCGACGGCAGCCTCATCGACATGGTCCGGGAATATGTGACGCCGAAGACGATCCTGGAGACCACCGGCGGCGATTCCTCGACCGGCGAATTCCTCGCGCCGCCGGCCGGTGCGCAAGGCGCGGTGTTCACCCCGATTCCGCCGCCCCGGATGCCGCCGAAGGACGAGCAATAGGCCCTTCACCATCCCGTCAGGGCTACGCTGGTAAACCGCGGCGCGCTGGCGCATCCTGTTGACCTCCCTCAATTTGGCCTTATCGGCTTCCAATAAGAATCTGAGGGTGGAGGGTGCGTGCTTCTCGCGGTTTTCTCGGATATCCACGGCAACCGGCAGGCGTTCGAGGCCTGCCTGAAGCTTGCCCGTGCGAAGGGCGCGGAGCGGTTCGTTCTGCTCGGCGACTTCGTCGGTTATGGTGCCGATCCGGAATGGGTCGTGGATACCGCGATGCAGCTGGTGGCCCAGGGCGCCGTCGCGGTGCGCGGCAACCATGACGAGGCGGTCAACTCCACCACCGAGAGCATGAACAACGAGGCGCAGATCGCGATCGAGTGGACCCGCGGCCGGCTCGACGTGGCACAGCGGCGGTTCCTGGCCGGATTGCCGATGATTGTGGACGAGAAGGAGCGCCTTTACGTCCACTCGGAGGCTTCACAGCCGGCGCGCTGGCACTATGTCCGTGCCACCGCCGATGCGGCCAAGAGCCTGATCTCGACCCCCGCCCATGTCACCTTCTGCGGCCACATCCATCGCCCCGCGCTCTATTCGATGTCCGTGACGGCTAAGATGACGAGCTTTGTGCCGAAGACCGACGTGCCGGTGCAGCTCCTGCGCGGACGGCAATGGCTGGCGGTGCTTGGCTCGGTCGGCCAGCCGCGTGACGGCGATCCGTCCGCGGCTTTCGTGCTGTTCGACACGGAGTCGTGCCAGATCACCTATTGCCGCGTGCCCTATGACATCGCGAGCGCTGCAAACAAGATCCGCGAGAATGGCCTGCCGCCCTGGCTCGCCGACCGCCTGTCGCAGGGGCGCTAGAGGCCGATGCCCAAACCTCTGGTGAAATCAGGCGCGGTGATCGACGGCTACACCATCGGCGAATGCGTCCATGCCGGCGGCATGGCGACGTTGTGGACCGTGACCCATCCCGGCATCGACGTGCCGCTGCTGATGAAGATCCCGCGGGTGTCGGAGGGCGAGGACCCCGCCGCGATCGTCTCGTTCGAAATGGAGATGATGATCTTGCCGCGGCTGGCCGGGCCGCATGTTCCGGCGTGTTTCGGCACCGGCGACTTCGCGCACCAGGCCTACGCCGTGATCGAGCGCATTCCCGGAATCACGCTCTACAAGCGGCTGCCGGACCTGCCGCTGCCTTACGAGGAAGCGCGGCTGCTGGTGTCGAAGATCGCAGCCGCGCTCGCCGATCTGCACCGGCAGAACGTGATCCATCACGACATCAAGCCGAGCAGCATCATGTTCCGCGAAAGCGGCGAGGCGGTGCTGATCGACTATGGCCTGTCGCATCACAACCATCTGCCCGACCTCTTGCAGGAGGAGTTCCGCCTGCCTTACGGCACCGCGCCTTATATGGCTCCGGAACGGCTGCTGGGCGTGCGCGACGATCCGCGCAGCGACCTGTTTTCGCTCGGTGTGCTGCTCTATTTCTTCACCACAGGCGAGCGTCCCTTCGGCGAGGGCGAGACGCTGCGCGCGATGCGGCGGCGGCTGTGGCGCGATCCGCACCCGCCGCGCAAATTACGCGCGGACTATCCGCCCTGGCTCCAGGAGGTGGTGCTGCGCTGTCTCGAGATCGATCCGGCGTGGCGCTATCCGACTGCCTCCCAGCTCGCCTTCGATCTTGCTTATCCGGACCAGATCAGGCTCACGACGCGCTCGGAGCGGCTGAAGCGTGATCCGTTGAGCGTCGCCTGGCGGCGCCGCTTCAACCAGGGTGTGATGCAGCCGCGGGCCAGGTCCGATGTCGCAGAGCAGATCGCGTCGAGCCCGATCCTCGCGGTCGCGCTCGACACGGTGGAAGCTACGCCGGAGCTGAACGAGGCGCTGCGCGTCACCACTGAGCGAATTTTGGCTACGCTGCCGTCAGCGCGGCTTGCCTGCGTCAACGTGCTGAAGCTCAACCGCATCGCCATCGACAAGACGCTGGACGAGCAGGGCTCCAACAAGCACATCGACCGCCTGGTCGCACTCCGGCATTGGGCGACGCCGCTCAAGCTGGATGAGAGCCGGCTGACGGCGCATGTGCTGGAGGCGGTCGATCCCGCGGCAGCGCTGCTGGAGTTCGCCGAGATGAACTCGGTCGACCATCTCATCATCGGGGCGCGGCAAAATTCGTTCCGGCGTACCTGGCTCGGCAGCGTCTCGGCCAAGGTGGCAGCCGAGGCGACCTGCACCGTGACCGTGGTGCGGCCGCCGCGGATGGCCGCGGCGAAACCAGGCGCCGGCGTGGTGTGGGGCTAGAGCGTTTTCGAGCGAAGTGGAAGCCGGTTCGCGTAGAGAATAGGAAGGATCAGGCCGCGTGCGCGGTGTGGCCGGTGCGCTTGCGGCGGATGGGCCAGGAGAATTGCGGACCGGGCTCGCCATGATCCGCGCTGCCGCCGAAATACTGGATGATCTCGCGGCAGGGCTCGCAGTTGAACAGGTTACGCGACGCGGACGCCTTGGTCATTTCCTTCAGGCAGTTCGGGCAATGCGGCTTCATGGGGGCGTTCCGGAAAGGAGATTCTTAGTGGCGGCGCGACGCGTGAAACGGATGATCCTGGTCCGTATTGTCGAGCCCGGCATCGTCGTCCGGTGCGCCGTCGGTGCGCTCGAGCCGGCCGAAGAAATAGTCGAGGTTGGGATGCGGCCGCCGCGGAATACGGCACCGGCGTTTCGGTTGACGCTTCACGAGGGCGAACTGCATGGGCGTCAGGCCCGATAGCGACGGATGGGACGGGCCGAACGCGCCGTGACCTTTACCGGTCCGGCCGAGGGGCCGAACACAACAAACGCACAAAAACCAATCCACAACGCCACGCCAGTCCAAACCAGGGTCGTCGTCATGATGTGCTCCCGCGAAAACAGGCAGGAATCACATGCGGTGATTTGCGCGAATCAGTGAAGCCCGGATGAGTACGGACCTAAGTTGCAATTTTAGGCATTGCGCCCGGCAACACCCGTAAGAACCGCAGATTTGCGGAGGCTCTCCGGCCGTCAGATCGCTTCACCGCGCGCTCCGAGCGCCGCGTTACGGATCGCGGCAATATTGTTCTTGTAGGCCTCCTGCGTGCCGCCCCTGAACACGGAGGTGCCGGCGACGAAGGCATTGGCGCCGGCCGCGGCCAGCGGACCTGCGACGTCGGGGCCGACGCCGCCGTCGACCTCGATGTCGATCGGACGGCCCGCCGTCATCGCGCGAATGTCGCGGATCTTGTCGATCGCCGAGGGGATGAAGGCCTGGCCGCCGAAGCCGGGATTGACCGACATCACCAGCACGAGGTCGACAAGGTCGAGGACATATTCGAGCGCGCTGATCGGCGTGCCCGGGTTGAGCGAGACGCCGGCCTTCTTGCCGAGCGCGCGGATGGCCTGGAGCGAGCGGTGCAGATGGGGACCTGCTTCGGCATGCACCGTGATGTGGTCGCAGCCGGCCTTGGCGAACGCCTCGAGATAGGGGTCGCAGGGCGAGATCATCAGATGCGCGTCGAAGATCTTCTTGGTGTGCGGGCGCATCGCCTTGATGACGTCGGGTCCGTAGGAAATGTTCGGCACAAAATGCCCGTCCATCACGTCGAGATGGATCCAGTCGGCGCCGGCGGCATCCACCGCGCGCACCTCTTCGCCGAGCTTCGAGAAGTCAGAGGCCAGGATCGAGGGCGCGATGGCCAGGGGGCGGGAGGCGAAGGCTTGGGTCATGGCGCGGTTTCCCGTGGCGGCCGAACGACGGATGAGCCTCGCCTAACATGGGTCTCCGCGGCGGGCAATGCAGGGGCGACGTGCTTCCTGTGGGCGGAAATTTCTGCCGCGGCCGGCATGAATTGCCGATGTTCCCGCGGTGCGCCAAGCACGGCGAACGCGGATTTCATTGAGCTTTTCGCCCTGGCACGTCGCTTGCTGACTCAAAGCCAGAGCATTGACCGCGGCATGCCGCATCGGTTGGAGTTGTGCAATGTTGTTCGCCCTTGGTGCCGTCTCGAGCGCGCTCGATGCGATCCAGTCGCTGACGAACTCGAAATCGTCCTCGTCGACCAAGAAGACGGGATCGTCGCAGAGCGCGCCGACCAATCCGTTCGCGATCGACAGCAGCAGCAACAGCACGACCGGCGCGGCCTCGTCGGTCAATGCAGGCAAAACGCCGCAGATTTCCCCCGAGACGATGAACGCGCTGTTTGCCGCGCAAACCCAGTCGACGGACACGACGAGCAGCACGGCCAGCTCGACCTCGTCGAGCTCGACGTCCTCGTCTTCGACAAGCCGCGACGCGGCGTTGAAAGATCTGTTCTCGCAGATCGACGGGGATGGCGACGGCAAGATCACCAAGTCCGAATTCGAGAATGCGCTCGGCGCCGGAGGCACCAACCTCGCGAATGCCGATAACGTGTTCTCCAAGATGGATTCGAATTCCGACGGCAATGTCAGCCTCGACGAGATGTCGAAGGCGTTGAAGAGCGGTCACCATGGCCACCACGCGCAAGGCGCGAGCGGCTCGGGCGATGGATCGGATTCCTCGTCGTCGTCCAGCGGGGGCTCGACCTCGACCACGACGACCGCCGCCGACGGTTCGACCACCACCACCGTCACCTACGCCGACGGCTTCAAGATGTCGACGACGGTGCCGGGCGCCTCCAAGTCCTCCGCCAATTCGGCTTACGATCTGTTCGCGCAGTTGATGCAGCGGCAGGGCGGGCAGGGCCAGGGTGCCTCGGCGGCTGCCGGCTCGTCCATGTCGATGAGCGTGTGACGCTCACGCGCTGTCATGCCCCGGCTTGACCGGGGCATCCAATACGCCGCGGCTTCTCGGTTCAACACAACCGTCTCTGGAATACTGGATCGCCCGGTCTTCGCCGGGCGATGACGCGCCGTGTGTGGAGAGATGGCCGCTCCCCTTACCCGCCGAACCGGTCCTTCCACGCCGGCAGCGCGCCGGGGAATGGCAACGCCGTTGCGCTGTAGACGCCGCGCGCGATTGCGCGCGCGACCACGTTGGCGGCGATCGTGCCAAGCTCGGTGAGGCCGACCAGCGGTTCGATCGGCTTCTCGCAGGTTGCAGCCGCAAACAGCACGTCGCCGTCGGTCGGTGCATGCACCGGGTAGATGGCGCGGGCAAATCCGGTGTGCGCGATCATCGCGAGACGCTTGGCTTGCGGCTTGGTCAGCACCGCATCGGTAATGACGGCGCCGATGGTGGTGTTTTCACGCGCGCTGGCCGCAGGGCCGCCCTTGATGCGCATGCGGAGCATATCCGGCGCGAACCTGGCTGGCAGGCCGCGCCCGCCGAATTCATCGTTCTCCTCGAACGGGGCGGCCCAGAACCACGGCCCGTCGCCGACGGTCGCACTGCCAACCGCGTTAACGGCCACGATGGCGGCGACCTTGATGCCGTTGGGAAGGACGGCCGAAGCCGAGCCGAGCCCGCCCTTGAACGTCGCGGTGGTCGCGCCCAGGCCCGCGCCGGCACTGCCCAGCGCGAAATCGTCGCCTGCGGCAACGGCCGCGGCGTAGCCGAGATCGCGATACGGGGCGAAGCGGCCCCAGCCCTTGTCGCCCCCATTGAGCAGATCGAACAGGATCGCGCCCGGCACGAGCGGGATCACCGCGCCACGGATATTGAGACCGCGGCCCTGTTCAGCGAGCCAGGCCTGCACGCCGGCGCCGGCTTCGATCCCAAAGGCGGAGCCGCCGGACAGCGCGATCGCATCGATCCGTTCCTGCGTGCTGGCGAGATCGAGCAGCGAGCCCTCGCGCGTGCCGGGGCCGCCGCCACGCACGTCGATCGCCGCGATCGCCGGGGAATCAAAGATGATCGCCGTCGTGCCGGTGGCGGCTTTCGCATCTTCGGCATGACCGACGCGGACGCCGGCGATATCGGTCAGCAGGTTCTTCACGGCGACGATTCCTTCACGCTCGGCGTTGCGACGCAAGCGCTGCATTATCCGTCGGCGGATAGGCCCGTCAACGGCGACGGCTGGACGGACAATCCGGCTTGACGCTGCGGCCGGGCTCGAACAATCTAAGGGTGTTGCGAGGCGACCGCGCCAGCCGTCGATGGGATGGAGTCTTCAGGATGCTGACTTGTCTGGTCGATGCACTTCGCTATTCGTTGCCCGCGATCAGCTTCGTCGCGCTGGTGATCGGGGGCATCGCCTACGTCACGAACCAGCCTTATCGCGACGAGATCGACCATGCGCTCAAAGGTCTCAAAGGTCTCAAAGGTGATGTGAAAGTTCCGGAGCGCATGCTGCCGTGGGGCTATGATGCCGGGCAGCTTCGGGAGGTGAAGGAGAAGCTCCGCAGCGAGCCAGCCGGTGATCGGCAGACGCTGCTCGATGTCTATGTCAGCCCGGTCCTGTACTGGAACGATATCGTGTTCGCGGTGGCGATCGCGGTTTTCTCGGCCTCGCTCTGGCTGTGGGCCCTGCTGCAGTTCGAGCCCGCAGGCCTTGTGAAGTGGCTCGTGATCTTCTTCGCTGCCTGCAGCGTGGTGTACGGCATTGCCGACGTGGCCGAGGATGTCATGCTTGCCCGGTTGTTCGGCCCGTACCCGGTCGCCGACCGCGAGGTGCGCCTTGCGAGTGCGTTGACACAGGCCAAGATGGGCAGCATGGCCTTTTCCGTCGCCGGTGGGCTCGCCTTCTCCGTGCTGAGCCTATTGACGCCGCACAAGACGTTCGAGCGGGTCAACTCGCCAGCGCCGTCCTGAGCATCTTGGCAAGCTCGGACTTGCGGTAGGGCTTGGGCAGCAGCAGCACGCCCGAGTCGAGCCGGCCGTGATGGACGATGGCGTTCTCGGTGTAGCCCGAGGTGAACAGCGTCTTCAGGTCCGGGCGGCGGCGGGCCGCTTCGTCGGCGAGCTGGCGGCCGTTCATGGCGCCCGGCATGATGACGTCGGTGAAGAGCAGGTCGATCTCCTTGTCGGCGTCGATGATGACGAGGGCTTCGGCCGCGTTGGCGGCTTCGAGCGCGGCATAGCCGAGGCTCTTGACCTGGGTCACAACATATTGCCGCACCAGTGCATCGTCCTCGACGATCAGGATCTTCTCGTCGCCGCCGGTGATGGGCGCGTTCTGGAGCGCCTCGAACTCGGTCTCCTGCACGCCCGTCGAGCGTGGCAGATAGATCTTCACGCTCGTGCCGTGGCCTTCCTCGCTGTAGATCTTGATGTGTCCGCCGGACTGCTTGACGAAGCCGAACACCATGCTGAGGCCGAGGCCGGTCCCCTTGCCGACCTCCTTGGTGGTGAAGAACGGATCGAACACACGGTCGATCAGAGACTGCGGAATGCCGGTGCCGGTGTCGCTGACCGCGATCATCACGTAATTGCCGGCGACGACGTCGGGGTTCATGCTGGCATAGCCGTCGTCGAGGAAGACGTTGCGGGTCTCAAGCACCAGGGTGCCGCCGTCGGGCATGGCGTCGCGCGCGTTCAGCGCGAGGTTGAGGATCGCGGTGGAGAGCTGGCCGGGATCGACCAGGGTCGGCCAGGCATCCTCTGTCAGCTGCGGCATGATGGTGATCTGCTCGCCCAGCGTCGGGTGCAGCAGCTTGGCCGCCTCGAGCGCCAGCGCGTTGACGTCGATCTCGCGCGGCTGTAGCGGCTGCTTGCGGGCGAAGGCGAGCAGATGCCTGGTCAGCTGCGCACCGCGCTCGGCGGCGTCGTCGATCAGCTTGGTGATCGCCGCGAGCTCGGGCCGGTCGGCGACCGCATCCGCCAGAATGCCGATCGTGCCGGTGATGACGGTCAGCACGTTGTTGAAGTCGTGGGCGACGCCGCCGGTCAACTGGCCGATCGAATCCATCTTCTGGACCTGCCGGAGCTGGGCTTCGGCGGCCTGCTTCTCGGTGAGGTCGCGGCCGATGAAGAAATGGCGCTTCACCGGCTCCGACCAGGTGCCCATCCAGTTCAGCGTGACTTCGTGACCGTCGTAGTGGTAGTAGCGCGCCTCGAAGCTGCGCTTGACCGCGCCGCGCCGGGCCGCGCGCATCTCGTTGCGCGTCTTCTCGAGATCATCGGGGTGGATGAACTCGATGGCGCTGTGCCCGACCATGTCGTCCGGGCTGAAGCCCAGGATGTCCTTCACGCTGGGGCTGACCTGGATGAAATTGCCGAAGCCGTCGGTGACCAGGATCAGGTCCTGCGAGGTCTCGAAGATGCGCTGGCGCTCCTCGATCTCCCGATTGAGAGCCATCTCCGCCCGCTTGCGCTCAGTCACGTCGCGAGCAACCTTGGACGCGCCGATGATCTTGCCGTCGGTCGATCGCAGCGGAAACTGGCTCAGCACGACGTCGATGGATTGGCCGTTCTTGTGCAGCCGGACGGTCTCCTGCTGGTCGATGATCTCGCCGTTGCGGGCGCGGGCCAGGTTCTCGGCGACGTCTTCGCGCTGATCGTCGGGCGTGATGATATCGATGGGACGGCCGACCGCCTCATCGGCGGAGTAGCCGAAGACGCGCTCGGCCGCATTGTTCCAGGTCGTGATGGTGCCATCGAGCGACTTGGTGATGATGGCGTCGTTGGAGGATTGCACGACGGCGGTGAACAGCCGCTCGCGCTCGACGTGATAGTCCCGCTCCGCGTCAGATCGGCGCTTCAATGCGTCGACCATGCCTGCGGTCCGCGCCTGGAGGCGGACATTCTCGATCAGCAGCACCGCGAGCACCAGGGTCGCCGCGCAGAGGCCGTAGAGGCGGCCAGCGTAGAAACCGAGATCGAAGCGGGCGACGTTGACGATGGCCGAGAGCGCGATGTCGAACAGCCAGGCGCACATCACCACCATGAGCCAGACGTCGATCACCGAATGCGGCCTGCGGAACCAGAGCGAGACCAGCGCGGCGAAGCTCAGCGACCACACGAAGGAGACGACGCCGATCATGGTCGGCGAGTAGTGGCCGTCGCGCAGCAGCACCGGAAGCAGATCGTGCTGGGCGGTAACGATCCAGGCGAACAGGGCCATGACGGCGACGACGCCGAACACGCTGGCGTAGATCGCCTTGGCCGTCGTGCCGCGGATCCTGGCGCCGCCGTCGGCTTCCTTCAGCCAGGCATAACCCAGCACGAACATCGGGAAGCCGGTGTGCCAGATCATGTAGAGCCAGACCGTGGTCTGGCTGCCGGCGCCGAAAAGCCCGGTCGGCGTGAAGAGCCCGGGGAAGGTGAGGGCATGAACCACCGCCGCCGCTGCGGTGAACAGATAGCCGGTTGCGAGCCACAGCAGTGCGCGGGTCCGCAGGACCGCAAATTGAGACAGCAGCAGCACCGCAGTGACGATGTCGCTCACGGCAAGGGCCGCTTGGTAGCTGGCGACGAAGGCGGGGACCGGGAGGAGCGGGATACCTGCGAACGGGACGGCGACCGCGAACAGAAGCGAGGAAAGGCCGACGATGGCCAATGCTGCAGTGCGGTCGGTCGCGGTGGCCGGCAGGGTCGAAAGGAACGTGCTTCGGTCGCTCGTTGCGGGCACGTCCACCTCTCGCAGTCCGGTCTTCGCCATCTTCGCCGACTTCATCCGGGCCTCCGGCCTCGCTCCATGGCAGCGGGCTCCGGGGCTCGCATCCTGAACCGTTGCAGTCGCGACTCAACCGAAGGTTACAGCTTACTTAATTTAGGTGGGAACGCGGAATAGGGATCAGGTAAGATGCGCTTTACTGGACGGTGCCATAATGCTCCTCCGCCGTAATGGGTTCCAGGTTTGAATCATCCGATTTCGATGTCAATATCCGGGAGTTGTTCCCAATGCCCCGCGTTCTCATCATCGACGACCAGAAGGACGTCCGCGCGATGGTCGCGATCGTGCTTCGGGTCAATCATTTCGAGGTCGCGGAGGCCGAAAGCGGCGCCACCGGACTGAAGGCCTTCGAGGAAGGCTCGTTTGACGCGGCGATCGTCGATATTTTCCTTGGCGACACCAGCGGTGTCGATGTCATCGCGAGCCTGCGCGAGCGCGCGCCAAAGCTCCCGATCATAGCGGTGTCCGGCATGACGGCGCTGGATTTCATGGAGCAATCACCTCACCTCGCCAACGTCGTCTGCCTGCAAAAGCCGTTTCGACCGAACGACCTGCTGCAAGCGCTGCGGAAGGCCCAGGCCGCGGCGGCCGGCGAGCTGCCCGCAGCCGTCTGACCTAGTCCAAGAAGAAACGCCCCGGGCAAGGCCGGGGCGTGGTGACGGTTGGATGGGGACCTGACGCCCTGCAAGCGTGCTAGGTGCCGTTGCCCTTGATCTCGGCGTAGCCGCCCTTGGCGTCCCACTTGTAGACGACGTAGTCGAGCTGCTTGATGTCGCCCTTGGCGTCGTACTCGATCGGGCCGATCACGGTGTCCCACTTGCCGGCCTTGATCGCCGCCATCACCTTCTTGGCGTCGGTGGTGCCGGCCTTCTTGGCCGCCTGCGACCAGACCTGCATCGCCGCGTAGGTGTAGAGCGTGTAGCCTTCGGGGTCGATGTTCTTGGCCTTGAAGGCGTCGACGATCTTCTTGGCGGTCGGCTTGTTGCGCGGGTCGGGGCCGAAGGTGAACAGCGTGCCTTCGCCGGCGGGGCCGGTGATGGAGGCGTACTCCTTGTCGGCGAGCGCGTCGCCGGCCATCAGGATCGTCTTGAGGCCCTGATCGCGCATCTGACGCAGGATCAGGCCGCTCTCCTGATGATAGCCGCCGACATAGACGAGGTCGATGTTGTCGCGCTTCAGGCGCGAGACGATCGCGTTGAAGTCCTTGTCGCCCTTGTTATAGGACTCGTACATCTTCTCGGTGATGCCGGCCTTGTTGAGCGCCTTCTTGGTCTCGTCCGCAAGACCCTTGCCGTAGGTGGTCTTGTCGTTGAGGATCGCGATGTTCTTGCCCTTGAAGTTCTTGGCGATGTACTGCGCCGCGACCAGGCCCTGCTGATCGTCACGGCCGCAGACGCGCGCCACGTTCCACAGTCCGCTGTCGGTGAACTTCGGATTGGTGGAGGCGGGGGTGATCTGGAGCACGTTGCCGTCGGCATAGGCTTCAGAGGCCGGGATCGACGACGACGAGCAATAGTGCCCGGCGACGAACGGCATCTTCGCGCTGGCGATCTTCTCGGCGACCGAGCGCGCCTGCTTCGGATCGCAGGCATCGTCCTCGACGGAGAGCGCGAGCTTCTTGCCGTTGACGCCGCCGGCTGCGTTGATGTCAGCCACGGCCATCTCGGCGCCGTTCTTCATCTGGCGGCCGAAGGCGGACTCGCCGCCGGTCATCGGACCTGCGACTGCGACGGTGACATCCTGCGCGAATGCCGCGCTTGAGAGCGCGAGCGATGCGCCGAATGCCAGACCGATGAGCTTCAGTGATTTCATGAGATACCTCGCGGGTGGTCGCCTGTGGACGTTGCCGGGCATGCCCGGTTCAAACCGGCGCCATTCTTGAATGAATTTCTGGAGAAGTCACCGGCAAAATACGGGCATAGCCGTAGATATCTCGCGCATTCCGCCGCACTTCCGCCCGGTCAGCCGTGCCGGCCGCCTTCCAGATAGGCGGCGCGAATCTCGGGGCGCTGCAACAGCTCGGCGCCGGTGCCCGCCAGTGTGATCAGGCCGTTGACCATGACATAGCCGCGATGGGCGAGCTTGAGCGCGTGGTTGGCGTTCTGCTCGACGATCAGCACGGTCAGGCCGTCCTGCCGGTTCAGGGTGCGGATCGCGTCGAAAATCTGGCGTGCGATCAGCGGTGCGAGCCCAAGCGAGGGCTCGTCGAGCAGCAGCAGGCGGGGGCGGCTCATCAGGGCGCGCCCGATCGCCAGCATCTGCTGCTCGCCGCCGGACAGGGTTCCGCCGCGCTGGGCGTAGCGCTCCTTCAGCCGCGGAAACAGCGAGAACACGCGCTCCAGCGTCGCCTCGCGTTCCGCATCGGTGCAGTCGGTGGCGTCGGCCCCCATCTGGAGGTTTTCCGCCACGCTCATGCGCGGGAAGATGCGCCGTCCCTCAGGCGATTGCGCGATGCGCAAATGCGCGATCTCGTGGGTCGGGACGTCGGTAATGTCGCGGCCTTCGTACAGGATCTGGCCGGCGCGGGCGCGCGGCTTGCCGAAGATCGTCATCATCAGCGTCGACTTGCCGGCGCCGTTGGCGCCGATCAGCGCCACGATCTCGCCGGCATTGATCTCGACATCGACGCCCTTCAACGCCTCGATCTTGCCGTAGGCGGCGCGAAGGCTGCGGATCGCGAGCAGGGGAGTGGGCGCGGATGTCACGACCCGCTCTCCATCACGGCCACGGCCTCGTCCTCGTCGGTGCCGAGATAGGCGGCGATCACCTTGGGATCGTCGCGGACCGCGCGTGGCGAGCCTTCGGCGATCTTCACGCCATGGTCCATCACCACGATGTGGTCGGAGATTTCCATCACCACCGACATGTCGTGCTCGATCAGGAGGATCGAGGTGCCGAGCTCGTTGCGGATCGAGAGCAGCAGCTCGCTCAGCGCGGCGCTCTCGCGCGCGTTGAGGCCGGCGGCCGGCTCGTCCAGGCACAGCAGCGCGGGCTCGGTGCACATCGCGCGCGCAATTTCGAGCCGGCGCTGGTCGCCATAGGCGAAATTGCCGGCGGCGTCGTCGGCGCGGTCGAGCAGATTGACCCGCCTGAGCCAGTCGGTGGCAAGATCGATCGCGCGCTTCTCGGCATCGCGATAGCCGGGCGCGCCGATCAGGCCGAGGAAGGTGAGGCCGGAGGCGCGCATCAAGGCGTTGTGCTGCGCCACCATCAGATTCTCCAGCGCGGTCATGCCGGGAAACAGGCGGATGTTCTGGAAGGTGCGGGCGACCTTGGCCTGCTTGGCGATGCGGAAATCGTTCAGCCGCTCCAGCGCGATTGTCCGGCCGTCGTCGTGGGTGAGGCGAATGCTGCCGCCGCTCGGCTTGTAGAAGCCGGTGATGCAGTTGAACACGGTGGTCTTGCCGGCGCCGTTCGGCCCGATCAGCGCGGTGATCCTCTTTCGCTCGGCCGCAAACGACAGGTCCTGCACGGCAACGATGCCGCCGAAGCGCATGGTCAGCCGGTCAACGCTGAGAATCGTCTCGCCGCTCATCCGTGCCCTTCCTTGACGAGGTCGGAGGAGATCGCCTGCGCCTTGGTCAGGTACACGGTCGGCGCGCGATGACCGATCAGGCCGCGCGGCCGCCAGATCATGATCAGCACCATGGCCATGCCGAACACCAGCATGCGGTAGGTCTCCAGGCTGCGGAACAGCTCGAAGCCGCCGATCATGGCGAGCGCGGCCAGCGCCACGCCGAGCTGCGAGCCCATGCCGCCGAGCACGACGATGGCGAGCACCAGCGCCGATTCCTGGAAGGTGAAGGATTCCGGGCTGATGAAGCCTTGGCGCGTGGCGAAGAACGCGCCGGCGAAGCCGCCGAACATCGCGCCGGTCGCGAACGCCGTGAGCTTCGTGGTCGTGGTGTTGATGCCGAGCGCGCGGCAGGCGACCTCGTCCTCGCGCAAGGCCTCCCAGGCCCGCCCGATCGGCAGGCGGCGCAGGCGGATCGTCACCCAATTGGTGAGCAGCGCCAGCGCCAGGATCAGATAGAACAGGAAGACGATGCGATGGGTGGTCGAATATTCGATGTGGAGCAAGGCGGCGAGCCCGTCGTCGCTGTTGTCGAGTGGGATACCGAAGAATGAGGGGCGCGGAATGCCGGAGACACCGTTGGGCCCGCCGGTCAGTTCCTGCCAGTTGATGATGACGAGGCGGATGATCTCGCCAAAGGCGAGCGTCACGATGGCGAGATAGTCGCCGCGCAGGCGCAGCACGGGGAAGCCCAGCAGCACGCCCCAGAATGCGGCGAGGATGCCGGCGAGCGGCAGGCAGACCCAGAACGACCAGCCGAAATTGGTGGCAAGCAGCGCGTAGGAATAGGCGCCCACTGCGTAAAACGCGACATAGCCGAGGTCGAGCAGGCCCGCGAGTCCGACCACGACGTTGAGGCCCCAGCCCAGCATGACATAGGTGAGCACGAGGATCGCAAGGTCGAGGATGTAGCGCTGGTCGTAGAAGATGACAGGCACCAGCAGCGTGAAGACCAGGAGTGCCGGCGCGAGATAGCGGCCGACGAGGGACATGCCGGTTTGCACCGCGGGCGGAATGAGTTTCTCAGTACCGGCCGGGCCGATCCATTGCCGCAGCAGCTCGATCACGATCGAGCCGCCGAACACGGCGGCGACGAGGGCTGCGACCTCGCCAAACCGCGTCCAATAGGTGAGCTGACCGTCGGAACCGGCCTCGGTGCGGATGCCGACCATCAGCGAGAACAGCACCAGAGCGATCAGGGCGTTGACGAAGGCTGTCTTCAGAAGGGCGGGGATGCCGGCGGTGCGGCTTGCGGAGGCGGTCTCTGGCGAAATGACTGTCACGCGCGGCCGTCAGACTTTTTCGACTTCGGGACGGCCGAGCAGGCCGGTCGGCATGAAGATCAGAACCACGATCAGGATCGAGAACGCCGCGACGTCCTTGTACTCGACCGAGAAATAGGCCGACCAGAACGTCTCGATCAGGCCGATCGCGAGGCCGCCGAGCATCGCACCCGGCAGCGATCCGATGCCGCCGAGCACGGCCGCGGTGAACGCCTTGATGCCGGCGACGAAGCCCATGAAGAAATCGACCAGGCCGTAATAGAGCAGGTACATCAGCCCCGCGACCGCGGCGAGCGCGGCGCCGATCACGAAGGTCATGGAGATGGTGCGGTCGACGTCGACGCCGAGCAGCGCCGCCATGGTCTGGTCCTGCTCGCAGGCGCGCATGTCGCGACCAAGCCTTGTGCGCGACACCAGCCATGTGAAGATCGCGAGCAGCACGATGGTGGTGATGACGACGATGATCTGGATGTTGGAGAGCTGGATCACGAAGCCATCGGCGCTCTCGTGCAGGGTATAGCCGCCGGTGATGACGGGCGGGATCGGCTTGACGCGTGCGCCCTGCGCCACCTGCGAGTAGTTGGTGAGCACGAAGGACATGCCGATCGCCGACAGCATCGGGGCGAGTCGGAAGGAATGGCGCAGCGGCCGGTAGGCGATGCGCTCGATGGTCCAGCCATAGAGCGCGGTGATCGCCATCGAGACCAGCAGCACCACGAGCAGGATCACCGGGATTGCGGTCAGGCCGGTCGAGATCAGGAGCAGGAAGGTGATCAGGGCGATGAAGCCGCCGATCATGAAGACGTCGCCATGGGCGAAGTTGATCATGCCGACGATGCCGTAGACCATCGTGTAGCCGATCGCGATCAGGCCGTAGATCGAGCCCAGGACGAGACCGTTGATGAGCTGCTGGGCGAAATAATCCATGCGCTGCCGTTACCAAACCTGACGCGGGCTCAAAGGGAGCTCTTGAGAGAGAGTTTCTGTGAGTTTCTTGGCGGGCCCCGGCAGCCCCAAGCGTTCTTCCTGTTTTGTAACAGGAGGGAACTGGCGGCCGCAACTGGCCCTGCCTCGTTAGAAGGTCTTGTACAGAGGTCATTTCGGTTACGGATGTCATCCCGGGGTTCCGCAGGCGCGAGGAACCGGGTTCCGCCTAGCAACCAAATGAGTCCCTGGCGGTTATCTCACCTCTGACGTCCAACAAGGGAGTTTCCCGAAATGACGAAGCAGCAGAACCAGAATCCGGGCCAGCAGGGCCAGAACCCCGGTCAGCAGCAGGGTGGCGGCCAGAAACCCGGACAGCAGCAGCAGGATCCGCAGCGCCAGGGCGACAGGCCCGGCCAGCAGCAGGGCGGCCAGCCCCGTCAGGACAACAAGTAGATTTCGACCCAGGATTTGGGAGCCAAGGAGTGAGGAAGGCCCCGCCGCAAGGCGGGGCTTTTTTCGTTGCGCTGCGCGGTCCACAGGGCAATTAAGGTAAACAAAGGGTTTAAATTGCCGCCACAGTCCGATGCGAGTTAGCTCCGCGCAAAGCCTTCCCGGTGAAGGCGCGCGGCAGACGAAGCGGGAAGCGGCATGTTCAGGAATTGGCGGATCGGCTCGGTCAACGGCGCGTTGCTGGCGGCCTATTTCATTCCGGCCTGGACCCTTGTCGCCTTCAACATCATGGTGGCGCCGGTGCACGGGCTCTACGAGCGGCCAAGCGTCGCCGTCGCGCTGTTCCTCAGCGACCATCTCCAGATGGCCGGGATGGACACGGTGCGTGCCGCCTGGTTGCTGGCGCTGGGACGGCTGACCGTCGTGGCGTTCTTTGCGATCTATCTTGCGCTGCTGTGCATCCCCCGAAGCCGCAAGAGCGGCGGCAGTGACGAGGCGCTCGGCATCGCGCTGGCGATCGGCAGCGTGATCTCGTTTGCGAGCATGGTGATGGCTTCGAAGGTCGGCGAGATGGCCGCCCTCCGCCTGCACGCCACCGAGCTGCTGCTCCTGCTCGGTGCCGCCATCGTGGTGGTGATCGAGAAGCCCGCGGCAGCGCCCAAAATCATTCAGAACACCGTCGAGGCAACTCCGCCGCTAGCCTTTGATGAGGCCGAGCTCCTGCACAATGGCTGAGGCTTCCTTGACGGCGTGGTTCGCCGCCGGCACGCCGCAATAGATCGCCTGCTGGAGCAGGATTTCCTTGATGTCGTCGGGCGTGAAGCCGCCCTCGGCCAGCGCCGCGCGCACATGCAGGCGAAATTCGTCCCATTGCCCGAGCGCGACCATGGTGCCGATCACCAGAACCCGCCGCGTGCGCTCGTCGAAATGCGGGCGCGTCCAGATCTCGCCCCAGGCATAACGCGTGATCATGTCCTGGAAATCGGTGTTGAAGGCGTTGCGGTTCGCGATCGACTTGTCGACCCAGGCATTGCCCAGCACTTTTCGGCGCACGTTCATGCCGGCATCGCGGCGCTTCTGGTCGTCCATGGGCATCCTCTGGTCAAAATGACGTCTGCGCCAATCTAGCGTACCCCCGCCGCGGCCGACAGGCCGTCGAGGCAAGGCTCACATCTTTCGGCGCCGTTCTATCTGCGGTAGTGTCGGCCATTGCACGCGCCTGAGGCCTTCGTTGCGAGGGAGTGAATTGCCATGGTCGAGACCGTCCCCGGCTATACTGCCATGTTCAACACGGCCGACGATTATCACGAGCTGAACGCGGGCGCACACCGCAAGCCGCCCAAGGTGCTGAGCGCGCCTTCGCTGGTGTGGCATCTGGCCTTCTGGACCAATTTCCAGGAGCTCGGCCGCGGTCAGAGGCCGCCAGTCAATCCGGAATGGGCGCCAAACAAGCGGCCGGACGAGATCAGCGCGGCCCTCGACAGTTTCATCCGGGAGCTCTGGGTCAGGCTGGAAGCGAAGCTCGGCACCACGGTCGACGTCACGCCCCGGATTGGCGGCGTCAACCTGCTGTTCGGCAGCGCCTACTGGACGCCACAGGGCGATGACGTCAAGAAACAGCTCACGCGGCGCCAGAACGACATCTTTGCGAGCACCAACCGCGTCGTCAGCCTGCAATTCGTCTGGCAAGTGCTCGACGTCACGATCCGCTTCGAGATCCAGGCCGAGTATTTCACGATGTCGGTCTTCGTCGAGCTCGACCGGCCGCGCACCAGAACGCCGAGCGGCATCGCCGGGCTGAACGTGACGATGGACCGGATCACCGCCTATCTCGACCCGGACCGGGACCGCTCCGCCGGGAGCGACTCCGCGACTCCGCCGTCACAAGAGGTGATCGATCAGCTCGCCAAGGATATCAACCGCTATTCATTCCACGAGTTCTGGCGCGTCTTTGACGAGCAGGTGCTATCGCTGGGCGGTCAGTTCCGGAACGATGCAATCTTTCAGCGTGTCTGCGCGGATTTTCGCGGCCTGATCGCCTCCGAACGGGCCGTGACTTTCCAGGACGATCGCTTCTTCAAGTTCAACGGACCGCCGAGCTGGGGCGCCGAGGCCAAGCAGATGCTGCTGCCTCTGATCCAGCATCGCATCCGCACCGACCACACGCGTTACGAATGCGCCGCCAACTACATGCTCGACGGACGTGCGCTCTATCTGAGCACGCTTGGTCCGCAATTGCCCGAGATTCCGGACGGCGAGCGCGTTCCAGTCGAGTTCATCGTCTATGCCCATCAGAGGGTTGATGACAGGACCGTGGTCAACAAATGGCAACTCGGCCGTCTCGTCAGCCAGATCCTCCAGCTCGGCACGTTCCGGCTATGTGCGCTCAAGGACGTCAAGTGGCTGCACAACGCCGGCCTCGAGTTGGCCGATCTGGAGGAGGCAACGCAGAGGGCACGTCGCGCGATTGCGCAGACGGAGGCCTACGGCACGCGCCCCGGCGAAAGCGTGCCGGGAACCGCCAACCAGCGTAATCGCATCGCCATGGCCGAGATTGCCAAGGCGCATGCGCAGCTCAATGAGATCACCGGCAAGTTTCTGGAGCAGACCGGCAGCGGTCCACTCTACCGGATCGAACGATCCCGCTACTACGTGCGGCAGTTCGAGGACAATGTGAAGCTTCTGCGTATCCTGCGCCTCGAGGGCGACCAGCCCTATGACCAGTTCATCCGGCGCCGGCTGGGACCGGAGTTCGATTTCATCGACCGGCTGGGCGTCCGTTACGAGCGCGCGATGTCGAGCATCGTCAGCCTCGACCAGAACTACCTCTCGATCACGCAGAACTCGCTGGTCGAGCGCGCCACCAAGATCGACGAGGAGACAAAGACGATCCAGTCGGAGATCGGAGGCATCCAGCGTTGGGGCGAGTTCATCCTGCTCGCCGCCCTGGTGCCCTATTACGTCTCCCATATGCTCTTCCTGATCATGGGAGAGGAATGGCCGTTCAAATCGCGGGCCGCCACCGGTGTCTGGCTGCTCAGCGTCGCGTTCGCGATCTACCGCGCTTTCAATCAGACCTTCGACCGCCGCAGGCTGATCTTGATCCTGCTGCCATTCGCGTTGGCCGAACTGGTGTTGATCGGCGTGACGCTGATCGCGCCGCCCCAACCCGGACATCACCGGGCGGAGCCAGGGATGGACGACGGCGTGCGGACCCGGCCCTCGCACGAATCGGCTCCGACGAAGTCCGAAGTGCCGACGGCCCCGGATGAGCCGCGGACGCCTCAACGGCCATCACTACAGTCTGCAGATCCGTCGCCCCCTGAGCCCGCACGGCCTCCGTCCGAGCCGCAGGCGACACCGCAGCCGCAGCCGTCCGCCGAGCCGCGCTAGGCGGTCTCAGCGCTGCGTCAGGAAGCCCACCACCGCGTCCGTGAACGCGTGCGGCTGCTCGATGTTGGAGATGTGGGCGGCGTCGATGATGGTCATGCTGGCGCCGGGAATGTTCGAGCGGATCAGCTCGCCCGCCGAGATCGGCGTCGCCATGTCGTGGCGGCCGGCGATCACCAATGTCGGGCTCTTGATCTTCGGCAGCAGTGCACGCTGGTCGAGCGTCGACAGCGCCTCGCAGCAGGCGAGATAACCCTCGACCGGGGTCGCAAGCAGCATGGACTTCATCCTTGCGGTGATGTCAGGCTCGCGCTCGCGGAAATCCTGCGTCAGCCAGCCGCCGATCACGCCATCCGCCACCGCCGCGATGCCGCCCTTCTTCACGGCGTCGATGCGCTCGAGCCATTTGGTCGGCTCGGCATAGTAGCAGGAGGTGTTGGCGAGGATGAGCTTGCCGAAGCGTTCAGGCGCATTGGCGCCCAGCCATTGACCGACCATGCCGCCCATCGACAGGCCGCACCAATGCACCTTCTCGATGTTGAGGTCGTCGAGGATCGCCAGCACGTCGCGGCCGAAACGTTCCATCGTGTAGGGGGCGGGCGGTACGTTGGACTTGCCGTGGCCGCGGCGGTCGTAGCGGATGACGCGGAAGACCTGCGTCAGCGCCTTCATCTGCGGTTCCCACATCTGAAGCGTGCAGCCGAGCGAGTTGGAGAGCATCAGGGTCGGCCCGCCGTCCCGGCCCTCGACGGAGACGTTGATCAGGCAGCCGTCGGCATCGATCATGGGCATGATGGCGTCTCCGTTTTGTTTCCGCTCAAGGCTGCTCTATTCGCGGTCGAGGCCGTCGAGCAGCCGGTCGATCAGGGCCTGGGAAGCCCCTTGATAGGCCATCGGCTCGAACAATGCCGCAATTTTCTCCGGTGGAAGATGCGCCGTGACCTGCGAATCGGCTGCGAGAATTTCGCGCAGATGCTTTTTCTCGGCAACCGCACGCTTGCTCGCGGCCTCGACCAGATGATGCGCATCGCTCTTGCCGATCTTGTCGGCGAGCGCAAAGGTGACGGCCTCGGCCATGATCAGCCCGTGCGTGGCATCGAGATTGCTGCGCATGCGCGCGGCATCGACGTCGAGACCCTCGGCGATATCGACGATGGCCGCGAGTGCACCGGAGGTGACCAGCATCAATTGCGGCAGCGTCGGCCATTCCGCGTGCCAGGGCCCGGCACTGCGCTCATGGTCCTGCACCTGGGCCGCGAAGATCGTCGCGGCGAGTTGCGGGGCCATGGTCGCACAGCCCAGCGCGCTTGCCGCTGCAACCGGGTTGCGCTTGTGGGGCATGGTCGAGGAGCCGCCGCGGCCTTCGCCGGCGGGCTCGAACGCTTCGCCGACATCGGTCTGCATCAGCAGCGAGACGTCGCGCGCGATCTTGCCGCAGCTTCCGGCGAGAATCGCGAACGCCGATGCCGCTTCGGCGATGCGGTCGCGATGGGTGTGCCAGGGCGCGTCCGGCAGCGGCAGGTTGAGCTCCTGCGCCAATCGCTCGGCGACGATGAGCCCCTTGTCGCCGAGGGCCGCAAGCGTTCCTACCGCGCCGCCGAATTGCAGCGCCAGCCCTTCGCGGGAGAGCCGCCGCAGGCGGCAGCGGGCGCGGGCGAGGCTCGAGGCGTATTCCGCGGCCTTCAGGCCGAACGGCATCGGCAGGGCGTGCTGGAGCCAGGTCCGTGCCACCATCGCGGTGTTGCGATGGTTGCGGGCCAGTGCGGCAAAACCCCTGATGGCGCGGCTGAGGTCGGCGTCCAGCGCGTCGATGCCGGCGCGAAGGCTGAGCATGGTCGCGGTGTCGATGACGTCCTGGCTGGTCGCGCCCCAGTGCACGTAGCGCGCTGCCTCCGCATCGGCCCTGCCGACATTGGCGGTCAGCGCCTTGACCAGGGGGATCGCGAGATTGCCGGATCGCGTCGCGGCCTCGGCGAGGGCTGCCATGTCGAAGGCATCAGCCTTGCAGGCGGCTTCGATCGGACCCGCCGCAGATGCGGGAATCACACCGGTCGCGCCCTCGGCCCGCGCCAGGGCTGCCTCGAAATCGAGCATGTTCTGGAGCGTGGACCGGTCGTCGCAGACGGCGCGCATGGCCGCGCTCGACAGCATCGGCGCGAGCAGGGGGGAGAGGGCTGTGCTCATGTTGCGCGCGACCTAATCACCATGCCCCGGCTCTGCCAATCCCAAACCGCTCCCGCAAGCCTTTTGCAGTTGCGAATATGCATTGCACGTGACCCGGGCCTGCCCTTTCCTTTGCGGCTCCCGTGCGTTACTTGAGCATCCCCACCTTTTAGGATCCCCGGAGGCAGCCCATGGCCATGACAATGAACGGCGAAGTCCAGCTTGCGGCGCCGCGCGAGGCCGTGTGGGAGAAGCTCAATGATCCCGCGGTGCTGAAGGCCTGCATCCCCGGCTGCGAGGAGCTGGAGCGGACCGAAGACGGCGGCTTCCGTGCAACGGCGAAAATGAAGGTCGGGCCGGTGTCGGCGCGCTTCAAGGGCAAGGTCACGCTGAGCGATCTCGACCCGCCGAACGGCTACAAGATATCAGGCGAAGGCGAGGGCGGGGTCGCCGGCTTTGCCAAGGGCGGTGCCGTGGTCAAGCTCGCGGAGAAGGACGGCGGCACGCTGCTCTCCTACGAGGTCGAGGCGCAGATCGGCGGCAAGTTGGCGCAGCTCGGACAGCGCCTGATCAACGGTACCGCCAAGAAGCTTGCGGACGAGTTTTTCGCGAATTTCGCGAAAGCGGTACAGGGCTGAAACCTATCGTCTTTCGGCATGGCGCCTTGCGCCTTGGGTGATGTTGCCCCGGGGCTTAATGGCCCATATGATGGGTTGGAATAATTATAAGAACCGCTTCGACGGGACCCGTCGGGGCGCTGATAGAGAGTGCTTATGGCAAAAATCTCCCTCATCGTGAACGGCAATCCTGTGACGGCCAACGTCGACCCCCGCACGCTTCTGGTGCAGTTCTTGCGCGAGAATCTGCGGCTGACCGGCACCCATGTCGGCTGCGATACCTCGCAGTGCGGCGCCTGCGTCGTGCATCTCGACGGCAAGGCCGTGAAGTCCTGCACCACGCTGGCCGTGATGGCCGATGGCCATGAGGTCAAGACGATCGAGGGGCTGGCCGCCGACGGCGCGCCGCTGCACCCGATGCAGGAGGCCTTCCGCGAGCATCATGGCCTGCAGTGCGGCTTCTGCACGCCCGGCATGATCATGACCGCGATCGATATCGTTCACCGCAAGGGCAACGAGCTCGACGACCATACGATCCGGGAGGAGCTGGAAGGCAATCTCTGCCGTTGCACCGGCTACCAGAACATCGTCGCCTCGATCTCCGCCGGCGCCAAGGCGATGGCGAAATCCGATCTCGCCTAACCGCGCGCGCATTCTGCGATCAGGACATTCAGATGTACGAATTCAAATACCATCGCCCCGGGACCGTGCGGCAGGCCGCCAACCTCCTGGTGAAGAACGAAGACGCCAAGCTCGTCGCCGGCGGCCACACGCTGATTCCCGTCATGAAGCAGCGCCTCGCCAGCCCCCCGCATCTGGTCGACCTCTCCCATATCGAGGGGCTCAACACGATCGAGATGAAGGGCCGCGCGCTCGTGATCGGCGCCACCGCCAAGCATGCCGAGGTCGCAAGCTCCGCGATCGTCGGTGAGGCGATCCCGGCACTGGCGAATCTCGCCAGCCAGATCGGGGATCCCGCGGTCCGTCACAAGGGCACGATCGGCGGCTCGCTCGCCAACAACGATCCGACCGCGGACTATCCGGCCGCGGCGCTCGCGCTCGGTGCCACCATCGTCACCAACAAGCGTCGCCTCAAGGCCGAGGAATTTTTCCAGGGCCTGTTCACGACCGCACTCGAAGCCGACGAGATCATCACCAAGGTGATGTTCCCACTGCCGAAGAAGGCGGCCTATATCAAGTTCCGCAACCAGGCCTCGCGTTACGCGCTGGTCGGCGTGTTCGTGGCGCGGCGCCCGTCGGACGTGCGGGTCGCCGTCACCGGTGCCGGCTCCGAGGGCGTGTTCCGCGTCACCGCGTTCGAGGAAGCGCTGAAGAAGCGTTTCTCCTCGAAGGTGCTCGAGGGCATCGAGGTGCCGGCGGACGGCCTCAACAGCGATATCCATGGCAGCGCCGAATACCGCGCGCATCTCATCGGCGTGCTGACCCGGCGGGCCCTCGACGCCGCCAACGCCAAGGAGTGAGTGATCCTTACTCCTCGGCCAAATCTGTCCCGGTGAGGACGTAGCGAGACTGGCTTTTTCATGACTTCAGCGGCCACTTCTTCCGGTGCTTTGCCGGCATCGGTCGATGCGATGCTCGAACTTTTGACCTCGCGCGGCTATCTCGCCGAGCGGTCGCTTGCGACGGTGACCTATCTGTCGCTGCGCATGGGCAGGCCGCTGTTTCTGGAAGGCGAGGCTGGCGTTGGCAAGACCGAGATCGCAAAGGTGCTGTCGGCGGCGCTGGGGCGGAAGCTGATCCGCCTGCAGTGCTACGAGGGCCTCGATGTTTCCTCAGCCGTCTACGAGTGGAACAGCGCCGCGCAGATGATTGCGATCCGGATGGCGGAAGCCGCCGGCGACACCGACCGTGACCAGCTCTCGAGCGATATCTTCGCCGACCGTTACATGATCAAGCGGCCGCTGCTCCAGGCGCTGGAGCCTGACGTTGCCGGCCCGCCCGTGCTGCTGATCGACGAGCTCGACCGCGCCGACGAGGCGTTCGAGGCCTATCTCCTCGAAATTCTCAGCGACTTCCAGGTGACCATCCCCGAGTTCGGCACCGTCAAGGCGCCGAAGCCGCCGATCGTCATCATCACCTCGAATCGCACCCGCGAGATCCACGACGCGCTGAAGCGACGCTGCCTCTATCACTGGGTCGATTATCCCGCCGCCGAGCGCGAGCTTGCCATCGTCAAGACGCGCGTGCCCGGCATCTCCGCAAAGCTGTCGCAGCAGGTGGTGCGCTTCGTGCAGGCGCTGCGTAACCAGGATTTCTACAAGTCGCCTGGTGTCGCCGAGACAATCGATTGGGCCACCGCACTGTCCGAGCTCGACGCCCGCTCGCTGACCCCGCAAGTGGTCGGCGACACGCTGGGCGCGCTGCTCAAGTACCAGGACGACATCACCCGGATGCAGGGCGACACCCTGCAGAAGGTGCTGAAGGAAGCGACGAGCGAGAATTGATCTCGCGCGACAACTGAGCTCGTCATTCCGGGCGACGCGCAAGCGTCGAGCCCGGAATCCATAACCAAGATCGGGAGTATGGATTACGGGCTCGCGACTTCGTCGCGCCCGGGAATCACGACCGAGAGTTTTGATCGATGGCCATCAACCACCTTGCCCCCGAGCAAACCGAGCAGTTCGCCGACAACATCGTCGGCTTTGCCCGCGCGTTGCGCTCGGCCGGCATGCCGGTGGGACCGGGCGCCGTCATCGATGCCATGAGCGCGCTCCAGGTGATCGACATCGGCAACCGCGCCGACGTCTTCACCACGCTGGAGGCGATCTTCGTCAAGCGCCATGAGCACGCGCTGATCTTCCGCCAGGCCTTCAACCTGTTCTTCCGCGCCTCGGAAGAGTGGAAGCACATGCTGGATTCGGTGCCGCTGCCGGAGCAGGCCAAGAAGAAACCGCAGGCCGGCGCCCGCCGCGTCCAGGAGGCGATGTCGCAGCCGCGCATGACCGAGACGCCGCAGCATCAGGAGCAGGATCTGCGCCTGTCGGTCTCCGACAAGGAGATCCTTCAGAAGAAGGATTTTGCGCAGATGAGCGCGGCGGAGATCACGGAAGCTTTTCGCGCCATCGAGCGGATGCGGCTGCCGCAAGCCGAGCTGTTGACGCGCCGGCACCGGCCTGATCCCCATGGCCTGCGCATCGATTTGCGCCGCACGCTACGCGCATCGTTGCGCACCGGCGGTGAGATCATCGACATCCATCGGCTCGGGCGGATCGAGAAGCCGGCGCCGATCGTCGCGCTGCTCGATATCTCGGGCTCGATGAGCGAGTACACCCGCCTGTTCCTGCACTTCCTCCATGCCGTAGGGGACGCCCGCAAGCGCGTCTCGGTGTTCCTGTTCGGCACCCGCCTCACCAACGTCACCCGGGCGCTGCGCCAGCGCGATCCGGACGAAGCCTTGGCGAGTTGCTCGGCCTCGGTCGAGGACTGGGCCGGCGGCACAAGGATCTCGGCCTCGCTGCACAACTTCAACAAATTGTGGGCGCGGCGCGTTCTGAGCCAGGGCGCCATCGTGCTCCTGATCTCCGACGGGCTGGAGCGGGAGGCCGATTCCAAGCTCGCCTTCGAGATGGACCGGCTGCACCGGTCCTGCCGGCGGCTGATCTGGCTCAACCCCTTGCTGCGGTTCGGCGGCTTCGAGGCCAAGGCCCAGGGCATCAAAATGATGCTCCCGCACGTTGACGAATTCCGCCCGGTACATAATTTGAGTTCGATCCAGGAGCTGATCACCACGCTCTCCCGGCCGCTGCCGCCGCATCACCGCAGCCTGATTCGCTCCGCAGCCTGAGAGGTTAAGCCATGCTCGATCGCGACGAGGATATCCTGAAGGCGGCGGAGGACTGGCAGAAGGCCGGCCGTGGCGTGGCGCTCGCCACCGTCGTCGAAACCTGGGGCTCGGCTCCGCGTCCGGCAGGCTCGAGCCTCGTCATCAACGACCAGGGCACGTTCCTGGGCTCGGTCTCTGGCGGCTGCGTCGAGGGCGCCGTGGTCACCGAGGCCATGGACGTGATCGAGAGCGGCAAGCCCAAGATGCTGGAGTTCGGCGTCGCCGACGAGACCGCCTGGAATGTCGGGCTGTCCTGCGGCGGCACCATCCGCGTCTTCGTCGAGAAGGTCGGCTAGCCGTGAAGCTCGCAATCCTGCACGAACTTAACGCCGAGCGCGCCGCGCGCCGGCCGGCGATCCTGGTGACCGACACCGAGAGCGGCGAGCAGCGCCTGGTGAAGGCCGCGGATTTTCCCAAGGACCCGCTGCGCGCCGAGCTGGACAAGCAGCTTCGCATGGGCAAGAGCGCCAGTGTCGAGGCCGGCGGCAAGAAGCTATTCCTCAACGTCTACGCGCCGACCGCAAAGCTCGTCATCGTCGGCGCCGTCCATATCAGCCAGGCGCTGGCGCCGCTGGCGCGCTCGCTCGGTTACGACGTGACTGTCGTCGATCCGCGCACGGCGTTTGCGAGCCCCGAGCGCTTCCCCGACATTCCGCTGGTCGCCGAGTGGCCCGACACCGCGCTGCCGCCGCTCAATGTCGATGCCTACACCGCCTTCGTCGCGGTGACGCACGATCCGAAGATCGACGATCCCGCGCTGCTGCACGCCTTCGAGCGCAATTGCTTCTATATCGGCGCGCTCGGCTCGCGGAAGACCCACGCCAAGCGCGGCGACCGGCTGCGGGCGCAGGGCGCGAAGGATTCTGACATCGCGCGCATCCACGCGCCGATTGGGCTTGCGATCGGGGCGGTCTCGCCGTCCGAGATCGCGGTGTCGATCATGGCCGAGATCACGGCGGTGCTCCGCCTGCCCCCCAAGGAAAAAGAAGAAGCGGCATGAAGTTCGGACCGGCGAGCCCCAGGGATGCGATCGGCGGGGTGACCGTCCACACCCTGCGCCAGGGACCGCTGGTGCTGAAGAAAGGCACGACGATCGGGCCCGCCGAGGTCGAGGCGCTGGAGCGCGCCGGCATCAAGGATGTCGTGGTGGTGCGGATGGAGGAGGGCGACGTCTCCGAGGACGTCGCGGCCGCCAGCATCGCGCTCGCGGTCGGCGGCGAAGGCATCCATGTCGAGCGCGCCTTCACCGGCCGCGCCAATCTGTTCGCGGCGCGCCCGGGCGTGCTGGTGATCGACCGGGCCGCGGTCGACCGCATCAACAATATCGACGAGGCCATCACCTTTGCGACGCTCACCGCCTACAAGCCGGTGGTCGAGGGCGAGATGGTCGGCACCGTCAAGATCATCCCGTTCGGCGTCGAAGGCAATTTGCGCGATGCCGCCGTGAAGGCCGCCGGCAAGGACGTCCTGAAGATCGCGCCCTATGTGATCAAGCGCGTCGGCGTGGTCTCGACGCTGCTACCGGGTCTCTCTTCGAAGGTGGTCGACAAGACCCTGCGCGTCACCGCCGAGCGGCTGGGGCCGGCCGGCGCCAGCATCATCACGGAGCGCCGGGTCCAGCACGACGAGCATGCGCTGTCGGCCGCGATCAAGGAGCTGCTCGCGCTCGGCGCCGAGCTCGTGATCGTGTTCGGGGCATCCGCGATCGCCGACCGGCGCGACGTCATTCCGGCGGCCGTCACCGGCATCGGCGGCGAGATCGAGCATTTCGGCATGCCGGTCGATCCCGGTAATCTGCTGCTGATCGCCCGTGCCGGCGGCGTGCCGGTGCTGGGCGCGCCGGGCTGCGCGCGCTCGCCGGTCGAGAACGGGTTCGACTGGGTGCTGATGCGACTGCTCGCCGGCATCAAGGTGACGCGCTCCGAGCTGATGGGCATGGGCGTCGGCGGTCTCCTGATGGAGATCGTGACGCGCCCGCAGCCCCGCGCCAAGCCCGAAATCGAGGGCAATAACGTCGCGGCCATCGTGCTCGCAGCGGGCCGTTCGACCCGCATGGGCGGACCGAACAAGCTGCTCGCCGAGCTCGACGGCAAGAAGCTGGTGCGGATCGCGACGGAGCAGGCGCTGGCGTCCAAGGCCTCCGAGGTGATCGTCGTTACCGGCCACCAGACCGAGCTGGTCGAGCAGGCGCTGCAAGGTTTGAAGGTGCGGTTCGTCAAGAACCCGGATTTCGCCGGCGGCATCGCGAGCTCGGTCAAATCAGGCATCGCCGCCGTGTCTGAAGCGTGCGACGGCGCCGTGGTCTGCCTCGGCGACATGCCGCTGATCGATGCCGGCCTGATCGACCGCCTGATCGACAGCTTCGCACCCGATCGCGGCAATCTCATCGTCGTGCCCGTCAGCGAGGGCCGCCGCGGCAATCCCGTGCTGTGGTCGCGCCGCTTCTTCAAGGAATTGATGACGCTCGACGGCGATGTCGGCGCACGCCACCTGATCGCCAAGCACACCGAGGCGGTCGCCGAAGTGCCCGTCGACGGCGAGGGCGCCTTTCTCGACATCGACACGCCGCAGGCGCTGGAAGCGGCAAGACGCGGGTGACGCTGCCGTAGGGTGGACAAAGGCGCGCAGCGCCGTGCCCACCATCTCTTGGTACTGTGATTTTCGTTTGGTGGGCACGCTTCGCTTTGCCCACCCTCCGGCGCCTCCCGTTCGTCCGATTTCAACCTCCCGTTCACCATCTGGAAACGACCACGGCTTAGAGTTCCTTCCACCTGCCTTGGGGGGAGGGGTTTTCCATGGCTTCGAATGTCGTCGCGCGCCGTTGCGCGATGTTTTTCTTTGCGCTGTCGGTCTGTGTCGCCGGCGCTCGCCACGTTACGGATGCGCACGCCGCCGGTGCGATTGCGGTCGGCAAGTGCGGCGCCTACGGCCAGGCTTTTGATTATGGAGCCGAGCACGAGGCCCGTGCCGCTGCGCAGAAGCAGTGCAAGGGGGATTGCACGACCGTGACGATGAAGCGCGCCTGCGCCGCGATGTCGGTCGATCTGTCCAATCCTTGCGGCGCCTATGGCTATGCCGTGAAGCCGAAGATCTCGGCCTCGCTCAATGCCGCCACGCGCGAATGCTACAAATACGGCGGCAAGGAATGCGTAATCCGCGCCTGGGCCTGCGACGCAAAGGGGTGATTTCCTCTTGCAGTCATTCCGGGGCGATGCGTAGCATCGAGGCCGGAATGACATTCGAGGAATTTCATGCAGTTCGACACCAAGATCGCCGTGGTGATCCGCACCGATCTTCAGGCCTGGCAGAAGCTCAACGTTGCGTCCTTTCTCACCAGCGGCATTGCGGCCGCGTTTCCCGAATGCATCGGCGATCCCTATGAGGACGCCTCGGGCACGCAATATCTCTCGCTGATCGGCCAGCCGATCCTGATCTACGGTGCCGATGGTCCGGCGCTGACGCGCGCACTCGACCGTGCGCTGACGCGTAACGTGAAGCCGGCGGTCTATACCGAAGACATGTTCAAGACCACGCATGACGCCGCCAATCGCGAGGCGGTGAAGGCGGTGGCGCGCACCGACCTCAATCTCGTCGGCATCGCGATGCGCGCCGACCGCAAGGTGATCGACAAGATCGTTGACGGCCTCAAATTCCACAGCTGACGCATCTCGGCGCCTGGCGCCGCGTCGTCATCTCGATGTCACGATCGCGCGAGCGCTGCGCAAACTTTGTGCGGTTTGATCCCAATCAAGGGTGCTCCGCGCGGCCTCGCTAGTCTGCCTTCCGCAATGCAGAGGAGCAGACCGATGCCGACCATGAAAGCCGCAATCGTCCGACAATTCGGCAAGCCGCTGGTGATCGAGGACGTGCCGGTGCCGCAGCCCGGACCTGGCGAGGTTCTGGTCAAGGTGAAGGCGTGCGGCGTCTGCCATACCGATCTGCACGCGGCCTCCGGCGACTGGCCGGTGAAGCCGGTACCGCCCTTTATCCCGGGCCATGAGGTCGCCGGCATCGTCGCCGCGCTCGGGCCCGGCGTGAAAAATCTGAAAGTGGGCGATGCCGTCGGCGTCGCCTGGCTGCACGACGCCTGTATGTCCTGCGAATATTGCGAGACCGGCTGGGAGACGCTGTGCGAGCACCAGCACAACACCGGCTATAGTGTGAACGGCGGCTTCGCCGAATATGTCATCGCCTCGGCCGCCTTCGCCGCCAAGCTGCCGGCGACGATCGATTTCGCGGGCATCGCGCCGATCCTGTGCGCGGGTGTGACCACCTACAAGGGCCTGAAGGAGACGGAGGCGAAGCCCGGTGAATGGGTCGTAATCTCAGGCGTCGGCGGGCTCGGCCACGTCGCGATCCAGTACGCCAAGGCGATGGGGCTCAAGGTCGTTGCCGTCGATATCGCCGAAGACAAGCTCAAGCTCGCCCGCGATGCCGGCGCCGACCTCGCCGTCAACGCGCTCGCAGCTGAGGCCGTGGAGAAGGTGCTGGCGGTCACCGGGGGCGGGGCGCACGGCGTGCTGGTGACGGCGGTCTCGACCGCTGCGTTTGCCCAGGCGCTGAAGATGGTCCGGCGCAAGGGCACCGTCAGCCTCGTCGGCCTGCCGCCGGGCGAATTCCCCACGCCGATCTTCGACGTGGTGCTCAAGCGCATCACCGTGCGCGGCTCCATTGTCGGTACCCGCAGAGATCTCGACGAAGCCATCGCCTTCGCCGCCGACGGCAAGGTCAAGGCGGAGGTGACCAAGGTGCCGCTCGCTGAGATCAACGACGTCTTCGGCCGGATGAAGGCCGGCAAGATCGACGGCCGCATGGTGCTCGACTTTGGCTAGCGCCTCACGAAGGCGGCATGCCCGCGAATTTCGGCAAGCTCGGATCGAGGCGATCCCATTCATGCCCACGCGCGGCGTAGGTGACGACTTGCGGCTTGTAACGGGCGAGCTCGTCGAGGCTGGCGGCACGGATGGTGAAGATGTCGGGCATGGCTGCAAACGTCAGGTAAACCGGCAAGCCGCACTGCGTGCAGAAGCCGCGCGTCTTCACATTGCCGCTGTCGCCGACCATGTCCCAGTGTTTTGCCTCCCCCGTCACCGTGACGCCGGCGCGCGCGAAGGTCATGTAGGAGCCGTGGCCGCCTCCGCTTTCCCGCTGGCAGTCCCGGCACTGGCAGTGATTGCTGAACAGGGGCTCGCCCTGAATCGAATAGCGGATCGCGCCGCAGGCGCAGCCGCCGGTATAGGGCTTGTCCATCGCGATAACTCCTTAACTGTCTTCGCCGCTGATTTCGTCGAGCTGGCGGACAACCTTCTTCCAGCCGCCGCTCATGACCGTGTAGGCCGACTCGTTTCTGGGCAGGACGAAGCCGGCATGAACCAGCTGAATTCGCGTGCCGGCCTCGACCGGAGTGAGGGACCACGTCACGATCGTGTCGAGCGGCGCGCCGTAGCCGGTGTTGCGTTCATCGCCGCCCTTCCAGGCGTAGACGAGGCGTCTGTTGGCCACGACCTCCAGAACCCGGCAGTGAATGACGCCGTCCCAGTCGCCGCCCGGCTTGGTCTGGAATGTGAAGTCCTTGCCTTCGATGGCTTCGAAGCCGGTCGGTTGCATCAGCCAGCGCGCGATCAGCTGCGCGCTGGTGAGCGCCTTCCAGACCGTCTCGGCGGTGTGAGGGAAGACCTCGTCGATGACGATGTCTTTGATTTCAGCTTTCAACGCGGCAGCACTCACGGATCGATCTCCTTCAAGAGGTCACGCAGGTTCTGGAAGCGCTCGCGCCAGAAGACGCCGTAATGGTCCATCCAGCTGACCAGCGGCTCCAGTCCTTGCGGCGCGGCGCGGTAATAGACGTTGCGGCCCTCGGCGCGCTCGGCGACGAGGCCGGCCTGCTTGAGGGATTTCAGGTGCTGCGAGATCGCGCCCTGGGTGACGCCGCTGCCGCGCGTCAGCTCGGCGACGCTGATCTCCGTGCTCTCGAACACGCGTTCGAACACGGCGCGGCGGGTGGGATCGGCGAGGGCGCGTATCACGGTGGTGACGGGATTTGGGGCGGCTTCGATCATGTAGATAAATTAGTAAGAGCTAATGCATTAGTCAATACTAATTTATTGGATTGTTTTGCGCTTTGCTCCTCCCTTGACTATGACTGACTAGTCAGTCATAAATGAACCATGATCAAGAAGCCAACCAAATCCGCGACGTCATCCGCCAGCAGCGAGGGAGCGGCCGCCTCGAATCGCGCCACGCGCGCCGCAGAGCGTCGGGCGGCGATCGTGGAGGCTGCGATGGAGGAGTTCATCACGCGCGGCTTTGCCGCGACGCGGCTCGACGACATTGCGAAGCGCGCGGGTGTCGCCAAGGGCACGATCTACCTGCACTTCAAGGATAAGGAATCGATGTTCGAGGAGCTTGTACGCATCGTCATCGTGCCCGTGGTGGCGCGGCTGACCGCGCTGCCGCCGCCGGTGGGCTCGGTGCGTGACCTCATCGAAGCGTTCGCCGGCAACTTCCTCAAGGAGGTGATCGGCACCAGGCGCGGCGATCTCGTGCGTCTGATCGTGGCGGAGGGGCCGCGCTTTCCTTCGGTTGCCGATTTCTACTACCGCGAGGTCGTCTCACGCGGGATCGCCGGCATGCGCACATTGATCGAGCTGGGCATCGCCCGCGGCGAGATCCGCGAAAAGGACCTCGCGCGCTATCCGCAGATCATGATCGCGCCGGCGATGATCGCGGTGATCTGGCAGAGCCTGTTTGCGCGGCACGCGCCGCTCGATGCGCAGGACATGCTGCGCGTCCATCTCGATTTGATTTTTGGCGAACGGAGGACGACATGAAGTCGTCGCGAACCATCTCTCCCCTCATCCTGGGGTGCGCGGAACGCGCGTCTCGAAGGATGCAGGCCCGGCTGTGGCTCCTCGCCCTTCGAGACGCTGCTTCGCAGCTCCTCAGGGTGAGGGATCGACATAGGTGTCTGCCGCGCGTCTGTTCGATCGCGATATTCGTCCTCGCAGCCGCGCTCGCCGGCTGCCAGGAGAAGCGCGATCCCGGCTTCCAGGGCTGGGTCGAGGCCGACATGATCTTCGTCAGCCCGGACGAAGCCGGGCGGGTGACCAAGCTTGGCGTTCGCGAGGGCGACCAGGTCAAGGTCGGCGATGCCCTTTATTCCGTCGACGACGATCTCCAGCTCGCCGATCTCAACCAGAACAAGGCGACGCTGGCCAACGCGCAGCAGACCTATGACCGCGCGGCCTCGCTGAGCAAGACCGGCTCCGGCACGCAGGCCAATCTCGACTCTGCCGTGTCCGCCTTGCGCGTCGCTGAAGCGCGGGTGGCGACGTCGGAGACGCGGATGGCACGGCGCAAGGGCTTCGCGCCTGTCACCGGCACCATCCAGCAGATCTATTTCCGCGAGGGCGAGATGGTCGCGGCACAGCGGCCGGTGCTCTCGATCATGCCGCCCGGCAACATGAAACTGCGCTTCTTCGTGCCGGAGCGCGAGCTGCCCAAGCTTTCGATCGGCGACACGGTGCGGGTCGTGTGCGACAATTGCGCCGCCGATCTCACCGCGAAGATCTACTTCATCGCGACATCGGCCGAATATACCCCGCCTGTCATCTACAGCCTCGATGAGCGCAACAAGCTGGTCTATCTGATCCAGGCGCGGCCCTCCCGCCCCGATGCCTTGCGCGTCGGGCAGCCGATTGACGTCTATCTCAATCCCAAGACACCGGTGGCGGACAAGCGATGAACGGCGACAGCGGCATCGCGATCGACGTCAAGGGCCTGACCAAGTCGTTCGGCGGCCGCGAGGTCGTGCACGATCTGTCGATGCAGGTGAAGCGCGGCTCGATCTACGGCTTCCTCGGCCCTAACGGTTCGGGCAAGACCACCACCATCCGCATCCTCTGCGGCCTGCTGACGCCCGACAGCGGCGAGGGGACCTGCCTGGGCTACGACATCCTGAAGGATGCGGAGAAGATCAAGCGCCAGGTCGGCTACATGACGCAGCGCTTCAGCCTCTACCAGGATCTCTCTGTCCGCGAGAACCTCGAATTCGTCGCGCGGCTCTACGGCCTCACTGACGCCCGCGGCGCCGCGCGCGACATGATCAAGCGGCTCGGGCTCTCGGGCCGCGAGGAGCAGCTGGCGGGCGAGCTCTCCGGTGGCTGGAAGCAGCGGCTGGCGCTCGGGGCCTGCACGCTGCCCAATCCGAAATTGCTGCTGCTGGACGAGCCGACCGCCGGCGTCGATCCGAAAGCGCGGCGCGACTTCTGGAACGAAATCCACGCGCTCGCCGCCGACGGCCTCACCGTGCTGGTCTCGACCCACTACATGGACGAAGCCGAACGCTGTCACGAGATCGCCTACATTGCCTATGGCCATCTGCTTGCGCACGGCACGGTGGAGGAGGTGATCGCGAAATCCTCGCTCTCGACCTACACCGTGACCGGCGAGGACCTCAACGAGCTCACGGCCACGCTCACCGGCAAGCCCGGTGTGGACATGGTGGCGCCGTTCGGCACCTCGCTGCATGTCTCGGGGCGCGACGTTGCCGCGCTCGAGGCCAGCATCGCGCCGTGGCGTGAGAAAAGCAGCCTGCATTGGCAGAAGTCGCATCCCTCGCTCGAAGACGTGTTCATCGAATTGATGGGCCGTTCGAAGGACAATTTCCAATGAGCGCCGCCGATCAGCCGGCCCCGGTGCATGAAATCCGCGAGCGCTTCGGCTTTCTGCGGCGCTCCTATGCGATGCTGATCAAGGAGTTCATCCAGCTCAGGCGCGATCGCGTGTCCTTTGCCATGATCGTGATGCTGCCGGTGATGCAGCTCATGCTGTTCGGCTATGCCATCAACACCACCCCGCACAATCTGCCGAGCGCGGTGCTGCTCCAGGAGGATAGCGATCTCGCCCGCTCGATCCTGAAGGCGCTGGAGAACACCGCCTATTTCCGCTTCATCTACGAGGTGCACGACGTCGACGATTTTGACAACCTTTTGAAGTCCGGCAAGGTGCTGTTCGGCGTCGAGATCCCGCGCGGCTTCGAGCGGGCGGTGCGGCGCGGCGACAGGCCGGCGCTGCTGGTCGCGGCCGACGCCACCGATCCGGTTGCGGCGAGCGCGGCGATCGGCTCGCTCGGGATGGTCGTGCAGACCGCGCTCAAGCACGATCTCTACATCGGCGATCCCCCGGAGATGCCGTTCGAGATCCGCGCGCATGCACGCTACAATCCGGCTGCGGTCTCCAGCCTCAATATCGTGCCGGGTCTGGTCGGCACCATCCTCACCATGACCATGCTTATCTTCACCGCGCTCTCGGTCACGCGCGAGGTCGAGCGTGGCACCATGGAGGCCCTGTTGTCGATGCCGATCAGGCCGGTCGAGGTGATGTTCGGCAAGATCATCCCTTACGTGCTGGTCGGCTTCATCCAGGCGTTCCTGATCATCAGCATTGGCGTGTTCCTGTTCGGCGTGCCCGTGCTCGGCAATCTGTTCCTGCTGGCGCTGCTCTCGACGCTGTTCATCACCACCAATCTGTCGATCGGCTACACCATCTCGACCCTGGTGCAGAACCAGCTCCAGGCCATGCAGATGTCGATGATGTTCTTCCTGCCGAGCATCCTGCTGTCCGGCTTCATGTTTCCGTTCGCCGGCATGCCGGCCTGGGCGCAATATCTCGGTGAAGCACTGCCGCTGACGCATTATCTGCGCATTGTCCGCGCCATCATGCTGAAGGGCGCCGGCATGCATAATTTGCACTTCGACGCGCTGGCGCTGGCCGCCCTGATGCTGGTCGCCATGACCATTGCCGTGACGCGCTTTCGCCGCACGCTGGATTGAGGCAGACTGCCCCTGAATCAAGGGGGGGAAATGGTCAGGTTTGCGAGCAGGAAAACGCGGCGGCATGCCGCGCTATCGGAGGATTTCGAGCGCGAGTTGACGCGTGAAGTGCTGCGCACCGAGCTGTTGCGGGTGCGGGCTCTGATCATGACGGGCAGCGTCATGACGCTGTTCCTCACCGCGATCTATCTGGTCGACCCCGTCGTCGTGAACCGGGTCTGGCGCGGCACGGAAGGGCTCGTCGAGGTCTACGGCCTTCTGGTCGGCTTCATTCTGTTCGAGGTCTGGGTCCACACCCAGATCAGGAGGAATCTGAAGCTTGATCGCGACCTGCCGGTGGTCAGGCGTTATGTCGGTGCGCTGATCGAAACGTCCGTGCCCACGGTCATCCTGATCCTCCAGATCCGCAGCATGGGCGCGAGCCAGGCGCTCGGCTTCGTCGTGCCGTTGATCTATTTCATCTTTGTCATTCTCTCGACCTTGCGGCTCGATTTCCGGCTCTCCACGTTCACCGGTTTCGTCGCCGCGGCCGAACTGTTCGCTGTCGCGCTGATCTACGATCCCGCGAGCGCGGCTGGAGATCCGCAGATCTATTTTCACGCGGTGCGCAGCACCGTCATCCTGATCTGCGGCGTGCTCGCAGGCTCCGTCGGTGCCCAGCTCCGCCGGCAGTTTGCAGCGAGCATCGCGGCCGCCACCGCCCGCGACCGCGTGACCAATCTGTTCGGCCAGCACGTCTCGCCGCAGGTGGTCGAACGACTGATGGCGGAGGGGACGAGCGCGGCCGGCGATTTGCGCCGCGTCGCGGTCATGTTCGTCGATTTCCGCGGCTTCACCGCCGGCGCGCAGGCGCGCACCCCACAGGAGGTGGTCGATCGGCTCGACGGCGCCTTTGCCGTGCTGGTCGACATCCTCGACCGTGAGGGCGGCATCGTGAACAAATTTCTGGGAGACGGCTTTCTCGCGCTGTTCGGCGCGCCGCTGGAGGCCTCCGACGCCGCGCATCGCGCGGTTGCCGCGGGCCGTCAGATGCTGGCCGCGATGGACCGCATCAACGCCGAGACGAGCTGGCCGCTGCGGATCGGCGTCGGCATCCATTTCGGCGAGGTCGTCGCCGGCAATATCGGTTCGCCCCGGCGCAAGGAATACACTGTCATCGGCGACACCGTGAATTTCGCCTCGCGGCTGGAAGCGCTGAACAAGGAGTTCGGCACACAATTGCTGATCTCCGCGTCCGTCCGCGAGGCGCTGGGCAGGGACGGCGACGATGCGGTTTCGCTCGGCGAGGTCGAGGTGCGCGGCTACGATCAGCCGGTGGCGGTGTTCCAGCTGGGGTAGGGGCGTTCAAATGCGAGTCGCGTTTCGTTGAAGCGGCGTCGCGCTCCGTTGAAGACGCGTGATGAAATATCCCTGCTAGTTTTCGGGTCTTGCACTGTGGAGGCCGAAATATCTCGGCCTCCCTTTGTCACCCGGAGAAAGCCAATGACCCGATCGATGCTTGTTGCGGCCGCCCTGATCGCCGCCGCCGTCACCCAGACCCAGGCCGCATCCGCGCGCCACGTCGCCCCACCGCGCGCCGCAGCCCAGGCGATCACCGACTCCTGCGTCAGGGCGCCGGCCGAGGGCGCGTATGCGTCGGCGCCCTACACGCAGCCGCCTTGCCTGCCGAACACGGGATATTCGTATCCGGACGCCTACTGATCGCGGCAGACGAAGCCGGGCTGGTGAAACCTGCCAGCCCGGCGTCGCGAATGTCGGCGGTGGTTATGGTCGTCGATGGTATTTTAGTAGCGCTTGACTCGCATTTCATCTAGTCATCTATATGACTATATGAATTCAGCCCTGCGCGACGACCGCCTGCCACGCTATCAGCGCCTGCGCGACGACCTCGCCGCGCGGATCAACCGCAATGAATGGCGGCCGGGCGAACCGATCCCGTCGGAGGCCGAGCTGGCTGCGCATTACGGCGTCGCCATCGGCACCGTGCGCAAGGCGATCGACCAACTCGTCGGCGATCACGTGCTGGAGCGGCAGCAGGGCCGCGGCACCTTCGTGCGGCGTGCGCGCTTCAATTCGTCGCTGTTCCGTTTCTTCCGCTTCCAGTCCGAGAGCGGCGAGCGGCGCGTACCTAAGAGCCGCATCATCCGCCGCAAGAGCATATCTGCGACCTCCGCCGTCGCATCGGCGCTGCGCATTCCGGTCGGCGAGCCCGTGATCAGCCTGTCGCGCCTGCGGCTGATCGACGACGTGCCGCTGCTCGCCGAAGAGATCTGGCTCCAGCAATCGCGCTTCGCGCCGATCCTCGACATCGACACGGCCGAATTCGGCGACCTGCTGTACCCCCTCTACGAGGAGCGCTGTGGCGAGGTCGTGGTGTCGGCCGAGGAAATCCTGACGGTCGAGACCGCTAACGAGATGCAGGCACGTCTGCTCAGGCTCGAGGCCCACGCGCCGCTGATCGTGATCGAGCGCCTCGCGCTCGACCTCGAACGGCGGCCGATCGAATGGCGCCGCTCGCGCGGACCGGCGGACCGTTTCCGCTATCACGCCGAGATCAGGTGAGCGCGGACTTCAACGACATCAAGCAACAACGCGTACAGGGATAGGAAACATGTCGAACTGGTACAGTGAAAGCTCGCCGTTGGAGCGGCGCACATTCTGGGCGAGCTTTGGCGGCTGGGCGCTGGATGCGCTCGACGTCCAGATGTTCGGTCTCGCCATCCCCGCGCTGATCGCCGCCTTCGGCATCAGCAAGGCGGATGCCGGTTTGCTCGGCTCGGTCACGCTGTTCTTCGGCGCGTTCGGCGGCTGGCTCGGCGGTGCGCTCGGCGACCGCTTCGGCCGCGTCAAGGCTCTCCAGATCACGGTTGCGACCTTCGCGCTCGCGACCTTCGCCTGCGCCTTCGCGATGACCTATACCCAGCTCGTGATCCTGAAGGCGATCCAGGGCCTCGGCTTCGGCGCCGAATGGGCTTGCGGCGCGGTGCTGATGGCCGAAGTCATCCGCGCCGAGCACCGCGGCAAGGCGCTCGGCTCGGTGCAGAGCGCCTGGGCCGTGGGCTGGGGGGCGGCCGTGCTGCTCTCGGCGCTGGTCTTTACCTACGCGCCCGCCGACATCGCCTGGCGGCTGCTGTTCGCGCTCGGGCTGCTGCCTGCGCTCCTCATCGTCTTCATCCGCCGCGGCTTGAAGGAGCCGCCCCGCGCGACAGCCAGTGAGAAGACGCCGTTCTTTGCCACGCTCTCCGGCATCTTCCATCGTGACGTGCTGCGCTCGACCCTGATCGGCGGCCTGTTCGGCATCGGCGCCCATGGCGGCTACGCAGCGTTGACCACCTTCCTGCCGACTTACCTGCGCGAGGTGCGGCAGCTCTCGGTGCTGGGCTCCAGCGGCTATCTCGCCGTCATCATCGTCGCCTTCTTCTGCGGCTGCGTGGCAAGCGGCATCATCAGCGATCGCATCGGCCGCAGGGCCAACGTCGCCTTCTTCGCCAGCGCCTGTATCGTCACCGTGCTGGTCTACATCTTCGCGCCGCTGACCAATGGCGAGATGCTGGTGCTCGGCTTCCCGCTCGGCTTCTTCTCCGCCGGCATTCCCGCCAGCATGGCAGCGTTGTTCAGCGAGCTCTATCCGGCCGGCGTGCGCGGCACCGGCGTCGGCTTCTGCTACAATTTCGGCCGCATCGTCTCCGCCGCGTTCCCGTTCCTGGTCGGCTTCCTCAGCGACCGTATCGGGCTTGGGCCTGCGATCGGCATCGATGCGGCTCTCGCCTATTCGCTGGTGCTGGTCGCGGTGCTGATGTTGCCCGAAACCCGCGGCAAGGTCTTCGAACAGACCGCCGCGACGCGCGCCTGATGCCGGATGGGGAGAGCCATGACATTGCCCGGGCGTGGCCTGACGCGCCGCCAGTTCGGTGCGGGCCTTCTATCCCTCGTGCCGGCCGCGGCCGGCGCGAGCCAAGCCAGCAGTGAGGCGGCCTTGCCTGTTATCGACACCCACGCCCACGTCTTTCACCGCGGCCTCAAGCTCGCAGCCGGCCGGCGCTACGCGCCGGATTACGACGCGCCGCTGGCGCTCTATCTGGGGCAGCTCGACCGCAACGGCATGACCCATGGCGTGCTGGTGCAGCCGAGCTTTCTCGGCACCGACAATGCCTATCTCGTCGAGAGCCTGAAGCAGGCGAGCGGCCGCCTGCGCGGCATCGCGGTGGTCGATCCCGCCGTGTCCGCGGACGAGCTCCGCGCGCTCGACCGCGCCGGTGTCGTCGGCATCCGCCTCAATCTCGTCGGCCAGTCCTTGCCCGATCTCGCCGCCGCCGAATGGAAGGCGCTGCTTGGAAACGTGAAAGCGCTGGGTTGGCAGGTCGAGGTCCAGCGCAACGCGGCCGATCTCGCCGTGTTCGCGCCGCAGCTGCTCGACCACGGCGTCACCATCGTGCTCGATCATTATGCGCTGCCCGACCCGAAGCTCGGTGTCGCCGATCCCGGCTTCCAGTCCGTGCTCAAGCTCGGTGCGACGCGGAACGTCCGGGTGAAGATTTCGGCGCCGTATCGCAACGGTGCGGCCGGCGAAGATTTTGCGAAGGCGGCCTATCCGCTGCTGCGTGGCGCTTACGGTCTTGATCGTCTGTTGTGGGGCAGCGACTGGCCGCACACGCAGTTCGAGGCGTCGCAGAGCTATCAGAAGAACCGGCAGTTTCTCGACGCGCTGATCGTCGACAAGAGCGAGCGCGCGCAAGTGCTGGCATCGCCGTATCAGCTCTTTCGGTTCTGACGCGTCCTCCGCGATTGCTCCGATTGCACTCAATTTTGGGGCATGACGGGCGATGTCGCCGGCTTGTAGAGTGCCGGCGATGCGGCCGGTCGTGGCTGCGATTTGCGTGAGGGAAGTCAGGATGCAGCGCCGCTACATCACCGTCGACGTGTTCACCGACCGCGCCTTCGGCGGCAACCAACTCGCCGTGGTGCTCGACGCCGGCGGGCTGTCGACGGCGCAGATGCAGGCGATCGCGACCGAGTTCAACTATTCCGAGACGACCTTCGTGCTGCCACCACGCGACATGGCCAATGACGCCGAGGTGCGCATCTTCACGCCGGTGCGGGAGCTGCCCTTTGCAGGTCATCCCAATGTCGGCACCGCCTTCGTGCTGGCGAGCCTCGCGAAGGAGCCGAAGCCGCGCCTGTTGTTCGAGGAGAAGGCAGGGCTCGTGCCGGTCGATATCGTGCGGGAGCAGGCAAGGGTGGTCAGCACCGAGCTGACCGCGCCGCAGCCCCTGGCGAAGCTGGCGCAGTTTTCCGCCGAGGAGATCGCATCCTGCATCTCCTTGACTGCTGATGACATCAAGACCGACCACCACATGCCGCAGGTCGTTGGCGTCGGCACGCCGTTTGCCGTGGTGGAGCTGCATTCGCGCGAGGCGCTCAAGCGGGCGAGGCCTGACGCGGCGGCCTTCGGCAGGGTCCTGCCGCGCGATGGCGCATTCTCGGTGTGGTTCTACACGCGTGACGTCGCTACGTCGGAGGCGCCTTGCGACCGGCAGGCGCGGATGTTCATGCGCGGCACCGGTGGCTTTGCGGAAGACCCTGCCACCGGCAGTGCCACGGTCGCGGCCGTTTCCTTGTTTGCCGATCTTGATCCCGTCCGCGACGGCGAATTGAAGCTCACGGTCGGCCAGGGCTTTGACATGGGCCGGCCAAGCATCCTGCGCACCCGCGTGCGCAAGCAGGACGGCAAGATCGTCTCCGCCCATGTCGGCGGCAGCTGCGTGCAGATGATGGAGGGGACGTTCCGGCTGGCGGGGGAGGGTTAGGCGCTCTCTCCCATCGTCATGCCCGGGCTTCCGCGTTCTTCGTGCCGCGTGGCAAGGCGGGGATGGCCGGGACAAGCCCGGCCATGACGGCGAGAGTCGTTTAGACCTGCCGCCCCGCCAAATTCCTCACCACGACCCCGTCGCGCTCCTCGATGATCTCCGCGATCATCTGGCGGTGGCAGTTTGTGTGGTCGCGCTCGTAGCAGAGCAGGCACACGGGGCCGGCCTTCTTCACCAGCGCCGAGAGCTCGTCCATCTCTTCGCGCGCCTGCGGCGTCTTCAGGTGCCTTGAATAGATCTTCTCCAGCACGTCGTACTGACCGCTGCGCGCGGCGAGGCGGCCTTCCCTGGGCGTGCCGAGGGCGGCGAGGTGGACATAGGCGATGCCGCGCTCGTCGAGTCCCGCGGACAGCTGTTTCTTGGAAAAGCCGGGCCGGCGCGATGACGTCACCGCGCGCACGTCGACCACGAGCTTGACGCCGGCCTGCTCGAGCTCGTCGAGCACGGCCTTGGGTGGGGTCTGCTCATAACCGATGGTGAAGAGCTTTTTCGCCTTGGCCATAGGACACCTCAACTCACCCGCGCGATCAGCTCCATGGCGCCGTGCGGTGCGCGCACCTTGCCTTCGTGGATGACGTAGGCGAACACGTCGCGCGGCGCCTTCTTCGGCTTGGCCTTGTCGACCTTCGGCAAATCGTCGGGCTCGCCGCCCTCCGCCCAGGCCTGGATGCGCCCGGCCCAGGCATCGAGCTGCTTGGGCGGATAGCAGGTCTTGATCTCGTCATTGCCCTTCTGGAGACGGGCATAGACGAAATCGCCGGCGACGTCGGCGATGGCGGGATATTTGCCGTGCTCGGCGAACACGACGGGCGTCTCGAATTCGCGGACCAGCGCGATGAAATCGGGCGTGCAGAAACTGTCATGGCGGACTTCCACCACATGGCGCAGCGCGCGCCCCTCCAGCTTGCGCGGCAACAGCTCGAGGAACTTGCCGAAATCGGCGCCGTCGAACTTCTTGGTCGGCGCGAATTGCCACAGCACGGGGCCGAGATGGTCGCCCAGCTCCAGCACGCCGGAATCATAGAACCGCTTGATGGAATCGCCGGCCTCGGCGAGCACGCGGCGGTTGGTGGCGAAGCGCGGGCCCTTCACCGAAAAGACAAAACCTTCCGGCACCTCGCTCGCCCATTTGCGAAAGCTCTCCGGCTTCTGCGAGCCATAGTAGGTGCCGTTGATCTCGATCGAGGTCAGCTTGGAGGCGGCGTAGGACAGCTCCTTCGCCTGCGTCAGCTTCTCCGGATAGAACACGCCGCGCCAGGGCTCGAAGGTCCAGCCGCCGATGCCGATGAAGATGTTGCCGGATTTTTTGGACGCGGTTTTTGCTTTGGCCACGGAGGATCTCGCATCGTCGGGGAGGGGAGAGGCGTCATCCTAATCAAACGAGTTGTGATTGGCCAGTTGCCAAGTCCCGTTTAAGCTCACCAGGAAATCTGCACAAACAGGAGAACAAGATGCGGATGCTGATGGTGGGAGCGGTGCTCGTGATGATGACATCTGCTGCCATGACATGTTCCGTCATGGCGGACGATGACGATGCCAAGGATGGCGCGAAGGGCGCGCAGAAGCAGGCCATGCAGGGGCGCGACGACTACTGGCATTGCCTGGCCCGGGAATATTCGCGCGACTCTAACCAGGGCCTCTCGGAGCAGGACTTTGGCCGCTCGGTGGCGGGAGCCTGTCCGTCGGAGCGGCAATATTACCGGGTGGCGCTGCTCGACTATCTCACCACGCAATACCCGAACATCGATGCCGGCGCCCATCTCGCGACCGCGAACAGAGCGGTCGAGTCGGCGCAGAAGGACATCGTGACGGCTTTCGTCAAGCACAGGCCGCCGCAGAAATAGACCCTGCACCGTTGCCGTCCGGGAGCCCTTCCGGCGCCGCGCGCATCCATGGTATCACTGGGCCAATCTGCAGCGGGGATAGGTTTCCATGTCGTCTGAGTCGGTGGGTGGCATTCTGGGCGCGGTCGTCGCGGCGTTCGTGCTGGCGGTTGCCGTCGTCCTGGGGCCGATCGGCCAGTACGGCAAGCCGCCCAAGCCGGCGAAGGTCGAGGCGCCGCCTGCTGCGGCGCCCATAGCCCCCGTCGCGCCCGCGCCCCGAGGCCCCGTGATCAAGGAAGTCCCGAACTAGCCAGGGGCCGAAAAAAGGCGGCCTTTGCCCCTTGCAAAGCGGCTTTGCCGCTCCCATCTAGCCTTTAACGGTAACGTTGAGTGACAATCTCCGTTGCTGGGACGACCTTGGGATAGCTCAGGCTGCGCCGGATGTACGCGCGCCCGTTGTTCCGGGGTCGTTTGCATTTCAGGCCCCTTTTTGGGCCGTTCCCCAGAGAACGCCGGCTTTGTGGCGCAAGAACTTGGCAGCGCAGGACGCGGCGGATATACGCTGCCGTCATGAATGAAGCGATCAGACCGGGCTCCGACAATCCGTCCCAGGCTCAAGAGGGGCCGGAACTGTCGGTCATCGTCCCGACCTTCAACGAGCGCGACAACGTCACGGTGCTGTACCGGCGGCTGGAGGCGACGCTCGTCAATGTCGCCTGGGAGGTCGTGTTCGTCGACGACAATTCGCCCGACGGCACCTGGGACGTGGTGCGCGAGCTGGCGCAGCGCGACAGCCGCGTGCGCTGTGTCCGCCGCATCGGCCGCCGTGGCCTGTCGGGGGCCTGCATCGAGGGCATCCTGGCCTCCAGCGCGCCCTATGCGGCCGTGATCGACGCCGACCTCCAGCATGACGAAACGCAGCTGCCGAAGATGCTGTTGCTGCTCGCGAGCGACCAGGCCGACCTCGTGGTCGGCAGCCGCTACATCGAGGGCTACAAGAGCGAAGGTTTCAACAAGCAGCGCGCCGGCGCCAGCGCGCTCGCGACCGAACTCGCCAGGAAGGCGCTGCGGGTCGAGATCGCCGATCCCATGAGCGGCTTCTTCATGATCCGCCGCGATCGTTTCGAGCAGCTTGCGCCAAAACTGTCGGTGCACGGCTTCAAGATCCTGCTCGACCTCGTCGCCAGCGCGAACGGCACCTTGCGCGCCGTGGAAATTCCCTACACCTTCGGCGAGCGCCAGCACGGCGAGAGCAAGCTCGATTCCATGGTCGCGCTGGACTTTCTCGGCCTGGTGTTGGCGAAGTTCACCAATGACGCCGTCTCGCTGCGCTTCATCCTGTTCGCCATGGTCGGCGGCATCGGCCTGTTGGTGCATCTCACCACGCTGTTCATCGCCCTTCAGCTGTTCAAGGTGCCGTTCGCGGAGGCGCAGGCCGCCGGCGCGATCGTCGCCATGACCAGCAATTTCGTGCTCAACAACTTCTTCACCTATCGCGACCAGCGGCTGAAGGGCTTTGCGCTGCTGCGCGGCCTGATCGCGTTCTACATCGTGTGCAGCGTCGGCCTGCTCGCCAATGTCGGCGTCGCCTTCTCGGTCTACGACCAGGAGCCGATCTGGTGGCTGGCCGGCATGGCCGGCGCGCTGATGGGCGTGGTGTGGAATTACGCGATGTCCGGACTGTTCGTCTGGCGCAAGAAATAGCGCGGCAAGGAAACCGTCATGGGCGGGGCTGACGCGCGGATCGTCCGCAATACCGCGCTGGTGATCCTGGCGCTGGTGGCCTTGCGGCTCGTCGCGGCGGCCTTCACGCCGATCACTTTCGACGAAGCCTATTACTGGATGTGGTCGAAGAACCTCGCGGGAGGTTACTACGATCATCCGCCGATGGTGGCCTACGTCATCCGCGCCGGCACCATGATCGCCGGCGACACCGAGCTCGGCGTGCGATTGTTCTCGATTCTGCTCGCGCTGCCGATGAGCTACGCGATCTACCGCTCCGCCGCGATCCTGTTCGGCGGCGCGCGTGTGGCGGCGACCAGCGCCATTCTGCTCAACGTGACCATGATGGCCTCGGTCGGCACGCTGATCGTGACGCCCGATGCGCCGCTGCTGGTGGCCTCCAGCTTCGTGCTGTTCTTCCTCGCCAAGGTCCTGGAGACCGGCCGCGGCGTCTGGTGGCTGGCTGTCGGCGCCGCCGTCGGCGCGGCGCTGCTGTCGAAATACACCGCGATGTTCTTCGGCGCCGCGATCCTGATCTGGCTTGCGTCCGTGCCGAAACTGCGGCGCTGGTTTCTCTCGCCCTGGCCTTATCTCGGCGGCCTCGTTGCGCTCGCGCTGTTCTCCCCGGTGATCCTCTGGAACGCGGATCATCAATGGGTCTCGTTCGCAAAGCAGCTCGGCCGCGCCAAGATCGAGGACTTCCGCCCGGTCTTCATCGCCGAGCTGATCCCGACCCAGATTGCGTTCGCAACCCCGCTGGTCTTCATCCTCGGCGCGATGGGGCTGCACGCGCTGACCTGGCGCCGGGCCGGCGCGCTGGCCTCGCGCGTGCTGATCGAGACGCTGTTCTGGACCATCGTCGCCTATTTCGTCTGGCATTCGCTGCATGCGCGCGTCGAGGCCAACTGGTTCGCGCCGGTCTACCCGCCCTTCGTCGTCGCCGCGGCCGCTGCCGCCAACCTCGTGCAGTGGCAGCCGCGCGCGCGCCGCCTGGTGGATTTCTGCCTGCGCTGGGCCGCGCCCGTGGGCATCGTGATGTTTGCAGCCCTCATCGTGCAGGCCAATACCGGCTGGCTGTCCGGCTACCGCCGCGACGCGACCGTGCGCAGCGTCGGCGTCGGCTGGCGCGAGCTCGCCGCCGAGATCGAAGCCGTGCGCGCGCGCAATGGTGCGACCTGCGTGCTTGCGCCGGATTACGGCACCACCGGTTGGCTCGCCTTCTATCTGCCGCGCGGAACCTGCGTGGTGCAGCAGAACCAGCGCATCCGCTGGGTCAACATGCCCGAGCCGGATCCCAAATTGCTCGCGGGCAAGCTGATCTATGTCGACGAGCTGCGTCCCGACGGCCATCCGGACGTCAACGCCCTTTTTGCGAAGGCGACGCAGGTCGCGCAATTCCAGCGCAAGCGCGGGCCGCTCGTGGTCGAGACCTACGGTATCGATCTGCTCGAAGGCGCCAAGGGCGATGTGCTGGATCGCTCGCCGCCGCCGGAAGCGCGATAGAGGTCGCGCCAGAACCACACCGTCACGACGCCGGAGCGACCGCGGACCTGCGTCAGCAGGGGGCCTGTCAGGATGCCGTCGGGTGCGCCCTGGAAGTCGGCCGCGTCCAGCAGCGTGTCGGTGAGCGCCACTCGCGCATTGTTCTGGGCGGCGACCTCCATCAGCCGACTCGCGACGTTGACGGTGTCGCCGTTCGCCGTGATGTGCTGGTGGCTCTCGCCGAGACGAGAGGCGACGATCGGGCCGAAATGCGCCCCGATCTTGAAGCCCAGCTGGCTGCCGATCTCCGATGGCAATGACGCGATCCAGCGCTCCGCGCTGCGGTGCAGGTCGATCGAACATTTCAGCGCGCGCGCCGCGTCATCGGGCATTGCGCGTGGCAGGCCGAACAGGATCATCGCGCCATCGCCGAGAAAGCTGGTGATCATGCCGCCGCAATCGACCGCGGTCTTGTCGATCAGCACGTGGAACGCCTCGAGAATGTCCTGCAGTTCGCCCGGATCGATCTTCTCGCTGAGCGCGGTGAAGCCGGAGAGGTCGATGAAGACGGCGGCACCGTCCTGCCGGACAGGCTTGGACAGGAAATCGGGATCGCGTGCCAGCCACTCCTGCACCGCAGGGGCCTGGAATTGCGCGAGCGACCGGCTCTTGGCAGCGAAATATTGCGTGCGGCGGCCGCCCGCCCACAGCTGCACGCCGGCAAACACCACCACCGGCGGGACCGCCGCGGCGAGCGTGGTCGCCGCATTCAGCCAGACACCGTGCGTGAAGGCGAACAGGTTGAACCCGGCCCAGGCGATCATCACCACGCTTGCCGCCATGATGCCGAGCGCGCTGCGCCGCCAGGCGAGCAGGCCGACCAGCAGCAGCGGCAGCAGGATCGCGGTGAAAGCGTCGGCGATGTGGACCTTGCGGTCGCGCACGATGCCGTCGCCGGCAACGATATGGGTGATCGCGGTCGCGATCACCTCGACACCAGGCATGAGCGAGTCGAATGGTGTCGGATAGAAGTCGCCGCCGCCGGCGACCGCGGCGCCGATCACGACGATGCGGTTCTCGATCGCCGCGCGATTGAGCGTGCCGTCGAAAATGCTCTGCGCGCTGACGGTGCGGATGGTGCGGCGCGGGCCGTAATAGGTGATCGGCAACGCGAAGTCGCTGTCGGTCGGCACCGCGCGGTCGCCGAGCATCAGATGGTCGGGCGCGATCGTCAGCGGCTTGTCGAGCGCACGCGTTGCGACGCGCAGGGGGAATGACAGCTCGACCTTGTCGCGGGTCCGGAACAGCATCGGCACCGACAACGGCGAGCCCGACTGTCCGGTTGCGACGTTGACGACGCCCACCTCGGCGTGTTCGGCGAAGGCAGGCAGCGGCTGCAGGAATCGCTCGGCTTGCGGCAGGGCGGCGAGGGCGCCATGACTGCCGGGCTCGACGGTCTCGCTGGCGGACGGGAAGATCGCCGCTGCGGCGAGCACCATGGGACCGGTGGCCAGCGTGTTGGCGAGGGTTGCGTCGCCGATCGCGGCGCTGCGGTCGACCAGCAGCAGGTCGATCGCGACGACTTTCGGCTTGAACTGCACGATGGTGTCGACGACCCGGGCGAGGTCGGCGCGCGGCAGCGGATAGCTGCCGCCGCGCTTGACGACGGTGTCGTCAATCGCAACGATGGTGACGAGATCGGGCGGAACCTGCACGCCGCGGACTTGCGTGCGCCAATCGGTCAGCGTCGCCTCGAGCCGGTCGAGAAAGCGCAGGTGACCGTTGGCATGAGCGGCATAGGTGCCCGCGCCCCACAGGGCGGTGAGGACGAGTGCCACCAGGATCTGAACGCGTCTAGTCATGCCGTACTGCAATCTTTTCTGTCGCCCGGGCCTTGCTGCGCGGGCCTTAAATGGTCCAGGCCTATTGGCCAGGTTTGCTATTGACCGAGTCTCGCCATCAGCGCGTCGACGCGCGGCTGGCCCCATGTCTTGACGGTCAGGGGACCGGTCGCCTCGACATCGACGCCTTCGCCTGGTCCGAGCACGACGCCGCGACCGCGGCTCCTGCGGCTGACGCCGACGCGGCCGTCGGCCACGAAGACAGAGGTCTTGGCCTCGGCGACATCGACTGCCCATTTGGTGCCGCGCACCGCGGCGATCGCCTGCGGCGTCAGCACCTTGAAGGGATTGCCGCCGGGCTTCCTGGGCACCTCGACCAGCAGCGCTTTGCTGCTCAACTCGACGGAGTCTATATGTCCGTCGCGGTTGGCGTCCTTAAGTTCAAATCTGGCACCGCTTTCGGCAACGATGGTGATGCCGTTGTCGCAGCGCCAGACTTGCGTGCCCGCGGCCGACGGCGATGCCGTGCAGCCAAGATTGGCAGCAGGCTGAGCAATCGCAGATCCAATCAACAAAAACGACCCCGCCAGAGCAAAAAGCCCGGCGCGCACGATCCCTCTCATGCCAGCCTCCGTTTGCGTGCTTGGCACAGTTCAAGGCGATGTTGATACGGTACCGTATCACACGCAGAGGCTGCTGAAAAGTGCCGCTCCTCGCAGCTATTTTCTCGCTGCGGCATTTTCTAGTCCGGCGCGATCAACTTTCAGTCAGGAGGCACTGCTTATCCCCTCTCTAGCTCCGCAATCTGGAGAGGCGAAGCATCGACTGAGGGGTCGTCGGGCACCAGCCTCGCGCAACGCTTCCCCGGTATCGTCCGGGTATTGAAGACCACGAAAATGACTTGGTTGGGTGGCCTTACAGAGCGGGCCGGTGACGTCAGCCGGCGTGCTAAACCGGCCGAGAATTATGGTTAACAGACGCGTCTAAGTCCGTAGTTCTGCGGGCTTTTTTCTCAGAATGAGACAGCGTTAACGAGTTGCCCTACATCCGCCCGAACTTAATCTGCATTTAACTAAAAGTCGCCTTAATGACGCTCCGACCCTCTGCGAAATGCTGGTTCCGGATCGTGACCAGCGGCACTTCGAAGGGGGACTGAGTGACACCGTCCTGGACGCAAGGCGAATGAGTACGAGTATCGCTGCGCAGAGTAACGCGGCACGAAAGCCCAAAAATCCTGGCAAGCATTCACATCGGAAGCCTTCCCGGAAAATGACCACCCAAAACGTGCTTGGCGCGGCTGTGATCGGCTGCGTCGTGCTTGCCGGCTGGACCGTCTACAACAACATCTTCGCCGCCAGCGTCTACCCGTCCGTCGGGAGCGCCGGCTACGACGAGCCCGTGGTCAAGCGCGCGCCCAGGGTCGCGCTGCGCGAGGCGGGCGATGCCATCAAGGAAGCCTTTGCGCTGCTGCCCGACCGCTTGCAGGTCGCAGCCCCGATCTCGCGCGAGATGTTCAACGAGCGCTTTGCCGCGGCTGCCACGCAAGGCGTGGAGTCGAATGCGGCGAGCGCCGTGCCCGCGACGAAGACAGCGGAGGCCGCAAAGCCGACCGTCGTCGCGAAGGTCGCCGAAGCGCTGAAGCCGCTGAGCCCGGCCAAGGTCACTGAAAAGATCGCCGATGCGGCCAAGGCCAAGCGCGCTGATGCGCCGGTGCAGCTGGCTTCGGCCGACCCGGCCGAGATCGTCCCGGCGCCTGAGGCAAAGCCAAAATCCTTCGCCGATCGCGCCAAGGCCGCGGTGATGTCGATCACCGGTCCGCGTCCGTCGATGGTCGAAAAGCTCTGGGGCAAGCGTGAGCCGTCCGGCGGGCTGCTCGCCTATGCTTCCGCCGATGCCAGCGTCACCGCCTCGATCGCGCCGAAGGAGCAGAACCCGATGTTCGGCGGCGCGCCGCCCTATGAGCGCGACACGGCCGTTTACGACATCACCGCCAAGACGGTTTATCTGCCCGACGGCACCAAGCTCGAGGCGCATTCCGGCCTCGGCTCCAATCTCGACGATCCGCGCTCGCAGCGCACCCGCATGCGCGGCGTGACGCCGCCGCACATCTACACGCTGAAGCCGCGCGAGGCGCTGTTCCACGGCGTGCCCGCGCTGCGCCTGACCCCGGTCGGCGGCGAGAGTGCGATCTACGGCCGCGACGGCCTGCTCGCGCACACCTTCATGCTCGGGCCCAACGGCGACTCCAACGGTTGCGTGTCGTTCAAGGATTACTACGCATTCCTCGACGCCTACCGCAACAAGGGCATCCGCAAGCTCGCGGTGCTGGCGCGGGTCGAATGAGCTCAGCCAATTTCGGATGACAAAAGGGCCGCTCTCGAGCGGCCCTTTTTGTTTTCGCCTCAGCCCGGCCAGGCCTGTCCGCCGCCGTCGATCCGCAGCACCTGGCCCGAGACGAAGGCGCCCATCGGACCGGCAAAGAACTCGACGACGCGCGCGACCTCGTCCACGGTCGCGATGCGGTCCAGCGTGCCGGTCGCGACCAACCTGTCGGGGTCCACTGCGCGGGTGCCGAGGAAGCGGCCGGTGCGGGTATCGCCGGGTGCGATGCAATTGACGGCGATGTCATAGGGGCGGAGTTGGTCGGCGAGGCACCGCGTGTAATGGGTGACGCCGGCCTTCGACACCGCATAGATTGCGCCCTGGGTGCGCCCCTTGAAGGCGGCGACCGAGCCGAGCGTGACGATGCGGCCGCGCTTCCGTTCCATCATGCCCTTCGCGACCGCCTGGCAGGTCAGGATGGTCGAGAGCAAATTCCGCTCCAGCACCGCGCGCACGTCGGCCTCCTTGATGTGCACCGCGTCGTTCGGATCGGGCTTGCCGCCCGCGGCCGCGATGTCGCCGCCGGCATTATGCACGAGGATGTCGATCGGCCCGAGCGCCGACTCGGTCTCGGCGATGACGCGCGCGATATCATTGCCCTTGGTGAGATCGCCGAGCACGCGCTGGCTGCGGACAGCGTATTGCTGGCCGATCTCCGCGGCCACCTCGGTGAGGGTGGTGCCTTCGCCATATTCCGCCGGCCCGTTCTCGCGCATGCCGTGGATCGCGACATCGGCACCGAGCGCGGCGAGCTTCTCCGCAAAGGCGCGGCCGAGCCCGCGGCCTGCGCCGGTCACCAGCGCGACCTTGCCTGCCAATACTTTCCCGTCATGTGCTGCCATGATCTTCTCCTGTTGTGAAAAATCAGTCCGCCGCGAGGTCGAGGCCGATCGCCATCGCCTGCACCAGGCACATCGGTGCGACCAGCGTGCGTAGTGCCGGCTCGGGCATGTCCTGGATCTCGAATACGACGCGTGCCCCTTCCACGATCGGGCTCAACAGGCTGTCGGTGATGGAGATCGTGGGCACGCCGCGCGCGACCAGTTCGGGAAACAGCCGCGCCGTATCCGGATAATAATTCCGGAAGCTGATCGCGACCAGCGCGTCCTCCCCAGTCGCCGCATGCGACTGCTCATGGATGCTGCCGCCGGTGCCGTCCAGCAGGACGACGCGACGGCCGAGCTTGCGCAGCACATAGGCGAGGTGGGTCGCAACTGGAAACGAGCCGCCGAGGCCGAGGAGATAGATGTCGCGCGCCTTGGCAAGGATCGCGGTTGCCGCGTCGAGCTCGCGCGCGTGCACGGACTGGCTCAGCGCGACCAGCGACGACTGCGCTTCCGCGACGAAGCGCGACAGCACCGCGGCGGGCTGCCGGCCGAGCACCGATTTCTCCTCGCTCTTCATGCGAGCGAGCCGCGCCTTGTAGCTTGGTGCGACGCCGGCAACGAGGCGAGAGCGGAACACCTGCTGCATCTCGGTGAAGCCGCCGAATCCGAGCGCATGGGCGAAGCGAACGATCGCCGACGGCGGCACGCCCGAGCGCTGCGCCACCTCAGCGACCGTGCCGAGCGCGACATCGGTCGGGTGATCGAGCACGAACTCCGCAATCTGCTGCAGGCGGCCGGACAGCGCCCGATGGCGCTGCGCAATGGCGCCGCGCAACTCGTCGTAGCTCATCGCGCCTTGTGCCTTGTTCATCGTCTCGGGTCTCCGGATCGGTCGCCTGTTTAACGGCATTTCACCGTTTGGATCAAATATTCCACTTTACATAACAAATGGAATGAATATTCTAATCGCACAAAAAAGCAAAAGATTTCGAAAACGGGAGGAAACGATGAGAGGGCGTCAGATCTCACGGCGGAGCGTTTTGAAGGGCAGCTTGATGGCGAGTGTCATCGGCGGCACCGGCAGCTTCTTCGGGCCGTGGAAAGAGAATCACGCGTGGGCGCAAGGTGCGGCCAAGCCGATCAAGCTCGGCCTGACCTGCGATGCCAGCGGTCAATACGGCAACAGCGGCCAGGACGATTTCCGCGGCATCAAGATGGCGATCGACGAGGTCAACGCCAAGGGCGGCGTGCTCGGCCGCCAGGTTACCTTCATCACCGCGGACACCGAGACAACGCCGGCCACCGGCAGCCGCGTCGCCGAACGCTTCATCACGCGTGAGGACTGCACCATCCTGATCGGCGCGCTGCATTCCGGCGTCGCCAACGCCATCACGCAGGTCGCCAGCAAATACGGCGTCATCTACATGAACACCAATTCCTCTGCGCCGAGCGAAGCCGGAGAAAACTGCTCACGCGTCAAATTCGTCTGGGACGGCAACGGCACCAATTTCTCCAAGGCGTCGGTCAAGAACGCCGTCGATTCCATCGGCAAGAACTGGATGCTGCTGACCAACGACTATGTCTGGGGCCACACCACGTCTGCCGCGACCAGGACGCAGGTCGAGGCTGCCGGCGGCAAGATCATCGACAATCTGCTGGTGCCCCAGAACACGCGCGACTTCACCGCCTATTTGCTGAAGATCCAGCAGGCAAAACCCGACGTGGTCGCGACCGCGATCGGCGGCGACGACATCAAGGCGCTGCGGGAGCAGGTGGCTCAGCTCAAGCTCGACGGAAAGCCGGCCTGGATCAACAACCAGCAGGACTGGCCTGACGTGTGGGGCGCGCCCGACAGCCTGTTCGGCGTGTTCGGCACCACCTGGTATCACAAGCTGCAGCTGCCCGGCGTCGCCGACTTCGTCAAGAAGTGGCAGGTCGCCAACAAGGACGGCCCGATCCCGGTGCCGGGCAACGTCTCCTACAACGGCTACATGTCGACGCGCGAATTGCTCCGTGCGATCGAGCGGGCAGGGTCGACCAACAACGTCAAGATCATCAAGGAGATCGAGAATCTCAAGGTCTCGGCGACCGACCGCATGCAGCATTTCGACGCCTACATGGACCCGGCGACGCACCAGATGCAGCAGACGATCTATCTGGCGCGGCGCAACGCCAAGCCGGCTGATAACACCGATCTGTTCGAGATCATCAGCTGGACCGAGCCGAAATCGGCCGCCGATGACGCCGCACCCGGCAAGTGCAAGCTCACGCCCTACGAGCAGGTGCCGACCGTCGACTCCTAGACGGTCCGTCACGTCGCAGAACGGCGGCGCGCAGGTCGCGCGCCGCGCGCCCGGACCATCCGCGTCCCGGGTGAGGCATGCCAGTTGCGAGAGCCAAGACCTTGTTCGACCTTCTTCCGCATCTCCTCAACGGCCTGACACTTGGCCTGTTGTTCGCACTGATCGCGCTCGGCTTCATGCTCATCGTCGGGCTGATGGAGCAGATCAATCTGGCGCATGGCTCCCTGTTCGCGCTGGGCGCCTATGTCGCGATGCAGCTCACCGGGCCGCGCCCGCCATTGCCGGCCGAGCTTGCAAAGGCATGGCTCGCGCTGCCGCTCGGCTGGCGCTACGCCGCAACGCTCGTGATCGCGCCCGTGATCGTCAGCCTCGTCGGCATGCTGATCGAGCTCTGCATGCGCCGCACCTACGGCAAGGATCCCCTGTACGGACTGCTCCTGACCTTTGGCGCCGCGATGGTGATCGAGGAGCTGATCCGTCTGGTCTGGGGCACGCGCGACTATGTGCTTCAGGTCCCGTCCGCCATCAATGGCGGCTTCCTGTTCGGCGACCTGATCTGGTCGACCTATCGCTTCTACGCGGCGGGTATCGCGGCCGGGATCATCGGCCTGGTCTGGCTTCTGATCGAGAAGACCTCGTTCGGCGCGACCGTCAAGGCCGGCGCCCATGACAGCGAGATCGTCCGTGCGCTCGGCATCAATTTGTCGCGCCTGCGGCTGCTGGTGTTCGTGTTCGGCACCATGCTGGCTGCGGTCGCCGGCATCATCGTCGCGCCGATCTGGGGCATTCGCCCGCATATGGGCGTCGACGCGGTCATCCCGGCATTCCTGGTGATCGTGCTCGGCGGCGTCGGCAGCTTCTGGGGCGCGGTCGTGGCCGGATTGCTGGTCGGACTCTGCGTCGGTCTTGCCGGTGCGTATGCGTCCGAATGGTCGCTGTTGTCGATGTACATCCTGCTCGTCGCCGTCGTGACGTTCCGCGCGCGCGGCCTGTGGGGCAAGAAGAGCGTGCTCGAGGCCTAGGGAATGATTGTGGGATCAAATTCGTCATCCGACGCCGCGCGCCTCGTCACGCCGACGATGCTGGTGCTCTGGCTCGTGCTTGCAACGGTGCCGCTCTGGATCACCAAGGTCGGGCTCTATCCCTATCTCGGGATCGAGATCCTGATCTGGTCGCTCTATGCGCTCGCGTTCAACCTGGTGCTGGGCACGGCCGGACTTCCCTCGTTCGGACACGGCGCCTATTTCGGCATCGGCGCCTATGCGTTCGGGCTCTGCCAGCTCGACATCGTCGCCAATCTGTGGATCTGCCTTGCCGCCGCGGCCGTGGTCGCCGGGCTTGCCGGCGTGCTGGTGGCGCTGTTCATCTCGCACCGGCGCGGTATCTACTATGCCTTCATGACGATCGCATTCGGCCAGATCTTCTGGACGCTGGCGATCAAGTCGCACCGGATCACCGGCGGCGAGGACGGGCTGCTCAAGATCAGGCGGTTGCCGGCCGATTTCGGGCTGGTGTCGTTCGATCTCACCGACAATGTCGCGTTCTATTATTTCGTGCTCGCGGTGTTCGCGGTCGGCACCGCCGGATTGTGGCGGCTGGTGCACTCGCCCTATGGCCGCGTGGTTGCCGCGATCCGGCAGAGCGAGGTTCGCGCCGCCCATCTCGGCTACAATGTATGGCTCTACAAGGCATCGGTGTTCGCGCTATCGGCCGCCATATCAGGCTTTGCCGGCGGATTGTTCGCGATGGCGCAGCTCGCCGCGTTCCCCGATGTGATGAGCCTGCATCAGTCCGGCTACGTCGTGATGATGACGCTGGTCGGCGGCGGGCTGGTCAGCTTCTGGGGCCCGGTGATCGGCGTGTTTCTCTTCCTCACCGCCCGCGACGTGATCGGCGCGCTGACCAACGCCTGGATGCTCTATTTTGGTCTGCTGTTCATTGCGATCGTGCTGTTTCGCCCAGAGGGCATTGCCGGCGCGCTCTCGGCCGCCGTGAAGCAGCATTCGCTCAACGCGCTGCGGCGCCGCGGCACGTCCGCAATGCGGTTGCTGGTGGGAGGCGGCCGATGAGCATGTTGGAGGCCGCGGGTGTCCATGTCCGCTTCGGCGATCGGGTCGTGCTGGAGAGCGTCGATCTTGCGGTAGCCGAGGGCGAGTTTCATGGCGTGATGGGCCCGAACGGCGCGGGCAAGACCACGTTCTTCAATGTGCTCACCGGCCGGGTGAAACCAAGCCGTGGCAAGATCCGGCTTGGCGGCGAGGATGTCACGGGCCTCAGCCCGCACCGCATCGCCGCCAAGGGCATCGCGCGCTCGTTCCAGATCATGACGCTGTTCGACGAATTCTCCGCCCGCGACAACGTCATGATGGGCCTGCCGGAGTTTCGCGCGCGCGGCCTCGATATCGCGCGTGCCGCGGCCGGGGACCGCAGGTTCGCGGAGCAGGCCTCCGAGGCGCTTGTGGCGGTTGGTCTTGCCGACAGGGGCGGTATCCGTGCCAAGGATCTCTCCTACGGCGACCGCCGCGCACTGGAGATCGCGGTGGCATTGGCGCAGGCGCCGCGCGTGCTGTGCCTGGACGAGCCGACCTCCGGCCTTGGCTCCGACGGCGTGCAGCGGCTCGCGACGCTGGTCGCACGGCTGAAAGGCAAGCTGACCATCGTCGCCATCGAGCACGACATGGAATTCCTGTTCTCGCTGGCGGACCGCATCTCGGTGATCCATTGGGGCCAGGTGGTCGCGCGCGGCACGCCGCACGAGCTCCAGCAGAACGAATGGGTGCGCCGCTCCAATCTCGGGAAATTCGCATGATCCTCGAAGTGGACGGCGTCGATACGTTCTATGGCGAGACGCAGGCCCTGTTCGGCGCCTCGCTCGCGATTGAGCACGCCAAGGTGTTTGCGCTGCTCGGCCCCAACGGGGCCGGCAAGACCACCATGCTCCGTTCGATTCTCGGGCTGACCCGGCCGCGCCGCGGCGCAGTTCGTTTCGACGGGCACGACGTCACGCGCAGTCCGACCCACGAGGTCGCCCGCGCCGGCATCGGCTGGGTGCCCGACGACCGGCGGCTGTGCCCGACCTTGTCGGTGGCACGCAATTTGTCGATCGCGCAAAAGCGCACGCGTTTTCGCAACTGGAGCGTCAAGGAGGCTGCCGCGATCTTCTCGCCGCTGGAATATCTCATGGAGCGAGACTGCGAGAATTTGTCGGGCGGCGAAATGCAGATGGTCGCCATTGCGCGCGCGCTGGTCGGCTCGCCGGGCCTGGTGCTGTTCGACGAGCCGAGCCAGGGTCTTGCGCCGAAGATCGTCGGCGATGTGCTCGCCACCATTCTGCGCATGAAGGAGGAGGGGATCGCCTCGCTGGTCGTGGAGCAGAATGCCGAGATCGCGCTGTCGGTGGCAGACCATGCCGCGGTAATCGATCGCGGCCGGATCGTCTGGACCGGCGAAGCCGCAACCTTGCGCGACGACCGTGCCCTTCGTCAGCGTTTGCTGGGAGTACAATAAGTGGCCGCACCGCTGCTCGTTCTTGACGACGTCCGCAAGGTCTACACGCGCGGCCGCATCGTCCGCCGCCCGACATTCACGCTTCAGGCCAATTTGTCGCTAGACGAGCCCGGCATCGTCGGCGTGGTCGGCCCGAACGGCGCCGGCAAGACGACCCTGTTCGAGATGATGACCGGCTCCAACGCGCCGACCTCGGGGCGGGTGCTGGTGGCGGGCACCGATATCCACGGCGTCAAATATCGCGAGCGCGACCGGCTCGCGATCCACTATCACCAGTCCTATCAGGTCCGGCGCTTCCGCAAGCGCGTTCCGTCCGCCTTGCTGGCGCCGTCACCCACCAGGACGCCGCTGGTTCATCTGTTCGACGAGCCGCAGTTCAACCTGCAGGACGGCTATATCGGCTTCATGCTCGATTTTTTCCGCAAGCTGCGCGACGAGGGCAGGCTGGTGATCCTCTGCATGCATCCGACAGCCGGCTGGCACCTCGACATCCTCGCCGAGATCGCCGGACGCTTCCTGTTCGTGGCCGGCGGCGGCGTCACGCCCATGGCGGATTTCGGCGCGCTCGTCGCCGATCCGCGCTGCCGCGCCTACCTCGGACCCGACATGACTAAGGCGGCCGACGCGATTTGTCGCGGCGCCGTTCAAAGTTCGACCTGAAAGGAGAATCCCTTGGCCTATTCCAACACCCAGCTTTTCATTGCCGGCAAGTGGCGCCCGGCCCAGTCGGGCAACATGATCGAGGTCCGCAATCCCGCGACCGAGGAGGTGATCGGCACCGTCGCCCATGCCGGCCAGTCCGATCTCGACGAGGCGCTTGCTGCCGCTGCCGCCGGCTTCAAGGTCTGGCGCAACGTTGCGCCGTTCGAGCGTTGCAAGATCATGCGCAAGGCCGCCGCGATCATGCGCGAGCGCAATGATGAGATCGCGCCGCTGCTGACCATGGAGCAGGGCAAGACGCTCGGTGAAGCGAAGATGGAGGCGATGGCCGCCGCCGACGTGATCGAGTGGTTCGCGGAGGAATCCAAGCGCGCCTATGGCCGGTTGATCCCTGCGCGCGGGCCCGGCATCTACCAGATGGCGATGAAGGAGCCGGTCGGCCCGGTTGCCGCGTTCACGCCCTGGAATTTCCCGATCAATCAGGTCGTCCGCAAGCTCTCCGCCGCGCTCGCCGCCGGCTGCTCGATCATCGTCAAGGCGCCGGAGGAGACGCCGGCCTCGCCCGCGCAGTTGATCCGTGCGTTTGCCGACGCCGGCGTGCCCGATGGCGTGATCAACCTCGTCTATGGCGTGCCGTCGGAGATCTCCGAATATCTGATCCCGCATCGGGTGATCCGGAAAATTTCCTTTACCGGCTCGACCCATGTCGGCAAGCAGCTCAACGCGCTCGCGGGCCTGCACATGAAGCGCGCCACCATGGAGCTGGGCGGTCATGCGCCGGCGATCGTGTTCAAGGACGCCGATGTGACGTCGGCCGCGAAGATCTTGGCGGCTGCAAAATATCGCAATGCCGGACAGGTCTGCATCTCGCCGACGCGGATGCTGGTGCAGGACGAGGTGTTCCGGGAATTCGTGGACCGGTTCGTCGATGTCGCGACGACGTTCAAGGTCGGCAACGGGCTCGATCCCGATTCAAAAATGGGCTCGCTTGCCAACCCGCGCCGCGTCACTGCCATTGAAGGCATGGTGCAGGATGCCGTCGCCAAGGGCGCGAAGCTCGAGACCGGGGGCAAACGCGTTGGCAACAAGGGCCATTTCTTCGAGCCGACGGTGGTGAGCGACGTGCCGAAGGATGCACGCGCGATGAACGAGGAGCCGTTCGGCCCGCTCGCGCTGATCTCGCGCTTCTCGTCGTTCGACGAGGTTGTGGAGGAGGCCAATCGGCTGCCGTATGGGCTGGCATCCTACGCCTTCACCAGCTCGTCCAAGACTGCGGCTGCGGTCGGCGCGGCGGTCGAGGCCGGCATGATGTCGATCAACAGCTTTGGTCTGGCGCTGCCGGAAGTCCCGTTCGGCGGCATCAAGGATTCCGGCTACGGCTCTGAAGGCGGCACCGAGGCGATGGAAGGCTATTTCAACACCAAGTTCATCAGCCAGACCGGCGTGTGACCGCCCGGCGATGCGCGGCTAGCGTTTGACGAAAACCAGGCTGCAGGCGCGCGCCTCGTTGCGCTTGCCGCTGCCGCGGCTGTGATCGAACTGCGCATCGACGGTGAAGGCGTAAGGCGAGCCGGGTGGCAGGTTGTTGAGGGTGTATGTGCTCGCTCCCGTCGTGCCGCGCGCACTCAACGTCGTCTTGCCGTCCGCGGGTATCTGGCCGTCGATCTCCAGCCGGTTGACGCCGTCCTTGTTCTGAGCCTCGGCGTGGAATACGCCGTTCGTCACGGTAGCTGCCAGGGGCCTGGTGAAGCCCTGCGCCTTGCCTGTTGCCGCGCAGTTCAGCGTCACGTCCCAGTTGCCGTCGAAATCCTTGCTGCCGCTGGTTCTGGGGGGGCTGGCAGGCGCCAGCGCCACCTTCTTCAGCCCGTCAAGTCGCGCCCTGGCGAGGCTGGCGAAGCTGCAACTCGAAAATCGCGCCAGATGATCCTCAAAGGCGCTGGCCGTGCCGATGCCGTCGGCGGCCTTCCAGTGCGCCTCTGCGGATGCGCATGGATCTGGCCGCGGCGCAGTTGGCGCGGCCGCCGGCGCCACCGTGACCGACACGGGCCCGTTCAGATAAAACTTGCCGATGATCGAGAGCGACAGCTCCGGCAGCTGGCTCTTGCCGCTGGCGTCATAGACGTCGCTGCTGATGTCGCGAAACACGTCGCCGATTTCCTGCGGCTCCTCGATGTGCTTCAGAAACGCGGTGGTGTAGGGGCTGTTGCGGCCGGTGCCATCGGCGGCGACCTGGCCTGATTGCGTCGAGAATGACACGATGGTGCCGCGCGGTGCCTCGACCTTTGACAAGCCCCGTCCGACCGAGGCGGCGCGCGTCGCGGAACGCTTGAGCATGTCGGCCAGCGGATTGTCGCGGCAGGAATCCAGCACGAGAATGCGCAGGTTCTTGGCCTGCTGCAAATCGTTCACGATGTCGTCGACCCGCACGAAGCGCTTGAGGTCCGCCTCATCCGTGAGCATGGCGTCGACGGGCATCAGGTAGTTGACGCCGTTGTACTGCATCGCATGGCCGCTGTAATAGAACAGCGCGACATCGGCCCGGCTCGCGGCGCGCGCGAAGCGGATGGTCAGGTCCTGCATGTCGGCCTGGCGCAGGTCGATGCCCTGAAACACCTCGAAGCCGCTGCGCCTGAGCGAGGCCGCGACATCCTCGGCATCGTGCGACGGATTGGGAAGCTGCGCCGTAGAGACATAGGCGCCGTTGCCGATCACCAGCGCGACCCGCGTGTCCGCCGCTGCGGCGGCAAGGCTCAGCAAGAGGGCGGGGAGGGCCAGGAACAATCGAGACAAAATTCCAGAAGGAGCGCGCATGAATGCCTTCCAGGGAAATATCGAAAAATATCCCCCAGATTAGCGCATGTCGCGCCGGCATCAATGGCCTCGCCATGGAACCGCCGGGCCGGGCGGCCGTGACATCCTGTCACGCCGCCAAGGTCTTACGTAACGCGAGTTCGATGGCGATGGCTTCCCGCACCTTGGGCCGTGCCTGCATGCGCTCGAGATAGGCCGACAGCGGTGGCCATTGCGCGATGTCGACGCCTGCGGGACGGAGCAGCAGCAGGGCCCAGGCGAGATGCGCATCCGCGACGGTGAAGCTGTTGCCGACCAGGAATTCGCGGTCCGCCAGATGCGCCGATGGCACCGCCAATGTCTGAGCGATCCGTGCACGCGGCTTGGCGAGCGAGCCGTCGTCCTGGTACCAGAAGGTCGGGAACAGGAACGCCTTGTGGATCTCGTTGCCGATGAAGCTCAGCCATTCCTGCAAGCGATAGCGATCGGGGTCGCCGAAGCGCGGCGCAAGGCCCGCCTCCGGCTTTGCATCGGCGATGTATTGCAGCACTGCTGCGCTCTCGGTCAGCCGTTCGCCGTTCTCCAGCACCAGGACCGGCACCGCGCCCATTGGCGAAACGCCGCGAAAATCGCTGTCGTCGTCCGCAATCGCCTTGGTCCGGAGATGCACCAGGTGATAGCGCGCATCGAGGCCCGCTTCCATCAGCGCGATGCGGCTCGCAAGCGAGCAGGCCATCGGCGAGAAATAGAGTTGCAGCATCGTCTCGCTCCGTCAGTTCAGCGCATCGCCGCGCGCGATGATCGCGAAGCGGTCGGATAGCTCTGCGAGTGCAACTTCGTGGATGGTCCGGGCATCCAGCGTGCCGCCGCGGCCGTCGGGCAGGTCGCGCGTGGCGCAGGCATCGGCGTCGACAGTCGTGCGAAAGCCGAGGTCAAGCGCGGCGCGCGCCGTGGAGCTGACGCACATATGGGTCATGAAGCCGGCGAGCACGAGGTTCTTCCTGTCGGTTGCGGCAAGGCGCGCCTGCAAATCGGTGCTGGCAAACGCATTCGGCAACTCCTTCTCGATCACCAGCTCGCCGGCGCGGGGCTTAAGCTCGGCGACGATGGCGCCGCGCTCGGTGCCGCGATCGAACAGGCCGCCGGCCTTGCCGCGATGGGCGATATGGATGATCGCGGCTCCGCTGTCGCGGGCCCGTGCCAGCAGCGCGGCCGCCCGGGCTATGGCGGGCCGGGCGTCGGGCAAAGCGAGAGGACCTGCGAGATATTCGTTCTGGATGTCGATCAGCACCAGCGCGGCATCGCCGAGGCGCGGCGGGGTGAGATCAGCACCGGCGAGCTGCAGCAGGGTCTTTGCGGTCGTCATGGTCTTGGACATCTCCGGGCAAGAGGTGCCGCAAACATAGCCCCGGGAGTGCCTGCCGATATGCAGGGATATTGCAGCGGGTGGCTGCAATATTGCAGGCATCTGCCGGCCGGTGTAACCTCACGCCATGAACTGGGACGATCTGCGCATTATCGCCGCGGTCAGGGACGAGGGTACCTATGCCGGCGCCAGCGCGCGGCTGCGCATCGACGAGACCACGGTCGGGCGCAGGCTGTCGCGCATCGAGCGTTCGCTCGGCTTGCGTCTGTTCGAGGCCGCCGACGGCGTGCGCAGGCCGACGCGGAGCTGCGAGGCGGTGCTGGCGCATGTCGAGGCCATGGCCGCGCATGCCGCCGAGATCGGTCGCCTCAGCGAGAGTCTTGAAGGTCCGGTGGGACGGCTGCGCATCGCCTCGACCAACACGGTCGCCGAGGAGGTGCTGTCGCCGCGCGCGAGCGATTTCCTGCGCGCCCATCCCGGCCTGACGCTGCAATTCCTCACCTCGAGCGAGAACGTCAGGTTCTCGCGCTGGGAGGCCGATCTCGCCATCCGCCTGCGCAAGCCCGACAAGGGCGACTTCGCGATCACCAGGCTCGGCGACATCAAGCTCTATTATTTCGAGCCCGTTGCGACCGAGGGCGAGCCGATGCTGTGCGCCTATCCGGACGAGCTCGGTGCCATTCCCGAGATGCAATTCCTGCGCGCGAAGAAGACCCGCGCGCGCTGCGTCACCGACAACGTTCGCGTCATCCGCAGCCTGATCCGCGCGCATCGGGCCGCCGGCGTGTTGCCGGAGCATCTCTGCGCCGACCTGCTCGGCGACCGCCGCCTGCGCGCCGCGTTGCTGCCGAAGCGGCGCGACGCCTGGCTGCTGGTGCAAAACCACCTCAAGCGCGACGCCGCAACGCGCGTGACGATCGACTGGGTGAGGGCGTGTTTCCAGGAGATGTCGCGGGGTTGAGGTGATGCCGCGGTGTGACGATCGCGTCACAGCGCATGACGCGTGACCAAGAATCCCAACTTTCCCCCTTGCAACCCGAACGTGCTTCGTCTATTAGCCCGCTCCTTCGCTAGGCCATGTGTCCGGGCTCTCTGAGATCCCGGCTGGCGCGGATCGCTCTGCGATGTCGTGTTCCGCCGAATGAAGGCAAAAGCAGGATGTAGCTCATGGAGAGCGTCGGGGTGAAACCCAAAGGCATCGGTTCGATTCCGGTCTCTTGTCCCACAAAGGATAGCTCAGTTGGGTAGAGCAGGTGACGTCAATCATCGGGTCGCGGGTTCGAATCCCGCTCCATCGCTCCGGGTCAGCCTGAAAAACTGACACCTCTGACGAGGACCGGACGCGCGCTTCAGTCGCAGTCCGGCCGTTCTGCCGCAAGGCTTTCCGTCCGAACCCAGACACCGTGAGACCGGCTTTGCGCCGCGGGTCGATACCGCTTGCGCCGATGCCGGGTGGCTCCGCATGACCGCTCGACACGCGTCGGGCGATCGCGCGCGTGCGCCCGTCATCGCGCAAGCTCAAGCCCCGGCCCGTCGATGTCATGGGAAGCGTCGTCCGCGTCCTCACATCCTTTGCAGACGAAACCTGTTGCCCGGCATCCGCCGGGCGCAAACGAAGGAGGCGTGCCATGACCTGGCATTTGCTGAAGACCACTGTCACCGTCAAGGACGGTGAGCGCGCGCTACTCACGCGAAACGGCCAGCTCGAGCGCGTGCTCGCGCCTGGGCGCCATCGCCTGTTCGATCTGCGCAACGAGCTGACGGCCACCGTGTACGACGTCGTGGGGACCGAATTCCCCGCCGATCGCTACGCGGTGCTGAAGGCCGCGCGGCCTGATCTGGCTGCCGAGCTGTTCGAGGCGGTCGAGACCGGCGCGGACGAGATCGCGATCGTCAGCCTCGACGGCCGGCCCGTGCATCTGATGACGCCCTGGCAGGTCCGCGTCTACTGGAAGGTCGCGACCCGCATCGATGTCGAGCGCATCGATGTGTCCGCCGATCCCAAGGTCGGCGCGCGGCATCTGGCCATGATCGAGCGCAACCGCTCGGCCGTGACGTCGGAGACGGTGGTCGAGAACCACGAGGCGGGTCTGCTCTACGTCGAGGGCCGGCTCGTGGAGCGGCTCGCGCCCGGCCGGCACGCCTTCTGGACCGTCGGCCGCAAGATCGAGGTCAAGCGCCTCGACCTGCGGCCCCAGGCGGTAGAGATCACCGCGCAGGAGATGCTGACCAGGGATCGCATCGCGCTGCGGGTGACGCTGACGGCGTTCCGTAAGGTCGTCGATCCCGAGCGCACGGTTGCGACCGTGCCCGACGTGGATGCGTGGCTGTACCGCCTGGTGCAGTTCGCGATCCGCGAGGCGGTCGCCGGCCGGACGCTGGACGAGGTGCTGTCTGCGAAGGCGGCGCTGGATGCGGAGCTGCGCGACTATGTGCGGGCACGCGTCGCGGAGTCCGGCGTGGAGGTGACCGAGCTCGGCGTCAAGGACGTGATCCTGCCCGGCGAGATCCGGGAGCTGGTGAACAAGGTGGTGGAGGCGGAGCGGGTCGCGAAGGCGAACCTGATCCGCCGGCAGGAGGAGACCGCGGCAACGCGTTCGCTCCTGAACACCGCCCGCCTGATGGAGGAGAGCCCCCTGCTGCTGCGGCTCAAGGAGCTGGAGTCGCTGGAGCGGCTGGTCGAGAAGGTCGGCCGCATCGACCTTCATGCCTCCAACGGCGAGGGCCTCGATGCCCTCCTGACCCGGCTCGTGCGCCTCAAGGCGCCCGAGAGCGCGTGAAACGGAAGGGCCGCCCACGGGCGGCCCTTCACATGCCCGTCACGGTGAACGCGTGCGTGCGCCCGTGCGACCAAAAAGCCGAGAGGGGATTGCGCGCGCGCAAAGGTTGCGTAATCTTGCGATGACGATCACGGTTTCGATCAGGCAGGCGCATGACCACTCTTGAGCAAACGATCCGCCCCTCGGCGCAATCGCGGGAATGGAAGGCGATCGTCATCCTCATCCTGCTGGTCCCGGTACTGTGGTCGCCGCCGTTCCTGGTCCGCTTCTTTCTGTATCAGCCGTTCAACATCCCCTCGAACTCGATGGTGCCGACGCTGATGGTCGGCGACTACGTCTTCGCCGCGAAATATGCCTATGGCTACGACCGCTATGCGGTGCCTGCCGCGCCGTCCTTTTTGTCGGGCCGCATCTTCGCCGCCGATCCCGACCCCGGCGACGTCGTCGTGTTCCGTTTGCCGAAGGACGACACGGTCGATTACGTCAAGCGTGTCGTGGCTCTGCCCGGCGACCGGGTCCAGATGCGCAACGGCCAGCTCATCCTCAACGACAGGCCGGTGACCCGCGTCGCGCTTGCCAGCGTGGCGGGCGGGGATGTTTGCGGGGCCGACGACGGCGCCAAGATCAAGCGCTGGCGCGAGACGCTGCCGAACGGGGCGAGCTACATCACGTATGACTGCATCGATAACGGCTACGTGGACAACACCAATGTCTACACCGTGCCGCCGGGCCATTTCTTCGTGCTCGGCGACAACCGCGACAACTCGACCGACAGCCGCTTCATGTCGCAGATGGGCTTCATCCCGATGGACCATCTGGTCGGCAAGGTGACGCGGATCTTCTGGTCGCTCGACCGAAACGGCCGGCTGCGCGCCGAGCGGATGGGGAAGGTGTGGTGAGGCGGCAGCGTTCACTTGTAGCCCGGATGGAGCGCAGCGAAATCCGGGACGACTGCCCGCGATGGAGCGACTTTCCCGGATTGCGCTGCGCTCCATCCGGGCTACGACGGGAGCGTACCCCAAAACAAAAACCCCGGCATCGCTGCCGGGGTTTCGTAGTCCTTGAGGTGGTTGGACCTTAGAAGTCCATGCCGCCCATGCCGCCGCCCGGGGGCATGGCCGGACCGGCGCCGCCCTTCTTGGGCAGCTCGGCGACCATGGCTTCCGTGGTGATCAGCAGGGCCGCAACCGAGGCTGCGTTCTGGATCGCGGCGCGGACCACCTTGGTGGGGTCGATGATGCCCTTTCCGACGAGGTCGGCATATTCGCCGGTCTGGGAGTCGAAGCCGTAGGCGTAGGACTTGCTCTCCAGAATCTTGCCGACGATCACCGAGCCGTCTTCTCCCGCGTTCATCGCAATCTGGCGCGCCGGCTCTGCCAGAGCCCGCATTACGATGTCGAAGCCGGCCCTCACGTCGGCACTATACGGGCCGGATCTGCGTCGCGGTGCGCGCTTGCGTTCGGATTGCCGCGCCTTTCGAAAGTTCAGAATCATGTCCGTCAGCAGGTCGATCAATTCGGATTCGAGTGTCGCCGGAAGTTTCAATTGATGGATATGGTGAAAGAAGAAGTCCGGATAGATGAACGGGCTGTCGGATTTCAGCAACTGCTCGATCGAATCGAATATCTCGAGCAAGAGGTTGTTGTTCAGCAGGGACTGCTTGCGAAGCAGCTTTCCAAGCTCGTGCTTGCTCGACATCGCTGCGTCAGACAGGCTTTCCGGCTCTTCTTGCTCGCCGTCCAGGTTGCGGATCACGGCCTGTCGCGCCCGGAGCAGGGCGACGCCGCCG